>JAZRXS010000103.1:0-27016 GCA_045600325.1 Prevotella sp.
CCCTCAGCTCTCGTCAGCGTATCGTTATACAGCGTGAGCTCACTCGCCTGAAGGGTCTTATGTCGAGCAACACTCCCCCTGTGGGGGAGACGGGGGGGGCCGCAGAACGTTACAACCTCCTCAAGAAGCAGTTCAAATATCCTGGCAACGAAACATGTGCCGGCGATGGTCTTTGCTCTACCTCTTGTCCGATGGGCATCAACGTTGCAGACCTTACTCATAAGATTCGTGAAGAGGAAGACTTCCCTAAGGGCAGCACTGGCTATAAGGTTGCCGACTTTGCCGCTAAGCACATGCACGGCGTGAAGAATGGTCTTCGTCCTATTCTCTCTCTTGCAAACATTGGTCATAATGTTCTTGGCACAAAGCTTATGAGTGGCGTATGTGCTACACTCCATAAGACGGGCATTCCTCTCTGGACACCTGCAATGCCAAAGGCTGTTTATTCATCAGCCATGAGCCATAACCCATCAGCCTCGCCGAAGGCGAACCTCAAGGTCGTTTATTTCCCTTCTTGTATCAACCAAGCAATGGGACAGCAGAAGGATTCTCCATACAAGCAGCCACTCGTAACGGAGATGACTCAGCTGTTGGAAAAGGCTGGCTATGAGGTAATCTATCCTGAGAATATGGACAACCTCTGCTGCGGTACAATATGGGAAAGCAAGGGTATGCCGGATATTGCCGACCGCAAGACGAAGGAACTTGAGGCGGCTCTCATCAAGGCTTCTGAGAACGGACGCTATCCAGTGCTTTGTGACCAGAGCCCTTGTCTCCACCGTATGCGCAAGAAGATAAAGTCAATGCAGCTCTACGAACCAGCAGAGTTCATCTATACATTCCTCCGCGAACGCCTCACGTTCAAGCCAAAGAACCAGCCAGTGGCTATTCACATCACTTGCTCTACTCGCGAGATGGGACTTGCACAAACCATCATCAACCTTGCCCAGCTCTGTACTACTGAGAAGGTTCTCGTGCCGGAAGGTGTTGGCTGCTGTGCATTTGCCGGCGACCGCGGTTTCACTCATCCAGAACTCAACAAGTATGCTCTCCGTAAGCTCCCTTCACAGGTGCAGAAGGCAGGCATTGCAGTGGGTTATTCCAACAGCCGCACTTGCGAGATCGGTCTCTCTTCAAACAGTGGTGTGCCATACGTAAGCATCGCCTATCTCGTGAACGAATGTACCGAATAGTTTGCTCTAACGAGCGAGGCTAAAAGCTAAAGGCTTAATAATTAAAGCCAGAAGCTGAGTACATAAACTACAATACAAAACAATCCCCAACTTTCTTTGCTGAGAGTTGGGGATTTTTGTATTGGTTAGGACAAAGGATTCAATGTCCTTTTGTATTACATATTTACTCTTCTGGAAGCATAACGACCTTAACCTTGTTGCCAGGAAGTATAACATTCTTCACGAAGTTAGATACTGACTCTGGAGTAAGAGCCCTGATGGCAGCCTCTGTCTTTGTGAGAGCATCTACGCCATACTCATAGTCAGCAGCCATGATATTGAGCCAGTAGCCGTTGGTCTTGAGCTGCTCTTGAGTAGTCTTGAGCATGTTCTCCTTAACCTTAGCGAGCATGTCAGCGTCAACTGTCTTAGAGAGATTTACGAGTTCCTCTTCCATGATGCGGAGAGCAATGTCCTTCTTCTCAGGAGTGAACGGACAAACACCTACGATCTGGCAGAAAGGAATGTCGAGTGATGGTGAAATGTTACCACCAGCTGATGCAGAGTAAGCAGCACTTTCCTTTTCACGAATCTCGCGGAGATAGATCATGGCGAGAACTTCACCTGCTGCCTGAGCGTTGAGCTGATTCTCAATAGTGTAAGGAGTTGTTGTGCTATACCATACGATGCGAGCGTTAGCCTTAGGAGTTTCCATCTTGCGAGTGAAGACGTTCTCCTTTACACCCTGATGATAAACTGCAACTGGCTTAGACTTCTCAGCCTTCTTTGGATTGCCAGGGAGAGAACCGATATACTGACATATGAGGTTCTTGAGTTCAGCCTCGTCGTAATTACCAACGAAGTAGAATGTGAAATCGCCTGCATTAGCAAGACGCTCCTTTGCAATTTGGAGACAACGTGCGTAGTCAACCTTCTTGAGATCATCAAGAGTAATACGCTGGTCAGCGTAATTGTAGTCGTGGAGAGTGTTCGCCAATGAATCAGAGAAAGCTACGTCTGGGTTGATGTCAATGTTCTTGAGGATATTCTCATACTGAGCAACAACACTTGCGTAAGATTTCTCGTCAGGATTAATCTTAGTGAAATATAGGTAAGCGAGCTGCATGAAAGTCTCGATGTCCTTAGGAGTAGAAGTACCTTCAAGAACTTCATGCTGGTTGCCGAGAGAGAAACCAAGCGAAACCTTCTTGCCTGCAAGTGCCTTCTGGAGTTCCTGGTTGCTGAAGTTTCCAAGACCAGAAGCCTCTACCGCAGCGTCGAGCATCTTGAAGTTTGTAGCATCAGACTTACCATAGAGAGACTTACCACCAACAGATGTAGCATAGAACATAACCTGGTCAGCCTTGTAGTCAGTCTTCTTCATGATAACCTTTGCACCGTTAGAGAGAACGAGTTCAGTAGCATCGTACTTAGCGTTCTTCTTCTCGCTCTTGATCTTGCCTGGCTTTGGAAGTTTTGGTACGAGAGGTTCGTTCTTTGTATTATCAACATATGCTTCGAACGACTCACCGTTTACTGCGAGAACAGCATTCTTGAAAGCGTCGGTAGTAGGAATGGCAACGCCTTCTGCCTCACGATTGAAAGAGAGGATAACAGCGTTCTTGCCGCTTTCCATTTCCTGAGTCATCTCGCCCATCATCTGGTTGATCATTGCTACCTGAAGCTGACCGCAAATCATCTGGTCGAGCTGAAGTTCTGTTTCTGGACTTGGCACAGCGTCGCCGTCAAGATAGTGACGATAGAGTCTTGGACCGATACGGTCGTTGTGGATCTTGTCCTTGTTCTGAGCCTGAGCTTCTACTTGAGCGATAATGTCATCCTTGGCACGCTGGAACTCGCTGTCAGTGAAACCAGTCTTGAAAGCGCGGAGCATGATGCGGTAAGCAGCCTGAGCAGCCTCTACATCCTTGCCTTCCTTTGGCACTACATCAAGCTCGAAACAGTCCATTGAACGTGACATGATGAAAGTACCGTAGCTAAGTGATGCCTGTGTGAAAGGACAATCAGCTTCCTGAGCTGCTTCAGAAAGACGCTCGTTAACCATAGAAGAAACAGAAGAAGTCATGATGTTGACCATTTCTGCCATCATTGTCTCGCGCATCTCGCGTGGAAGTGGCTCTGACTTAAAGCACATGAGAATGATGTTCTGAGACTGCTCCTTGTCCTTGTCAACAACAACAATCATCTCGTCGTTGTCTGGCACTGGCTCTGTTACTACCTGAGCAGCATCAGCAGCAGGTGCAGGAATCTTACCGAAGAACTCCTTGATCTTGCCTTCTGTGCGATCTACGTCGATGTCACCAACGATTACGATAGCCTGGTTGTCAGGACGATACCACTTCTTATAGTAATTGCGGAGAGCGTCGTAAGAGAAATTGTCAACTACTTCCATAGTACCGATAGGCATACGGTAAGCATACTTTGAGCCAGGGTAGATAGTTGGGAGGTTACGCTCAAGGATACGCTGGGTAGCAGAAGAGCGGAGACGCCATTCCTCGTGGATCACACCACGCTCGTTGTCAATCTCAGAACCCTCAAGAGAAAGACCGTTAGCCCAGTCCTTGAGGATGAGCATTACAGAGTCTGTAACCTCTGTGCGCTCTGTTGGCACGTTGCATACGCGGTAAACTGTTTCGTCTGTAGAAGTGTAAGCATTGAGCTCGCCACCGAAAGAACAACCGATAGAACGGCAGAACTCAACGATAGCATCAGAGCTCTTGAAGTTCTCAGAGCCATTGAACGCCATGTGCTCAAGGAAGTGAGCAAGACCGCGCTGGTCGTCTTCTTCCTGAATAGAACCTACACGCTGGGCAATCCAGAAGCTTGCGCGGTGCTCAGGATACTGGTTCTTGAGAATGTAGTAAGTAAGACCATTGTCCAACTTACCGCGACGCACATCCTTATTGAACTCAATAGGAGGCATCTGCTGAGCCATTGCCACAAGGGCAACGAACAGCATGATAATCAATGATGAAATTTTTCTCATTTTTATTAATAATTAATGTGTTGTTTGCAATTTTCTAATTTGACGTTGCATTATAGAGAATAACTACAAAGAAA
Source organism: Prevotella sp. (assembly GCA_045600325.1). Lineage (GTDB taxonomy): Bacteria > Bacteroidota > Bacteroidia > Bacteroidales > Bacteroidaceae > Prevotella. Next base: position 4,254 of record JAZRXS010000103.1, read on the forward strand.
GATTAATATTTTGTTTGATGTTAATAATTATCAAGTAAACTTGGAATTCTTATCCTACATTCATGGATTTCTTCTTGAAGATGACATTGAGTCGCCATACGGAATAGATGAGCATCAGGACAGAGAAAGCTACATGAAGAATCATTTTCAGAGTGTCACCATCATAGAGTTCCAAGAGCGAGGCGTCGTTCTTTTCTGGCAAAAACGTGACAAGGAAGTATGTTATTGCATTGTTCAGGAAGTGCAAAACGATGCCGGGAACGATGCTTTTCGTATTGCAATAAATCCAACCAAGCAGAATGCCGAGAAGAGTAGCATGAATGAACTGCGCCAGATTTCCATGGACAAAACCGAAGAGTATAGCGGAAATCACGATGGAAATCCACACTCCATCCCTACCCTTTCGTTCCATTCCGCCGGCTTCGCTTGAGACATAACCATGCACGCTGTCTGCATTTTCCTTATGGAAATACCCAAGGAGGGTGCGAAGGATTGCTCCACGGAAAACGATTTCCTCAGCCATAGGAACGATAACAGCTATTATCAGAAAGCCGAAAGGCGAAGAGATGATGTCCATCATCAGTCGTTCCTGCTGCTCGTTTGCCTCAACGCCCATCAATTCAAGCAAGGCAAGTGACGGAAGGAAACTACCCAAAGCCACAATTAGCAGCACGAAATACACCATCCAACTAACAGCTTTCGTATCCTTCATGTCCTCCGTCCACCATTTTCTCCACCAGTAGAAAGCGGCAGTGATCATGCTGCTTGCCAACAAACTGAGGCTCAAAGCCAATCCATTTGTTTGGAAATCAGGAGTTACCAGCTGTCCTATCAAAGTGCAAAGCAACTGAATGAACAGGAATGCTACGAGGTCGCTGCAAGTGTTTACTATTGTGCGAGTAAGTTTGCTCATGTGGAATTATAGCTTAGAACGGGCCGTTCAGTGTTGGAGTTACAGGAATGATGTTGCCCTTCTTGTCGAACGTGAGGCGATCGATGCACACTTCACGATGGATGCCTGGAGAGAAGTGGCGGTTCATGTAGTCCTTGTTTATACGATGGTAAACGATGTACCATTCGTCTTTTTTGCCTGGAACCTGAAGGATTGAGTTGTGGGCAGTACCATAAATCTTGTTCTCAGGCACCTGCTTGATGACGTTGTAGTTATTTTCGTCAATGGTCAGATGACCAGAAGGCAGCGGAGTCTTGCTCTTTGCATAGCAAACATGATAGTTGGCAGCACCAGTATCGTCCACTGACCACATGAAGTAGTAAGTGCCCTTGCGGTAGATTACGTATGGAGCCTCACGGTAAGCCCAAGTCTGAAGGCTACCACCTTCTGGAGTAAGATCAACAATGGTTTCCTTCTTTATGGACATCATGTCTTCATTGAGCTCGGCACCAGCCATGAAACCATTGCCCCAATAGAGGTAATACTTGCCTGACTTTGGATCCTTGAACACGTCAACATCTATAGCCTGACCGCCATTCTTTGACTTTGGACGGTCGGCATCAGTGATGATTGGTTGCTCCGATGCAACGAAAGGACCTACAGGATTATCAGCAACGGCAACACCTATCTCCTTTCTGTTAGTCTTTGGATTATGGCCGCTGAAGTAGAAATAATACTTGTATGAGCCGTCTTTCTGCTTTACTTCCTCAATGCAAGGTGCCCAAGCGTTGCCTGTTGCCCACTTCACCTGGTCGCCCTTGAGGTCGAGCATCTTGCCTTCGTCCTTCCAAGTCTTGAGGTCGTCAGAAGAGAACACGCTGAAGTCATGTCCGCCCCAACCAGGAGTGCCGTCAGTTGTAGAGTAGATATAGTATTTCTTTGTCTGCTGGGAATAGAGAATCTCCGGGTCAGCATGGAAGCCTGGGAGGATAGGCTGTGCGAAATTGCCATACTCCTTAAGAAGACGATCTCTCTCAGCGCGTGTGATAGGGATGATAGTGCCGTGACGAGGAGTGAAAGCACCCTTGACCTCCGTGTTCTGAACGAACTGGAAAGTCTTCAAATCCTCTGATTTGCAGAACTGATAGTGACCGTTTCCGTAACAGTCATACATGATGATCCAACTCTTTCCGTCTATAGCCTTGCATACGCCAACGCCTTCCACGGATTCCTTTGTCTGGTCAACATGTCCATCTACTCTCTGCCATCTGTCAGTGAGATTCTTGGCAGTAGCTTGGAAGATGCCACGTCCAGCCTCCGTTTTGAAGAAAAGGTGGTAGAGTTGGTCAGCTTCATTATATACAATATCGCCATCGATAGTAGCATTACCACAATCGAAGAGCCACTTTGGTTCTCCTTCAAGGTCGGTGAAGTCCTTGTTGGCGTACTGGTAGTAGATCTTGTCGAAGCCGCCATCCTTCTTCAATAGCGAATAGAATACCATGTACTTTCCTGCCTTGTGGTCATAGACAGTCTCTGGCGCCCACACGCGAGTCACGTCCTTCCACTCCTTAGTGTAGCGTGTAGGAAAGTTCACTGTAGAGTGCTGCCAGTGGATGAGGTCAGTACTCTTCATCATGACGATGCCACGATTGCTTGCCCAACCGAGGTCTGACTTCATGTCGGTAGCCACCATGTAGAATGTCTTGCCGTCTTCGCAACGAAGGATGTGAGGGTCGCGCACACACTGAGTGAGAGCGATTGTATCGGAACTGATCACCGGCTTGCCATGGTTCAGTGGCGTATAGTTATAGCCATCGTCGGAAAGGGCATAGCATATTTGCTCGTCCTTTGGAGCATTGCTGTTGAAATACGTAAAGAGATAGCAAACCATCTCGTTTGGGTCTTCCGCTACTGCTTCGCTTACGGCAGCCTTCTTTTGTGCGAATGTGGTAGCGCCGAAGCCTAACAAAGCAGTGATTAACAGGAGTTTTGTCTTCATTGTTTATGTTTTAGTATAAAGGGTTTCAAATAGTTTCAGAGGGGGGCAGGTAGTTTCAAGCCTATTCTTCCTTGATTTTCGCGGCAAACTGCTGAGGCGAAACTTTGACTGGTTCGGTCATGAACTCAGGTCGGTTGAACGACTTCCACATACATTTGTAGCGCTCTGGGTCGGCTTGTGGAAGGAGGAAAGCCTTGCTGCATTTTCCGTTCTTGTCGAAATAAGCTATGCGAGGGCGAGTATGATTGCCATCGTCACAGCGTGAAGCGCACATCAGCCATCGTCCGTTTGATGAGAAAGAAGGGTAGCTTTCGGAATATTTGCTGTTCAATCCGTCGGCTGCCACTGCGTTCTTTGTCTGCAAATCCATAACCATTATGTCAGCATCGTTGTGCCAAACATGGAAACAGCCATAGTTGCCAAGCGAGAAAGTGAGAAACTTGCCGTCAGGAGACAAGCGTGGTAGTGTAGCACTCTTGTCCATGGCAGCCGCATCAAACACCAGTTCCGCAGGTCCGAAGGTTTGGCTCTTTGCGTCAAAACTGCGAGAATAGATATTGTATTTCACCTCTTTATAGCGCGAGACGAGTTCCAACTGGTTGCTTAGAGTATCGGAAACAAACTCGAAATGCGCTGATGTGTAATACAAGGTCTTGCCGTCTGGCGACCAAGTAGGGAAACACTCCAGTTCGTCTTTCTCCTGGCTGATGGTCGTAACCTTGTGGTTATTCACATCATAGAGGATAAGGTCTGAAGCAGAGTCAAACACTTCTATCTTGTCGTTGTCCTTCGTGTGGAACGACTGCTGGGTAGTGTTCGTGGAGAATGCTATGAGAGATTCTGTCGGATGCCATGCAGGATAAACTCCTGCGCTTATTGTGCTGTCCGTCTTCAGGTCAACCTTTTCCACCACTCCGTCATGCACGATAACCGTTCCGCCACCGTTCTGGCGCACATGGAAGAGCATGTTTGAAGTCTTGTAGTTCTGGTAAGAGTGGCAGTTTATGCACTGTTGCTTATCCGGAGTGTTATAGAGCTGGTTGTTGTAGATGTCGGAAGCATCAAAGGATGTAATGTTTCGCTGCTCAATGCTCAGATCGTTATAGATAACATACGATGGTTCGATGAGGCGATACGACAGATAAGGGTCGATGTCTTCCTTCGCCACGTGTATGGAGAAAGGTTTGTAGGCAATCCATTCCCCATTGTTCTTTGCGAAAACCTTCACGCTGATGCTCTTTCCTTTTGCCGCATCGCGCAGTTCTGCCCATTCGCTTTCGTCAATGACGACCTTGTTTTCCTTGCCATAGCAATACTCGAGATTGCCCGCGCTCAGTTGCGCTACAACCTCTTCGCAAGGCGTTTCCATCATGAAGTTTGGCGGACAAAGGTTAGCAGGAATGGTCACCTCCGTGTAATCCGGGTAGATAGCAGGCAGTTTGCCCTGCTCCTTTGCACCTTGTGGTACGGAAGGGTGTCCGCAAGAGAACAGGAAAACTACCGACAACAGTATTATAATAATGTTCTTTGTCATGATTATCAATAATAGTTTGAATTTCTGTCAAAGAAGTATGACCACCAGAAAGTGTCACCATATTCGTAGCGCGTAGCGTCGGCTACAGCTGCTTCCGTCATGCCCGACTGTAGGAGTTTCTGACTTGTCTGGAAGAAGGCGTTGTAACGATCTACGACTTTCGCCTTGTCGAAAGGCATTCTTGAGATGTCCATGCTCTGTGGTTCAAGCACACCGTACATGTAGGCAGCCTCCTGGTAGTGGATAGGCATCGGCTTGTTGCCTAAATGTTTTGCGTAATCATTGAAGTGATTCCAGAACAACTGTATGTCACGACTGACAAGCGAGTAAGCCAAAGTCATCTCCGACATGTAAGCCGACTCAGGGAAATACGAAGTGCTGTAGTCATCTACAAGGAACTTCTCGCATAGATAATTGTCGGAACGCGTCCTGTTTACAATACATTTGTGAGCCTCAGCCATCTTTTCCAATTCGCTGCATTTTGCTATCTCCTGCGGTTTTCCTATGAGCGGAATATACTTTTCAGCCCATTCTTTATAATATAATGTACGCGTAAGAGTGCCGAAATGCTTTCTTGCAGCCTCATTGTCGCCACTGATGAGTGCTGCCAACGCCATCACTTTCGTGTTTGAAACCGACTCCCCCATCTGAACATTGCCCTCTATGCACCAGCGGTAAGCGTAGTTAGCTTGTCCGTGATGAAGGTAGATGAGAGGAGCTGCGAGGTCAACAAGTGAGATATGAATCGTGTCCTGAGTGTTAGGCTCCTGCGAAAGGTCCTTGTATTTGTACATCTCATTGCCAATTTCCCCTGTGTTGAAAAGTGCAATATTCTTCAATACCACAAGCTCGCGGGTAGGATTCTCCTCAATACTTGCCACCGTGTAGAGCACGTCGTCCCAACGCTGTTCGTCAGCAGCCGCGTATGCCTTGCATTCCGCATGGAAGTTGTTGTCGGTGATGTTCTTGCCCTTTACCCACAGATAGCTGCCAGCAGCAACGGAAACGAGCAGAGCAAGGGAGGCTATCGGTTGCAGTTTTCCAAGCTTTACCCTTTGTGCAATGAGCGGCATTACAGACAAGAGCATGAGCACACCGATGGCTATCTGGAAAGGAGTTTGGAAATCCGTCTGGTAGATAATCTTGTAGAATACCGGAAATCCTTGTGAATAGGCATCTTCAGGCCTGATAGTCGTATAGGCATTCCTGAGAATGAGCGGAACTATTACCGCTAACACTACTGCCACAGCAGCGCCAATAAGGTGGATGCGTTGCTTGTATCTGATGGCATCACGCAAGGCTATGCAGGCAAGAGCCACTAATGAGTAGTAGCCAATGCAAGGATAAAGAGCAGCGGAAACCACTGACGCAGGTATGCTTGTCTTGCCATTCGGAATGCACAGAAGCAACGCCACTGAAAGGAAACCGAGGCTTTCGCGGAAGAAATAGCCGGGGAGCTGAATGTAATAAATCCAGTAGCCTAACTGCACTATCGACGCGAGAAGGCAGACGGCAGGTATTGCCGCCAATGGCGAAAGGCTGTTGCTGACCTTCAATCCATACTTTAAGAGCACGAAAGTGACGAGCCAAATGGCTGTCAGCACGCCCGTTCCCAACAGAGGCTTGTAGAAGAGCTGGGTAAGAAACAATCCTGCCCATCGAAGCAATCCGCCCGGATACGCCATGCAAGTGTTCCAGAAGTCGGAGTCGTTGGTGAAGAGCGAGCGCAGCTGTGCCATGAAGAGCACTTCCGAATTGCTCACATAGAGGAACACGTATGCTGCCAAGCATATCAGCAGCATCACGGCTATAGGTATTGCAATAGTAAGTTTTCTCACTTCATCAAATTATTTTATTCTCTTGCCGGCAGTGTCAAAGGATCTTCCCTTGTTCACGATTACCACCTTGCCGTCGCGGATGACCTTGCCGTCAACGGTAGCGCTTGTGAGCTTCAGGTTCTTTATTCCGTCTGCACCTTGACCACTGACGTAAGTGGCGTTCACGGTGCTGCCCTTGGCAGTCTTGCCTTTCAGTTCAAGTTTCACGTTGCCGTTTTCCACGGACACGGTCAGCGTACCGCTCACGATGTAGTAAGCTGTAGAATATAGCCATTCCTCATACTCCTCGTCATAGACGAAGTCAGTGGCGATGTATGCAGGATAATCATACATGTCGTCGCCACCAGGGGAAGCCTGAACTGTGCCAGGTTCGTATGTGTCGTTGATCTCGTATGTGCCAGGAGCGAGGAAGGTTTCCTCGTTGTATGGAGCGAACACGGCAAGTTCCATCTCGTAGTCGTCGCTGATAAGATAGATGTCAGTATAGTCGAAGCCGAAATATTCGCTGTAGTCGTCGCACTCTATTTCGTCGAACACAAGGTTGAGCGTGGTTTGTGCGTCTGGCTCGTAGTCGAAATTGTAATCGCCAAGTTCGCCGTTACCGCCATCGTCGATGCCTATTTCAGGATTTTCGTTGAAGTAAACCTCCACAGAGTAGCAGCGCAACTGCTTCACGCATTCTATCGTAACCGTCTTGCTGTCAACATCAAGTACCGCCAAGACAGGGTCAGCCTCTACCTCGCTCTCCGACGCATCAACGTAAAGTATCTCTCCGCTGCTTGCCGTAGCCTCAAAGTCCTTCTTAACATAGCCGTTTATTACCACAGCCTTGATGTTCTTTGTTGCAGTGAAGGTGATGGCGTTGCCGGCGTTGCAGCCGAAGTACTTTTCCGCCTGACCGCCCACGGTAGTGCTTACCAGGATGTTGTTCTGCACGAAGGAGTAAGCCGCGTTGTTGCCAATCTCGCCAGTTGGAACTATTGTCGTAGGCTCTCCATAGACGTAGCTTGGGTCGAGATTCTTGTTGCCAGTGTCATCTCCTGTGCCACCGCCAGTGTTGCCTCCTGTGCTGCCACCAATCTCGTCTGCCGTCACTACTACCTTTGCAATGTAGATGGACTTGTCGGCACGAGTGAGAGTAATCTTTATGTCGCCTGAAGCGGCGTTGCCGGAGAACGTCTTCTCCACGTTTGTTTCCTTGGCGAATGTCTGCGTTGTGCCAAACTGCGAGCTGCCTACGCTGAGAGCAATGGTGTTCTTGTCGGCAATGTTTGAAGAGCAGGTCACGACAACCTTCGTCACGTTCTTCGCATTCTTCAGTGTAAGCGATGCCGACACATTGTACTGCGTTCCTCTGTTGGTACTTTCAAAGGCGAGGGGAGCAGGGGTTGACGACCATCCGTTAGGGATCGACGACATGAAATCGTAGGTGAAATCCTTGGCTTCAGCCATTGATGCAAGGCTCATCATCAAGGCAATGAGCAGGAAACGAGTGTTGAGTAGAAGATTCTTCATATTCTTTGGGTTTATACAGTTTATGCTGCAAAGTTAATAATAAATATGTAAAACGCCAAATTCGAGCACGAAAACTTTTACTCCTGCCTACGGCAGACAAAGACTTCTACTGGCAATGATTGGATTTAACAATCTGTAAGTAAAAAACGGCATTATGCTTACAATCTGCATTTCCTAAAGTCCTCCAGAATGCAAAATATTTCTCTAACTGATAATTTGCTCGAAAAAACGCGAAATATAGCGAGTTACGTATATGCTTGATTATAAGGAACTTGTAAAAAAGCATGTCATTTTTGACCTGAAAATCCCTGCTAAAATGGAGGAAAAATAGGCGCAAAAGGCCCTAAAAAGCTATGAGTTTATGCAAAAAACTCATAGACTTTTGATGCAAAACTCTATGAGTTTTTAAAATTTCCGTGGGACTTTTTGGAAGGAAGTCATAGAAAGGTCACTAAACACCCATTTTCTTTGCGTTTAAAGTCGCTTATTTTTCCTAAAAGAAGAGAAAAGTTGCAGTGTTTACAACTTACAATTTGTAAGCAAAAACACCACATTTGCTTACAGTCGCACAATCAACTTCATTCAAATTAACACTGTTCTGCCCTTAGTAACCTCACTCTTTTTCCAAAAAAAACATCTTTTGATGTGGATTAATAGAATAAATTTATTAACTTTGTCGCCCAAATGAGCGCTATATGGTGGACATCACCGGAATCATTTGAAAGCCTTCCGGTCACCTTGGCGCCTTTGCGAAAGAATAATTAAGGAAAGATATAACACAATGGTAACTAAACAAACTTTATTTTCAGCTCTTTTACTTGCTTCTGCCACACAAGTGAATGCTCAGGTTACTCCTGTTTCGCAGATGGAGAAACTTGACCGTGGCGTTGTGGCACTGCCTTCTGAGACAACAGGAATCTTTGTCAGTTGGAGATTCTTGGGTACTGACGACGAGACGCACACGACCTTCGATGTACTGCGCAATGGTGTTGCCGTTTCCAAGGACATCTATAAGGCAACGTGCTATAACGACAATTACGGTTCCACTGCTTCCAAATACCAGATAGTGACGAAGGTGAAGGGCGAACCAGTAGATACTACGGATGCGGTTTCGCCTTGGAGCAAACCTTATCTCACACTCAATCTTGACCGACCTGCCGGTGGCACGCTCGACAGTGAGGCATACACTTATTCGCCTAACGACATGAGTGTTGGCGATGTGGATGGCGATGGACAGTACGAACTGTTCGTGAAGTGGGATCCATCAAATTCAAAGGATAATTCGCAGAGTGGTACAACGGGAAATGTTTACATCGATTGCTATCGCCTTGATGGCACAAAGCTTTGGCGAATAGACCTCGGTCGAAATATTCGTGCCGGTGCCCATTACACGCAGTTCCTTGTTTATGACTTCGATGGCGACGGCAAGGCAGAGCTGATGTGCAAGACGGCTCCGGGTTCGCTCGATGGTACCAATAATTACGTGTCGGAAGCAGCGACGAATGCTACCATCAAGGCGGTGAACAACAGCAAGAGTTGGGTAGTGTCAGGAGGAAGAATCAATGGCGGCCATGAGTATCTCACTGTCTTTGAAGGTGCTACAGGCAAGGCTATTCACACAATTCCATACAATCCGAACCGCAATGCTACTTCTGTATTAAGCGAAGCAACAGGAACATTCAACTGGGACGACCGCTCAGGCAAGAGCGACACTGGAAGCTATGGCAACCGTGGCGAGCGTTATCTTGCTACAGTGGCATCGCTCGATGGCCCTGACGCTGGTGCTTCCGGAATCTTTGGTCGTGGCTATTACACTTACGCTTACGTTTGGGCAGTGGATTTTGACGGAAAGGAACTCAAGCCACGATGGCTGCACAAGTCGGATTCAAAGACAAGATACTCACTCGTTGACTACACCGAAAGCGGAGCTGGCAAGTCAACAACCTATACTCCGCCAACATCCTTTGCCGGATTAGGTCGAAATACTCTCTATGGCAACGGCAACCACAACATTTCATGTGCAGACGTGGACGGCGATGGCTTTGACGAAATAATCTATGGTTCAGCAGCTCTTGACCATGACGGTAAACTGCTGTATGCCACTGGTTTCGGTCATGGCGACGCAATACATCTTGCTGACTTGGATCCTACTCGTCCAGGGCTTGAGGTTTTCGATGTTCATGAGGAAAAGGGAACTTACTCATGGGATGTTCATGATGCTGCCACTGGCGAGATTATTCACCAGGGTGGCAACAGCGGAGTTGATAACGGTCGCGGCATGGCGGCACAATTGTCAGCCGATCACTACGGATATTATTTCAGCTCTTCCGACCAGAGAGGACAACGAAGCGCAGTGACAGGCAAAGAGATTTCCTCCAAGAGCACTTCCTTGAATTTCCGCATCTATTGGGACGGCGACTTGCAGGACGAACTCTTCGACGGTGGAAAGGTTGACAGTTGGAACGGAAACGGCACCACACGCCTGTATATCAAGAGCAAGAACATGTATGACTATGAGTCGTCAAGCTGCTGCAATAGCACTAAGGCAACTCCGAATCTCCTTGCCGACATCCTTGGCGACTGGCGTGAGGAAGTTATACTCTGGAACTCAAGCAATGGCTCACAGATTACGATTTTCTCAACAGGAAGAACAACGAATTACCGTGTGCCAACATTGATGCACGACCACACTTATCGCATGGGCATAACATGGCAGAACACTGCCTATAACCAACCTCCACACCTTGGATATTACTTGCCTGACAGATTCCGCACTACATTCACTCCGGAAGATGAATATTCCCTTGAGCAGACAATTACTCTCGGCGAAGAAATCAAGGACATGAAGCTGTATTATCTCAACTGTACTTCAGTATCGGTTGACTCTACCTACAGCTCAAAAGGAGAAACGAAAGGCATTGATCCTTGCTTGTCATTTGTTCACAACGCAACAGAACGTTCCGTTACAATCTCAGGAAAACCAGACGCAACCGGCGACTACAAGATACTGTTGAAGGCTTCTGGAAATACAGTATTCCCAACAGCTTCGCACCACACTGTCACCATTCATGTAAAAGGTGAAGCAGATGGAATAAACGCCGTTGCTGACAATCAGAAGGAAAAAGCCGTGATATACGACATCAACGGTAGAGTCGTAAGGTCACTTGCCAATGAATCAAGTGGTATCTATATAATAAAGCAAGGCAATAAGGTCAAGAAGATATTGAAATAACCTGACGAATTATTTTTATAAAGAACTTCGTTTCTCAAATTCTTGATAATAAAAGGGAACAATATACTTTAGGCACAAATAAACCAAACTTAGATAATTATCTTTTAGACAGGGATTCAACCTAATTCTACCTAATCTCATCACATATTTTGGTGGAATTTGGTTGAATCTTTGTTTTTATTATATATCTTAGTTATGTGCCTAATTGTATCTTGTCACCCCTTTTTGATTGTTGTTCTTCGATTTTTCATTCATCAAACGGCATAAATGAGCGTGATTTTGAAAAAAAATGAGATTTAGCGTGATTTAATAAATAATTTTATTAATTTTGTCGCGATAAACAAAGAACTTTTATGAAAAACAGGAATATCCTTATTGCTTTAACCCTATCAGTTTCCTTAAATACTTTCTCGCAAGATATTGAGCATTCTGCCCAATACATGAAGGCTTATCCGATAGATGCAACCAAGCTCACGTTCAAGTCGAATACAGACATCACGGCTTGTCCATTGCCTGCTGCACCTATAAACTGGGGTATGGACGTGGCATGGAATAGTGCCGACAATGTTACCCGTGGCCACAATTACATCGGCGACGTATTGAACATTGGTCGCGTTTCGTTCCAACCAAGCGATCTTGTTGACGAAAACGGAGAACTCTCTGAACAGCAACAGAAAACCCTTCAGTCACGCTTGAACAACATCGCGATAAGTGGTGTCAAGAACATCATCCTCAACTGCGACCATGAGGTGCTGACAAACAAGCAGAATTTCCCTAACTGCGACCAGAACTACAAGAATTATCACGGCAAGCCATACGAGTGGTATCGCGTGATAAAGGCAACGGTAAGATACTGCAAGGCGAAAGGCTTCAATGTCATTACCGTTTCTCCTTTCAACGAACCTGACTACACCGGATGGCAGGAAGGTTCAAAAGCTGACTTCAAGGCTATATGCAAATACATAAGCGAGGATTCTGAGTTTGCAGGTATTCGCATATCGGCTGGCAACACGCTGAACTGCGACTATGCCTGGGAATGGTACAACTACATGAAGCCATACGTGACAGAAGGCAACACTCACCAGCTTGCAGGTTCTTTCGACAACTACGCAAACTTCTGGAAGACAGTAGCCAATGACGGAAACCACGGCACTGCCGACGAACTTCATAACGTGATGGAAGCCTTTGTAGGCATTCATTACGGCATGAACTCTGGTGTGTGGTGGGGGTTTGAAGGCGCTGCTCGCGGAGAGTTTTGCATTTCGTCAGCAAAGGGCAAGGAAATCGGTTATGCAGAAAATCGCAACACATGGACAGCAGCTACTGTCTATAAGCGTGAAGATGGCAGGATAGATGCTTTCATTGGAAGTAGTGAACGTCAGGGCAAGGATTGCAACTACGAGATTATTTCTACCGATCGCCCTGTATATTATGACAGCTTTGGCCCTTACTACAACTACTTCATGCAAATTCCTGGTGGTACTGGTTATCAGCAGAACACAACCAACGCTGAGCGACTCATACAGGTTCAGTATGGCGAGGATGTTCCATGCGAGGCGATTGGCGAAGGCGAATATGTGATCATGTCGGCAAAGAACTCAAAGGTGATTGGTTTTCCAAGTGGCAAGACAAATGTCGGAGAGGCAATAGGCTTGACAGATTATCTGATGACTAAGACGGGAGATCACCAGCGATGGAAACTTGCTCTGGTCAATCCACGCCAAGGTACTGACTATAGCTATTACACCATCTCATCGGCAGCTATCACCAGCATTGTTTGGGACGTGAAGAACTGGGGCACATCCGTAGGCGACAAAATCATCGGCTATACAGGAAGCAAGGGAAGTAACGAGCAATGGATTCTTGAATATGCAGGAGAAAACAACTGGTATATTCGTTCGCGTCATTCTGGTTTCTATCTTGAAATGAACGGCAACAGCATCTCGCAGAGCAGATTCACTGGTCAGAAGGAGCAGCAATGGCGTTTCATGCCTACAGGAACTTCTCGCGACCTCATCGCTCCAAAGGCTCCAACAGGTGTTACAGCAACTCCTCAAAGTGCGTCAATACTTCTTTCATGGACAGCAAATTCTGACAGTGATATTCAGGCGTACCAAGTGCTCCGTGCTCCACAGGGAACAGAAGATTGGGACGTGATAGGCAGAATGATTGCGGGAACTCAGTTCCTCGACAATATGCTTTCTTGCAATCGTGAATACAAGTACAAGGTGATGGCTATCGACAAAGCGCGAAATCGCTCTGTAGCATCAGAGATTGTCACTGCCAAGACAACAGGCGAGAAGGCTCTCATTGCTCATTATTCGTTTGACTCAAATGTTGAGGATGCTTCTGCGAACATGCTCAATGCACAGAGCAGTGGAACCATCAACTATTCTACTTCAATGGGTGTTAAGAACGGCTCGCACTCACTTCAGTTCAGCGCAAACAACAAAAACTATCTGCTGCTGCCATCTACAGTGGCTGCAAACGATGAACTCACTATTGCCACTTGGGTTTATAACCTTAGCTCAACAAAGTCATGGACGCGAATCTTCGATTTCGGCAATGGCACTGACCAATACATGTTCCTGACACCTTCAAACGGTTCTGAGATGCGTTTCGTAATGAACAATGGCGATGGCGAACAAATCCTTTCTGCCTCAAAGCTTGGAGCAGGTCTTCATCATGTGGCTGTCACTATAGGCAAGGATGCCGTTAAGATCTATGTTGACGGCGTGGAAGAAGCTGAGAGCAAGGCGTTTACAATTCGTCCTTCTGATCTTCATTCAGTGATTAACTATATCGGTCGTAGTCAGTTTGCGTCTGACGAAATCTTTGGCGGTTATCTTGATGACTTCCGTATTTACAATTACGCACTCAATGCAGAAGATGTCGCAGAACTTTATAACGGTCGCGAGGTAAGCGCAATAGTAAATACTTCTGACGATGGCAAGTGTGATAATGCAGAAGGCAGCTATAACCTTGCTGGACAGAAGGTTGGCAAGAGCTATCGCGGCATCGTAATTAATAATAGAGGCAAAAAAGTATTGAAATAATATGAACATAAAAACTTTTCTAACATTAATCTTCGCCGTTCTTTCCCTTGGCGCATTTGCACAGCCAACAGTAAAGACAGATACTCGTTATGCGCGTGGTGCTACAAAGGCTTACGGCAGAATGTCTGTCGTATTGAGTGGCGGTTCCATTAAGGAACGCGGTTTCTGCTGGAGTTCCGAAAAGAAAGAGCCAACAGTCAACGACGGCAAATCCACAAAGACCATAAGCAACAACGGCCTTATCTATGTGATGGAAGACCTCACTCCTGCTACGATGTACTATGCAAGGGCGTATGTCACCATGACAACTGGTGAGACATATTACGGCGATGCCATAAAGTTTGCTACCATCCCAAAAGGCACTATCGGTTGGGGTTACGACAACGGCGGTTCTGCTGCGGAAAACACCAGAATAAACAATGCCGTGAAGTCGTGTGTTGACTATTGGAATGAATACACAGCCATCCCTGACCTCTATCTGAACGTGCATTATGGTGCTCAAACTCCTACAGCTGATTGTAGTTATGGCGGTTGGATGCGTATAGGTCCTAATGCTTCATACCAGAAGACGGGAACTGTTATGCACGAAGCACTTCATGCCATTGGCGTTGGTACTACAGCCATGTGGAACGGCTCTTCATCTCCACTTCGCAAGGGTGCAGGAACAGGAGAATGGCTTGGAGATCGCGCAAACAATTTCCTGAAGTTCTGGGACAACAACGCTTCTTCCGTCCTTAATGGCGATGGCACTCACCTTTGGCCATACGGCATAAACGGCGCTCACGAAGATTCTGGCACAGAGGTTCTCTACATTGCTAACAGTATGCTTGCTCAAGCTGTTGGCGAAGACGGTCTTCCGCTTACCGGAAGTCGTTCGCTCTGTATGCCACACTATTCTTTCACACAGGAAGATGACGTGAAATACTATATAAAGAATGAGAATGAATCTTGCGACCTTACCACGGCTTTCCTCGTTGAGACAGAAGATCATAAACTGAAATGGGAAGCGATGACTGCTGATAAGGCAACTGCCAACGATGCTGCTGCATGGTATATCACATTCACACCTTCAAATCAGCTTTATCAACTCAAGAACGCTTCTACTGGCAATTATATCACATATAAGTCAGCAAACGGTATCGTCTGCGAGAAGTCTTCAAGCATTACCGACAACAACAGCTTCGTCTTTATGCGATCTCGTACTGACGTCACTTCTGCTACTGGTTCAAAGTTGACTACTGAGCGCGGCTATTGGATAATAACTCCACAACTTGGCAATGCCACTGCTCCTTGCCTTTCAGCAAACACCAACGGTTCTACTTCAACAGCTGCGTTCAATATCAAGAACGATGCAAAGTCACAGCGTTGGATTTTCCTCACATCTTCTCAGGCAAAGGCTATGGAGAACAGTGGACTTATTGCTGCTCGCGACGCTTTCGACAAGGAATACCAGATGGCAATGGCACTCTACAACACTCCTCACGCACAACTCACTGAAGGTGCCGACGAAGCCTTCCTTTCTGCTCTCAGCACGGCTTCTGCAAGTTATGAGATTGCAGAAAACGTGGAGCAGGTAAACTCTCTTACAACGGATGTTCGCAATGCAGCTCTTGCTTTGCTCGGCAATGCTTACGTCACTGATCTTGACAATCCGTTCAACCTCACGCCTTATCTCAACAACCCTGGCTTTGCTTCAAACACAAACGGATGGACAGTTGGTGCCGGTGCTGCATACAACTACAGCGAGCTCGAGTTCTATGTTGACAAGACAAAGACAGTCACCCTTGCACAACTTGTGAAGGGTATGCCAAAGGGAACTTACACTCTGAAGATGCAAGGCTTCCAACGTCCGGGTTCAAACGATCAGGTTTACGCCGATTACAACGCCGGCACGAATAATGTAACCGTAAATCTTGAGATGACAATGGCTACTCGCCAATTTGCTATTCAGAAGGTGAAGAACATTATGGAAGAACGTCAGAAGAGTCAGGTTCACACTGATGACAAGAGATTCTCAGACGGCACTTACGTTCCTAACACAATGGCTTCCACTCGCCTTCATTTCGATAAGGGATATTACGATAATGCTCTAACTGGTTATACCGAAGATTCAGGAGATCTCCGCATTTTCCTCCGTGGTAGCAACAGCACTGCGTCTTCTTGGACAATCTGCGACAACTTCCGCCTCTACTTCCTCGGCGCACTTCCACTTACTGACATACAAGAGAAAATCACTGGCATCACAACAGTGAGGAACGAAGGCTCAAGAAATAGCAATGAAGTCTTCAACCTCAACGGCCAGCGCGTTTCTTCTGCTTCAAAGGGCATCGTCATCAAGAACGGAAAGAAGCTCCTCGTGAAGTAATTCCCGAATTCCTGATTTCCCGAATTCCCAATTTCAAACCTCAAAAGCCCCCGTTCCCGAAGCATCCGCTTCGGGCTCAAATCCCCCCATGACTCTCAAACACATATTCCTCTCTTTATTCCTTGCGGCAAGCTCACTTTGCTCTTTCGCCGCAAACACCACCACAACAGTCACGCAGGTAAGCAGCAGCGTTACTGTAAGCAATGATGTGGATTACGTCATCACCAGCACAACGCCTTTCACAGGTAGCGGTAGAGTGAACATCACCAATACCGAGCACGCCGTTGTCATCATCAAGAACATTCGCCCGAGCAAGGTTATTTCAAGTTGGCTCAAGTATGTGTCTATCAACGGCGTACAAGCTGTCAACGGTTCAAACTGCCAAGTGAAGATGTACGCTTATGGTGCTATCATCATGCCTTACGCGAAGGACTTCAAGCCGCTTACTGTTTATTCCGGTCAGAACTTCCAAGGCACTGCCGTAAATGACTTTGGCCTTGAACATACGGGCGGTTTCATGAACACGCTTACCGATGCAAAGCTCAACAACAAGATTCGCTCTTTCAAGCTTAAGCGCGGATATATGGTAACATTCTCTACTCGCAAGGAAGGACGCGGCTACAGTCGTTGCTTCATTGCCGACAAGGAAGATCTTGAGTTTGCTACTCTCCCTCCGATTCTCGACCAGTCAATATCTTCTTACCGCGTTTTCCAATGGTATAACGCAAAGAAAGCCGGCATAGCAAGCGACACGCGTGCGGCTGCCATAGGTGCAACAAACTCTTCGTGGTGCTACACTTGGGGCACAGGCGAAAGTCTTCTTCCTGATGCAGAATGTGTGCCAAACCATATTTACGAAGATTGGCCTTCTGCAGCTGCCTGTGGTAGTGTGACTTACTCTTGCCACATGAAGACAAACAACGAGCCGGGCAACTCTGCTGACGACCATCCACAGACGGTGAAGGAAGTGCTCGACAACTGGGAGAATCTCATGCGCACTGGTATGCGACTCTGTTCTGAAAGTTCTCACGACGGTTCAATGAACCACCTAAAGGCTTTCATGGATTCCATCGATGCTCGCGGTTGGCGCTGCGACATTGTCGATCTCCACTGCTATTGGCCTTCAGGCTCCTTCAATAACCTCAATTGGTATAGCGATGAATACGGTAATGGTCGCCCAATATGGATTTCCGAATGGGTTTGGGGTGCTTCTTGGAATCGCAACGGATTCTGGGGTGCTACTGGCGATCCTGGTAATTGCTCGGCTTCAAATCAGCAGATTTGCTATGATGGCACAAAGCCGATTCTCGACATTCTCAACAGCAACTCTCGCGTGGAACGTTACGCTTATTGGAACAGCGAGGCGGCAGGCACACATATTTACGAGGGGTCAAGCCTTACCAAATTGGGCGAATACTATGCAAACATGAACGAGGAACTTGGCTACAATCCGAAGAATGAGTTCATCCCAAGAACCCCTCGCCAGTATGATCCATCAAATCTTCGCACTTCCTACGACAAGGAAAAGCGCAAGGTTATACTCAACTGGCATGAGCGTAATGGCGAATACAACAAGAACATGACTGTAGAATGTATGGAATCTGCTACATCGGGCTGGAAAACATTGCAAGAAGTGGAACTCAAGGAAGACGAGGCTGACTACGAACTAGAGATAGACGGAAACGTTGGCAACAAGTATCGCATCAAGATTGTGGATGCCAATGGCACAAGCCGATACACTAACATTGCGCAAACTGTAAGCGATGCTGTTGAGATGGGCGACGAAATAAGCGTTGCCGGCAAGACTTACTACATGGGCGGAAACATGCTTATCAATGGTGACTTTGAGCTCGGATTCACAGATTGGACTAACGGAAATGGCGAACCCCTTGCACAGCCATACTACGAGATTGTTCCTATTGGTGGCATTAATGGCAGTTCTTACCTCCAAACTTACGGTAACAGCACAGACAAGAACTCTGACCAGTGCATTAGAAAGGTAATAAATCTTGAGAGTGACGCTTGCTATTATGCGCAACTCGGCTCTTGCAACGGTAATGACAAGACGCAGAAAATATCTACTTCCACAAGCGTTAACTTTGAACTCAACACTCGTGCTGCCGCTTCTGCCACATCGGAATGGGGAAAGCAGGGTTCCAGTTTCAAGGTTACTGCCGACAATATTCTTCTCATTCAGCTCAACTCACTTGGAGCAAAGGCGCAGTTTGACGACATCATTGTTGCCAAACTTTTCGACACAAAGGAAGAGGCTATGGCAGATGCTCTTGCATGGGAGAAGAAACGTGCTGAAGCATTCTTGGTTTACAACACGACATTTCCACAGCTAAACGAAGAGATTACACTTGCGTTATCATCTTGTTCCGACCCGATTGCTCTCGAAAAAGCCATCAAGGATGCTCTTGAGGCTATGACAACCCTAAAGCTTGTGCCTGGTATTTGCCAAGACGCCGAACTTGCTATAAGCATCAAGGCTGAAGGATACGAGGCGTTATCTCCGCTTCTTGAGGCTATGAAGAAGGCAACTTCTGCCACAGACATCAACAAAGCTTACATCTCCCTCAACGACAAAGTGCAGGAAGTTCTTGCTTACACACTCAACACAACAAGCATAAAGAATGGTTCTTTTGAAGCTGTTGACGGATGGAACATCAAGCAGGGCACCTTTACTGGTGGTGATCAGCGCACGGCTACGCAGGCTGGAAAGAAGTGTTGGAACGCGTGGTGGAGTACTCCTGCTTCTGGCGGTGCTGCCACAACAATGGCTATCAACCAGAACCTCTCAAAGCTCGACCATGGTTTCTACGCACTTGAAGCCAAGGCTACCACTCAACACTATTGCGTTACCGACCAGCACGCTTTCCTTACAATCGGCGATAATACACTTGTTTCGCAGAACATGACTTATGGTGTTCTTGACATTCCTTCGTTTCCTGATGCAAACAAATGGGAGTCTCTCGTAACTCCATACGTTTACGTCAATGAGAAAGATGCTTTGACAGTAGGCTTCATTGGTTCCAAACAAGGCGCCATTGACAATGCTTACCGCGTAATTGGAAATGCTTCAAGTACAGGCGACCAGCGTGAAGGATGGTGGTGTGCTACCGATTTCTTCTTCCGCCAGATTCCTGCCTACAAGGATGAGACTGACGCTTCGGGTTGGGGGACAATCTGTTTGCCTTATACCGTGAAAGCTCCTGCTGACGTCAACATATACGAAATCGTAGGCATTACCGCTGACCAGCGCATTGCCATACGTCAGGTTACTGCTACAGTTGGTGGAACTCCATATATTTATCATAGCGCAGAACCTGAAATAGTATTCTTTGAAATTGGTGAAAAGGCATCAAAGGCGCAAACGAACGTAAATGGTCTTAGAGGACAGTTCGTAAACACTTACCAATATCCTCTCGATGCTCTCGTGCTTCAGAACGGAGTTTGGACAACGGTTACGGAGCGTTCAAAGGTCAAGGACTTCAGTGCCTATATACAAAAGGTCAGCAATCTCCCTGTTCTTGACTCATGGGACGGCGATTTCCTTCCTACAGACACTTACATCACAGGCATCGGAAACGCTACAATTGACAAACAAGACGCAGCTTCTTCCACCCCACTCTACTCTACTTCTGGTACACGTATCAACAAGAAGGCAAAGGGTATTGTGGTTACGAAAGGAAAGAAAATGCTGAAGAGATAATAGTAGAATCAACCTTAAACCCCATCTCAAATAAAAACATCCGGTAAAGCTATTGTTCGCAAGCTATTTACCGGATGTTTTTTATGTTATGTAATCTATTAGATTGATTACAGATTACTCTGTATTTTCTCTGCTATTGCCTTGAACTCTTCTTCGGAAAGCTTGAGCTTCTCGTTGGCAAAGTTGAGGTCGCCTTCGTTTTGCATTGGCACGAGGTGGATGTGTGCGTGAGGAACTTCAAGTCCGAGCACAGCCATGCCAACCTTCTTGCAAGGGAAAGCCTTCTTTATTGCTTCTGCTACACGCTTGGCGAAGACCATGATCTCTGCGAGTTCAATGTCGTCAAGGTCAAAGAAATAGTCTTCTTCGCGGCGTGGGATAATGAGTGTGTGACCTTCCTTAAGCGGATTTATGTCGAGAAAAGCATAGTATTTGTCGTTCTCAGCTACCTTGTAGCTTGGAATCTCGCCAGCAGCGATTTTTGCGAAAATGCCCATTCTTTGTTCTAATTATTAATTATAAAATATTAATTATTAATTACGAGAAACAACTATGCGATCGTGATATTTTCGATACGAAGCTTGATTTTACCGCGTGGGATAGTGATTTCCACTTCGTCGCCCACCTTCTTGTTGAGAAGACCTTGAGCGATAGGAGTCTGGATGGAAATCTTGCCTTCGCGAAGGTTTGCCTCGCTTTCACTAACAATTGTGTACTTCATCTTAGCCTTGTTTGCAAGGTTTGTGAGCTCCACGGTAGAAAGAATCTGTACGGTGTCAGCATTAAGGCGACTAAGATCCACGATCTTTGCTTCTGAGAGTGTAAGCTTTATCTGGTTGATCTTGTCCTCGAGACGTCCTTGAGCTTCCTTAGCAGCATCATATTCGCTATTCTCAGAAAGGTCGCCCTTGTCTCTTGCTTCCGCGATAGCGTCGGAAGCCTTCTTGCGCTCTGTACCTTCAAGGTGAGCGAGTTCCGCTACGAGCTTGTCGTAGCCTTCTTGTGACATGTATGCCATATTCGTTTTGTTTTTAGTTTTTAGTTTTTGGCCATTGGTCATTAGCTATTACCCATTAGCCTCGCGACAAGTCGCGAACTTGAAAGAGTGAAAAAAATGTAGGAACTGTGGTTTTCTACCACAGCCCCTATATCCTGTTACTCTTCTTTTGTGGGTGCAAAGTTACTTCTTTTGTTTGACATATGCAAATGTTTTTGTAATAATTTGCACCTGATTCCTTAAAATAGTAACTTTTTCTCCGTTGATTAGTTGAGTATGTTAAGCATTTTTATTGTTGCCTTGATAGCAGCTTCTGTCTGGTCGGCATCAAGACCGCGAGTGCGAACAATCTTGCCGCCCTCAAACTCCCAAGTGATGATGGTCTGAACAAGGGCATCCGTGCGACCACCAGGAGGAATTGACACCGTATAGTTGGCAAGCCATGGGAACTTACGGTTGAGCTTGTCCTTGTAGATGTGGCGAATGCAACGCACGAAGGCATCATACATACCATCACCCGAACGCTGCTCTTCATAAACCTTGTCATCTACCTCAAGCTTTACTGCTGCAACAGGCTTCAAGCCGTAAGCCGTTGACACCATGTAACTTAGCAACTTTACCTTCTCCTCTGGTGTGTCATGCTTCAGTACATCAGAAACGATGTAAGGGAGATCTTCCTGAGTTACGATTTCCTTCTTATCGCCAAGTTCCGTGATTCGTTTTGTAACCTTGAGAGTCTGCTCTGGAGTAAGTTCAAGTCCTAACTCCTCAAGATTCTTCAGGATGTTTGCCTTACCGCTGTTCTTTCCAAGCGCATACTCGCGTCTGCGACCGAAACGCTCTGGATGGAGTGCGTTGATGTAAAGTCCGCCCTTGTTGTCTCCGTCGGCATGGACACCAGCAACTTGCGTGAAAACATTGTCGCCAATGATTGGTTGGTTAGGCGCGATAGGAATACCTGAGTAGCTTTCCACCATACGGGAAATCTCGTTGAGCTTCTCTTCGTTGATGTGTGTGGCAACCTTTATCTGATCCTTGAGGATAACCTGAATGCTTGCAAGAGGTGCATTACCACAACGCTCACCAAGTCCATTCACGGTAACGTGAAGTCCCTTCACACCTGCCATTACTGCTGCATGGGAATTAGCCACGGCAAGGTCGTAATCGTTGTGTGAATGGAAGTCGAAATGCTCTGTAGGATAACGCTTTACGATGTTTCCGATGTATTCCATCGTGTGCATTGGATCAAGAATACCGAGAGTGTCCGGGAGCATGAAGCGTGTGATAAGACCAGTCTTTGTGAGCGTGTCGAGCATCTGATAGACATACTCAGGAGAGTCTTTCATGCCGTTGCTCCAATCCTCAAGGTATAGGTTTACTGTCAAGCCTTTTGACTTCGCGTATGTTGCTTCGTCAATGATTCCTGCGAAATGCTCTTCAGGAGTCTTTTTTAGCTGGAGAGTACAATGCTTGAGCGAACCTTTTGAGAGAAGGTTTATCACGGTACCTCCGCAATCGGCTATCCAATCGACCGACTTATGACCATCGCAGAAGCCGAGGACCTCTATGCTCTGCAAGCGGTTAAGCTGTTTTGCATAGCGGCAAATCATGCTCACA
>JAZRXS010000104.1:0-10692 GCA_045600325.1 Prevotella sp.
GATTATAAACATTATTGAATTATATGGCAAACTTTTTGAGCAGAATATTTGGATTTGGCAAAACGCGCAGTTCGGAGGTAAGTATGACTCCCGAACATGTTCAGTTATGTCAATTCGAAAAAGCTTTTGACACTCTACTCAAGAGTGATAAATATATTGCCAGAAGTGATTATAAGAATCTGAGGGATGAGTTTACAAACTTGTATGGGCAATTCAAGGTGCTGAAGGATAGCAATACGCTGAGATACTTCTGTCGTGACAATAACGTTGAAGATCAACGTGTTAATAACTTTCTGTTTTTATACGAAGACCTTCTAAAAGAAGAGAACTGCGCTACTATAAATGCACACAACGAAAAGTTCATATACGACCATTTGGCTTCCGAAAAATCATATCTTGACAGAATTCTTTCAGAGGTTGACCCTAACATAAAATTGGATGACGAGCAACGGAAAGTTGTATTGTCGGATGAAGACTATACACTTGTGATAGCTGGTGCTGGTGCAGGAAAGACAACAACAGTTTCGGCGAAAGTGAAGTACCTTGTAGAGCGCAAGGGGATTCGTCCTGACCAAATTCTCGTTATTTCATTCACTAACAAAGCTGTTGGCGAGCTACAAGATAAAATCAACAAAGCGCTGAAGATAGATTGTCCTGTTACAACATTTCACAAGACTGGTTACGCCATTCGCAGAAGGCAAGAAACAGAAAAACGAGTAAGAATCGTAACAGAGGGGTACATGTTCAATGTCGTGAATAATTACCTCAAGCATAACATTCTTGAGTATCCGGAACTTGTGGACAAACTTATTTTGTTCTTCGGCAGCTATTTTGATGCACCATACGAGGGAGATGACCTGAATTCATTCTTCAACTACATTACCAAGGCGGACTTTACGACCCTACGTGGTAATATGGATGAATACACAGAGAAGGTTATTGACCAGCGTTCAGGACGTCATGTCACGATCGCCCATGAACGCCTCCGTTCATTACAAGAAGTTGTCATCGCAAACTTCCTGTACATGAACAATATTGATTACACATACGAAAAGGCATATCCTTACAACATTCTTCGCTCACATAAGCCTTACACGCCAGATTTCACTATCACGCAGGGTGACAAGATTGCTTATATTGAGCATTTTGGCATAACCGAAGATGGTAGGAATAACCGCTATACTCAGGAACAACTTAACATTTACAAGAAAGAGGTTAACGACAAGATTCTGCTCCATCGTCAGCATGGTACCGACCTAATCTACACTTTCTCAGCTTATAACGATGGCAGAGATTTGCTCGTTCATCTTCAGGAGGAACTCGTTGCTCATGGATTTGATCTGAAACGTCGTCCTTCAAAGGAGGTATTTGAGAAGATTGTTAGTACGGAAGAAAATAAGTATATAGCTCGTCTAGTAAAGCTTGTCTGTACGTTCATACAGAATTTCAAGACGAATGATTTCGTAATAGACGATTTCGCTCGTTTTCGTACCACTTCATCTAACGAACGAACCAAATTGTTTCTCTCTATTTGCGAACAATGCTATCTTGAATACAGCAAGCGTCTGAAAGAATATCATGCAATCGACTTTGAGGATATGATTAATGACTCTGCCCGTATTCTAAGGGAAGAGGAAGTTCAAGGCAAGAAACTTGATTTCAAGTACATCATTGTCGATGAGTATCAGGACATTTCACGTCAGCGCTTCAATCTTACAAAAGAATTATGCAAACTATGCAACGCAAAGGTTATAGCCGTTGGTGATGATTGGCAATCGATTTATGCCTACGCAGGTTCTGACATTACATTGTTTACCGACTTCAAAAACACCTTTGGCTATGGGCTTGAATTGTGCATCACTAAGACATACCGCAATGCTCAGGAAGTAATAGATATTGCTGGAGGTTTTGTGCAAAAGAACCTGAGCCAGATACGCAAAGCTCTTATTTCTCCAAAGCATATCGAACACCCTATTGTAATTAAGACCTACACCGAAGATGTTGATCGTAAGCAATATGAGGGTAAAGGGGGTAAATACTACCTTATTGGCAAGTGTGTAGAAGAAATAATGGATGGTTTGATCGCCAAATACGAGAATCCTAAGATTCTGCTTCTTGGTAGATATGGTTTCGATGGATATAACCTAACCAAATCAGCCGACTTCATCTATGATGATAAAACAGGTTCTGTTAGGTCAAAGAAATACAATGCTGATTACTTCGACTTCATGACAGTACACAGGGCGAAAGGTCTTGGTTATGATCACGTAATAATCATCAATGCTAGAAATGAGACTTATGGATTCCCTTCTCAGGTACAAGAAGACCCTGTGCTAAAATACGTAGTTAAGGATGATCATTCTTATGATTACGCCGAAGAACGTAGATTGTTCTATGTGGCTTTAACAAGAACGAAAAATAGGGTTTATATCATTACGCCTCAGCAGCATCCATCGGAGTTTGTGCTTGAGTTGATTCGTGATTATCCACAAGTCGAGGTCTATGGAGACATTGACAAAGAACCTCAAGAAAAGACATTGGACAAGAGATGTCCTATCTGTGGTTATCCTCTTCAATTGCGTTACAAGAAAGCTTATGGTCTTAGATTATGGATTTGCACGAATGAACCAGAGATTTGCGATTTCATGACTAATAACCTCGCTGGCGATGAGATGACCATAATGAAATGTGATAAATGTAAAGATGGGTATCTCATTGTTAAGGATGGTCGTGGTACAGGTCCGTTCTTGGGATGTACAAATTACAAGGCAGACAAGACTGGATGTAACAATTATGTCACAAAGGACTATTATCTACGTAAATACAAAGGACAGAATTAAAAAATACAGAATATGATTGATATTGAAAAACTTAACTCAGCTAAGGTTTGGATTGAAAAACTTGCAAATGGTATCAATCCGTTGAATGACGAACTTGTTAAAGATGACGATTTGATTAACAATGTTCATATCTCACGTTGCTTGTTTTATGTGTCTGAACTGTTAAGCGACATAAAGGCAGGAACATCTGTTGAAAGAAGGAGTAGGAAACCGTTTTTCCTTTCAGCAAAAGATGCTGTAAATATTCCTATTTCAGTACCTAATGGTATTGCGAACTTCATTAAGTATGTCAATGGTTATGTTCCTGAAGATATGAAATCCCTTTCGGTGTCTCAGGTTATAAAATGGCTTCGAAACGAAGGAATGATGCAAGAAGTCCAGAAAGAAGATGGACATAAAACAAATCTTCCTACAGAAAAAGGAAACTCAATAGGCATAACAACTGAGGTTCAGAGGAATCCCGAAGGATTAGAGTACCAAAGAGTCGTGTATAACGTAGGTGCTCAAAGATTCATTCTGAGCAATATAGAGTCTATCGCAACATTACATCAAAACTAAGCCTATGAGTCTTGGACAGAAAGAGTCAAGGTACGGTTCTCTAACTCATTGATTTTTATCATTGGTGTCTGGTAAACATTGGGAAAATCATTGCAAGTGCATAGGATTCACCAGATTATAATGTTTTCTGAAGAGCAGGGCTTGGAATGAAGGGAATAGCCTGAAGGGCTTATAGCTACATAGCCCAGGGCAGAGCGAAGCGGCACCCTGGGTGTTAAATCGGGGTTGGTTGAACGCGCCCTATAAGGGCAAAAGTCTACCCGATCCATTGAATACCACTACTTTTGCCCTTACAGGGCGTATCACCACAAACAATCTACAATACCCAAGGCGCCGCTTCGCTTGCCATTGGGCTATGTAGGTTTTGGGCTTTCAGCCCGTTCTACCGGACAATAATATAAATAAATAAAATACGAGTCAACTCTATTTATCAATAATCATAAACACAGTCAACCTCGTTTACAAATAAGGCATTACGTAGTCAACTAGAATCGTTAAACTACAACTTTCCTGCTTTCCTTTTATAGGAAGGAAAGCTGTCATCCTTGGTGGGAAAGTTTTCCTTCTTATGGAAGGAAAGTTTTCCTGGGCTCAAAGGAAAGGCGAGGAAAATGAAATCAAAACGCGAGTTGCACGAGAAACACAAGTTTTTTTTAGTTTTCAATAGTAACACAAGTATATGGAGCAAGAAATGACTTGCGTACCTTTTTAAGACTATTGTACCAGAACTCGTGTTACTTGTGAAACTTGCGTTAAAAAAAACATTAAAAAATATAGGATTTTTTTCGACAAAAATCTACATATCTACATAGAATCGCAGAGTTCCCCAGTGTTTATCGTGGTTTATGGGCTATGTAGATTCCATGTAGATTCCATGTGGATTATTTTATCTACATAAAATCTACATAGCCTGAGAATGCCAATAAACAAAGGGGATCTCTGCGATTCTATGTAGATATGTAGATTTTGGACACTAAAAATCCTATATTTTTTGCAAATATAATAAATAGCAGCTTTGATTTGGGAGGTGCGTTGCCCTCAACGCACCAACAGCGTACGGAGGTAATATTACATTAAGTGGCAGATGATGTCCTGAGAGCAGGACACCTCCCAAGCCTTTTTCCTGGCGTTTCCTTCGGGGCTGGGAAAGTTTTCCTTCCCTACGAAGGAAAACTTTCCCGCCCATGATGACACCTTTCCTTCGTGGGAAAGGAAAACAGGAGAATATAATTAGTTGATAAGGAATACCTTCTCAACACCGTTGAATGAGCAAGTTACCTTGGCGCGACCGTCAGAAATCTTGCCGACTGTTGACTTTACATCGCCGCCGTTAGCCTTCACTGTGATTACAGAGTTAGCATTGAGCTTGCCGTAAACCTGGTAGTGGTTGACCATTGTGTAGCCATTCTGGTTTGTAGAGAAGATAGGCGCTGCTGGCATGATGAGTGGCTGACCGTCAACGAGTATGTTTACTGTAGGAACTACAGGGCGCTCACACTTTGTACCATTCTTTGAGAATCCAAGTCCGTGGACGTCAACGAGTCCGCGTGGACGCTGAGGACCCTGATTGCGATTGCCGCCCCAACGAGGCTGCTCAGGTTCCTTTACTTCTGGACCTTCCACAATAAGATAGATAGCGTGCTTGCCAGTAAGTCCTTCTACGGCAGGAACGTCTGCAGAAACAACGATAGGCTTAGCCTGAGCGCGTGCCCATGGGTTCTGGCGACCACCGCCCTGACCCTCTGCTGCAGGAACATCAATAACGGCAATCTCCTTGCCATTCCAAGTAGAGTTTGCGTATGGACCATCGAGCATAACATGAATCTTGCAAGCCTGTGCGCTTGGAGTAACGTCGATGTTAATCTTTGTGCCATCGCCCTGCTTAGTGCCTTCGAATGCCTTGCAGCCCTTAGTGTCCTGAGCAAGACCGCCGAAACCGAAATACTTGAAACCAACGATAGCGCCGTTCTTCAAGCCAGCAACGTCCATAGAGTTGTTCCACACATCCCAGTTGTCCTGCATAGCGTTGTTATCGTTGATGTAGCAAGCAAGACCGGCAGAGTAATACTTATAAGGGTTGAGACCGAAGATCTGGAAACCTTCGGAAGTAACCTCGGCACCTGTGTAGTGGTCGCCGTTAGATGCCTGAGCTGTCCAAACATTATCCTTCGTGTATGGGTCGTAGCCAACGATAGTAACCTTACCGCCATCGGCAACCTTCTTCTTGTCCCAAACAATCTTGACTGGAGCAACCATAGACTGGCGAGCATTACCGAAGCCGCGTGGAGGACGATGGTAGAACACGTACCACTGACCGTTGATTTCCTGAAGCGAACCGTGAGTATTATGGGCGAAGTTTGTAGTAGTAAGAGCAGAGCCGTCCTCATTGAGCACCACACCACGAGAGTCAACGAGCACGCCACCAGAACGCCAAGGGCCGAGTGGAGAGTCGCCGTAAGCATAGCGAAGAGCAGAGTTTGTAGAGCCAAGACCATAGTCAGGACCTGAGTAACCAGAGAACACCATCACATACTTGTTGCCAACCTGACGGATGGAAGAAGCCTCGAAGAAGTTGAACTCGCCAGGGTTCTGCCCCTTGTAGAGAGCAGGATATTCAGTGCCTTGAGGGTCGCGAACCTCACCGTAGCGAGAAGAAGCAGGGATGAAGTAGTCGCGGATCTGAGTGCCAGGACGAACGCTGTACATTGTGTTCTGGTCGAGCTCAGCAGCCGTAGAATGCTGGAAGCCGTAGAATACATAGGCGCGGAAGCCCTTGTCGTAATCCTTGTCCTTCTTGTTCGTGATATTCTCGATGAAAACGGAAGGGTCGAAGTCAATCATTGAACCAGGGAGACAAGCGCGTCCATCCTCTGTGAGGTTGATAGCCTTGAAAGGACCGTTAGGACGATCGCCCTTGGCAACAGTAGGCACACGACGATTGCCACGAGAGTGAGGGTAGAGGTAGTATGTCTTCTTGCCATTCTTATCCTTCACCTCTACGAGGTCAGGAGCGAACATTGTATCCCACTGACCGTCAACATAATGCTTGAAGAGCGAGCCTTCGTCGCGCCACTGGCTGAGGTCTTCTACAGGAGCCGACCACATGCGGATGTCAGGGCCGCAATAGTCAGTGTTCTTCAAGTCGTGGGAACCGATGATGTAAGCGCGGAATTTGCCCGGATTGTCAGGGTCTTCAAACACTCGTGGCTCGCCGTCTGGCAAGTGCTCCCAGAGAGGGAGGTAAGGGTTCTGTGCATTAGCACCAGCTGCCAATAAGGCAACAGCTGAGCTGAGCAGAAATTTCTTTAGATTCATAGGTTTTATTTAGGTTAGTTTTTCTTCTTCTTTGCTACGTAAGCATCGATAGCGGCAACAGCTGCTGTTGTTACGACGTCGCGTACAGAAGAACCGAAGTCTGTGAAGTGGATAGGCTTGTTAAGACCCATCTGGATAGGGCCAATGATTTCTGCATCATCGTCGATAGCCTGAAGGAGCTTGTAGCCACTGTTTGCAGAAGAAAGGTTAGGGAAGATGAGTGTGTTAACCTTCTTGCCCTTGAGACGAGTGAAAGGATAACGATCGTCGCGCATCTTCTGGTTGAGTGCGAAGTTAACCTGCATTTCACCGTCGATAGCGAGATCTGGATATTCTGCCTGAAGTTCTGCCACAGCCTCATGAATCACAGCTGCACTACCATCCTTCGCAGTACCGAAGTTAGAGTAGCTGAGCATAGCGATGATTGGTTCGTCGTTGAAGAAGCGAACTGTATGAGCAGCGAGGTGAGCAATGTCCTTGACAGTCTCCTTGTTAGGGTGACGGTTGATGAGAGTATCAGCGATGTAGAAGATACCCTTGCGAGTGTTAAGGATATGCATTGTGCCGAAATGATTGAACGCAGGCTGAATGCCGATAACCTCCTTAGCAACCTTGATAGTATTTGAATACTTTGTGTAAAGACCTGTGATGAAAGCATCTGCGTCGCCAGTCTCAACC
This sequence comes from Prevotella sp., assembly GCA_045600325.1. Classification (GTDB taxonomy): domain Bacteria; phylum Bacteroidota; class Bacteroidia; order Bacteroidales; family Bacteroidaceae; genus Prevotella. Next base: position 7,392 of record JAZRXS010000104.1, read on the forward strand.
ATCATCATACCGAAGTAGTTGCGCTCGAACATCTTATCGTTAGCCTCTGGGAAAGTGTATCCCTCACGCTGACGCTTCTCAGCGAGAATTTTTGCGTACTTCTCGCGACGCTCTGCCTCACGGTCGTGACGGAGGTTTACTACCTCTACGCCTTCGAGAGAAAGGTCGAGTTCTGCTGCAAGCTTAGCGATACGCTCATCGTTACCGAGGAGGATAGGCTGACAGATACCTTCTGCCTTTGCCTGGACAGCAGCCTTGAGCATTGTTGGGTCAATACCTTCAGCGAACACAACACGCTGTGGGTGCTTGCGAGCGCGATCATAAAGCTGCTGAGTAAGCTTTGTCTCCTGACCGAGAAGCTGACGAAGACCATTCTTGTATGCATCCCAATCCTTGATTGGATTACGGGCAACACCAGATTCCATGGCTGCCTTTGCTACGGCTGCGGAAACCTCTGTGATGAGGCGTGGGTCAACTGGTTTTGGAATGAAATAAGCAGGACCAAACTTGAGGTCGTCGTTGTTGTAAACGTCGTTCACTACGTCTGGTACAGGCTGCTTTGCTAGGTCAGCGATAGCATGAACGGCAGCAAGCTTCATCTCCTCGTTGATGGCAGTAGCGTTAACGTCGAGCGCACCACGGAAGATGTATGGGAAACCGATTACGTTGTTGATCTGGTTAGGATAGTCAGAACGGCCTGTTGACATGAGTACGTCAGGACGAGAAGCCATAGCATCCTCGTAGCTGATTTCAGGAACAGGGTTTGCAAGGGCAAATACGATAGGATCCTTTGCCATAGAGCGAACCATATCCTGAGAGAGAACGTTACCCTTTGAGAGACCTACGAATACGTCTGCGTCCTTTACAGCTTCAGCGAGAGTGTGAGCATCGCGACGGTCTGTAGCAAAGAACTTCTTCTGTTCGTTCAAGCCTTCACGGTCAGAAGTGATTACACCCTTTGAGTCGAGCATGAGAATGTTTTCCTTCTGTGCACCAAGAGCCATGTAGAGCTTTGTACAAGAGATGGCAGCAGCACCAGCGCCGTTTACCACGATCTTCACATCCTTGATGTCCTTGCCGTTAACCTCAAGAGCGTTCTTGAGACCTGCAGCAGAGATGATGGCAGTACCATGCTGGTCGTCGTGCATTACAGGGATGTCGAGAGTTCTCTTCAAGCGCTCTTCGATGTAGAAACATTCAGGAGCCTTGATGTCCTCAAGGTTGATACCACCAAATGTAGGAGCGATCTTCTCCACTGCCTCGCAGAACTTCTCTGGATCCTTCTCAGCAACCTCGATGTCGAACACATCGATGCCACCGTATATCTTGAAAAGCAATCCTTTACCTTCCATAACAGGCTTACCACTCATAGCACCGATATCGCCGAGACCGAGCACGGCTGTACCGTTACTGATTACAGCCACAAGGTTACCCTTGGCTGTGTATTTGTAAGCTGTAGAAGGATCTGCCTCAATCTCTTTACAAGGAAATGCTACACCAGGCGAATAAGCCAGTGAGAGGTCAGTCTGTGTGCGGTAAGCTTTGGTTGGTTTCACCTCAATCTTACCAGGGCGACCACTCTCGTGATACTCGAGAGCAGCCTCTTTCGTAATCTTTACCATAGTCTATTGAAGATATTTTGTGTTGTTAAATACAGATTGTTTTGGCGCAAAGTCCATAAATTGGTGCAAAATTAAGAAAAAAATATCTTTATGTTCTACACATTAATATATTTATTGTTTGCTATTGTGCAAGGTCAACATATCAATTTTCAAAGTTTCAGTAATTCCTTCAAATTATATAATTTTGTAACGGAAACAACAATTTAAGTTTTAAAATGAAAGAACTCGAACTCAAGTACGGATGCAATCCGAATCAGAAGCCTTCACGCATCTACATGCAGGAAGGCGAACTTCCTATTGAAGTGCTCAACGGTCGTCCAGGCTACATCAACTTCCTCGACGCATTCAACAGTTGGCAACTAGTAAAGGAACTCAAGGCTGCTACAGGTATGCCTGCTGCTGCAAGTTTCAAGCACGTTTCTCCTGCCGGTGCTGCTGTTGGTCAGCCTCTCTCTGACACTCTCAAGCAGATATATTTCGTTGACGGTATCGACATCGACGATTCTCCTATCGCTTGCGCTTACGCTCGTGCCCGTGGTGCTGACCGTATGTCAAGCTACGGCGACTTCATTGCCCTCTCTGACACTTGCGACAAGGCTACAGCTCTCCTCATCAAGCGTGAGGTTTCAGATGGCGTCATCGCTCCTGACTATACAGAGGAAGCTCTCCAGATTCTCCGCGAGAAGCGCAAGGGCACTTACAATGTCATCAAGATTGACCCTGAGTACAAGCCAAATCCAGTGGAGACAAAGCAGTGCTTCGGTATCACATTCGAGCAGGGACGCAACGAGATTGACCTCTCTGACCCAACTCTCTTCGAGAACATGCCTACACAGAACAAGACATTCTCTGAGCAGGCTAAGCGTGACCTCATGATTGCCCTCATCACTCTCAAGTACACTCAGTCAAACTCAGTTTGCTACGTTAAGGATGGTCAGGCAATTGGTATCGGTGCCGGTCAGCAGAGCCGTATCCACTGTACTCGTCTTGCAGGTAACAAGGCAGACATCTGGTGGCTTCGTCAGCATCCAAAGGTGATGAACCTTCCTTGGGTAGAGAAGATTCGCCGCGCAGACCGTGACAACACTATCGACATCTACATCTCTGACGACTATGAGGACGTACTCGCAGAAGGCACATGGCAGATGTTCTTCACAGAGAAGCCAGAGCCTCTCACACGCGAGGAGAAGAAGGCTTGGATTGCAAAGAACACAGACGTTGCTCTCGGTTCAGACGCTTTCTTCCCATTCGGCGACAACATCGAGCGTGCTCACAAGAGTGGCGTAACCGTTATCGCACAGGCTGGTGGTTCTGTTCGTGACGACAATGTTATCGAGACTTGCGACAAGTACGGCATCGCCATGGCATTCACAGGCGTTCGCTTGTTCCATCATTAAAAAATGGTGGTTTGTTAGCTCGTCTATCTATGTTTATTTTATGGTATTGTCATTCATGATGATGCTATATATATCAAATAATCACGACTTTATCTGAAATAGTGGGTCTTTGCTATAGGCTATATATATAATAATGTGTACCTTTGCAGCGGAATTTTAATTTCAATAATTTTCAATAGGTATAACACAGTTTTAAAATTATGGCAGAAAAGAAGACTACTACAAAGGCTGCAGCTGAGAAGGCAGCAGCTCCTAAGAAGGCAACAGCAGCAAAGAAGGCTA
>JAZRXS010000105.1:0-3664 GCA_045600325.1 Prevotella sp.
TTCCGGCCATTCCTTCGCCCAGTTCTTCAGCATGTAATACTGCGTTGCTATGCGACTGTAGTCATAACCGAAACGAAGCATGATGTCCATCTTCTCGATAAGCTGACCGATAGCCGTGATGCTCAGCACCTTAGGGTTCTCTATTCTCTGCGCTGCAGAACCGCGGAAGGCAAGCATCCAGTCGGTAACGGGCTGCAGATTGGTGATGTTTGACATTGCCTCCGTGCGGAATCTCTTCAGGAGCGAGATACTCATTTCGATGTATGACATGGTTTCCGACTTGATGTCCTCGCGCAGCATTATCGCATTGTCCATAGCGCGATTCAAAGACGAGAGGATGGAACTTGGATTGCTCTCGTCGTACATCATGCCGAGTGTGAACTCGCCTGTGGAAGCGTAGCTGTCGCTCATGTCCAGCTTCTGCCAGAAACTCTCGTAGTCGGCAGGTTCGCCGTCAATCATCTTGTCATAGACACGACGCAGCAGATGCAACGTCATATACACTCTTTCCACATATCTTCCGAGCCAAAACAACCTGTTTGCCTTGGCTGCGCTTATTGGTGCAGTTTCTTTCATAATGTTAATTCTGTTTACAAGTCAATTAAAAGCTTCCCCTTAGGGGGATAGGGGCTATTTTGCCATCACCCAAGTGTCCTTGAATCCGCCGCCCTGGCTTGAGTTCACGACAAATGAATCAGGGTTGCGGGAGAAGCGTGTCAATCCGCTCTTCCATACCTTCGTTTCCTTGCCACTGACAACGAATGCTCTGAGGTCAGCCTTGCGCTCAACGACTGTGTCACCTTCAAGAAGCTCGAGGTCCTTGAAGTCGATTACCTCCTGCGCAATCCATCTTCTCGGCTCATCTTCCACAAGTTTGCGCACCTCGGCAAGTCGCTTTTCGTCCATGTCGCTTCCGAACATCACGCCATAGCCGCCAGCCTCGCTAACGTCCTTTATCACAAGTTTCTCAAGATTATCGAGCACATACTTCTTATCTTCCTCGTAATATGGCAGATAGGTAGGCGCATTCTGAAGGATAGGTTCTTCGCCAAGATAGTACTTCACCATCTTTGGCACGAAATAATAGATGCCCTTATCGTCAGCAACACCATTGCCAATAGCGTTTATCAAAGCCACATTACCTGCCTTGTAAGCCTCCATGACACCTGGTATGCCAAGCAATGAAGATGCCTCGAAAGCAAGCGGGTCCATGTATTCATCGCTCACACGGCGATAGATGGTAGCCACGCGAATCTTCTGCTTGAACATTCCTGCGTAATAGACCTTGTTGTCTTCCACGAACAAGTCGCCCGGGTAGGCAAGCGTTGCGCCTGTCTTCTCTGCAAGATACGAATGCTCGAAGAAAGCAGAATTGTATCTGCCCGGAGTAAGAATGACGGACATCATCACCTCGTCCTTGTCCTCAGCGGCGATAGGCGCTTTCATGTCGTCCATCATCTCGCGGAGAAGCAGACTGTAGTCGCGATTGTCCTCAACAGTGTTGTAGGCGAAAGTCGTTGGCGAAACCTTACGGCAAATCTTGCGAGCTATCATCGGATAACTTGCGCCACTCGGAATGCGGAGGTTGTCTTCCAGCACATACCATTCGCCATCCTTGCCTTCTACAAGGTCGATGCCGGCGATATGTGCGTAAATCTTTCCTACAGGGTCAATGCCTTCACACTCAGGCATGTAGCCCTTGCTTGAATAAACAAACTCTTCAGGAACCACACCATCCTTGATGATCTGCTTTTCATGATAGATGTCCCAAAGGAACATGTTCAAAGCACACACCCTTTGCTTCAATCCTTTCTCCAGATAGTCCCATGATTTCTTAGGTATTACTCGGGGAATGGAATCGAATGGAAACAGCTGTTCGTTGAACACTCCATGCTTATACACACCGAAGCGAACACCGAAGCGTTCCATCCATTTGTTGACAGCATCACGACTGTCAACGAGTTCTTTTAAATTAATGTAAGCCATTTTGTTATAGTTTTTGTGTTTCGTCTCTTGATAGTTCTTTTGGTTGTCTAAGCTTACATTTTATTTGAGTTTCGCAAACTTCGCTTGCGAAGGGTAAAGGCTTAAGGCTTAAGGGTAAAGGCAGCCTGCGGTTTGAATGCGGCTCAGAAATCTTCGCCCTACATTTTGGCAGGATTGACCTTTAGCTTTTACCCTTTAGCCTTTAGCCTCGCAGCGTCGCTGCGAACTCTATTTATTTCTTCTTCTTCTCCTGCTCATACTGAGCGTATTCTGCTATCTCGCGTTCACCGACGTGTGCGAGTCCGTAGTGTTCGTCGTGCTGTGAGATGTCAAGACCGATGAGCTCAGACTTTGTGCTTACACGCATTGGGATGAAGTGATCCACGAGTCGGTAGCCGAGGTATGACATCACGAATGTGTAGGCAATGACGAGAGCGATGGCGAGGAGGTGATAGAGGAAAATCACGAAGCCGTCCCATGTGCCGGCGATAAGTCCTTCCTGAATGAAGATACCTGTGAGAACAGTACCGAAGATACCACCTGTTCCGTGTGTTGGGAATACGTCGAGAGCATCGTCAACGCCACGACCCTTGCCCCAGTTTACTGCGATGTTACAGATAAGGGTGATGATGAACGAGATTGTGATAGACTGTCCTACAGTGACGTATGCTGCGGAAGGCGTGATGGCAACGAGACCAACAACGCAACCTACGGCAGCACCCATTGCAGAAGGCTTGCGACCACGGAGGCAGTCGAAGAATATCCATGTCATCATGGCTACGGCAGACGCAGTGTTTGTGTTGAGGAATGCCTTCACAGCCATACCGTCAGAATGGAGACTTGAACCGGCATTGAAGCCGAACCATCCGAGCCAGAGCATTGCCGCACCGAGGAGTACGAAAGGAATATTGGCTGGTTCTGAGTGGCGGTTTACTGTCTTTCTTCTGCCAAGGAATATGGCTCCTGCCAATGCCGCTACACCGGAAGAGGCGTGAACGACGATACCACCTGCGAAGTCAACGACACCCCAGTTGAGGAAAAGTCCGTCTGGATGCCATGTCATGTGTGCCAATGGGCAGTAGATCACGAAGAAGAAGAATATCATGAACCACATATAGCCTGAGAAGCGCACGCGCTCTGCAAACGAACCTGTGATAAGCGACGGAGTGATGATGGCAAACTTCATCTGGAAGAGTGCGAAGAGAGCCAATGGAATTGACGCGCCACCGACGAACTTGCCTGTGTTTTCCGTGATATAAGTGGCACCACCTACATTATTAAGCATAGGGAATGACAGCGGATTGCCTATGATGCCGAGTCCGCCAACGTCATCGCCAAAGCAGAGCGAGAAGCCGATTACTACCCAAAGGACGGAGATAAGTCCCATGGCAATGAACGACTGCAGCATTGTAGAGATGACGTTTCTCGCGCCAACCATACCGCCATAAAAGAACGAAAGACCTGGCGTCATCATCAGCACGAAGATTGTTGCCGTGATAAGCCAAGCCACATCGGCAGGGTTGATCTGACCTTCTGCCGTTCCAAACTCACACTCGAAAGAATGCTCTGGAGCGAATGCGCCCCAAATCGCAAAGACGACCATCGCCGTCATGAGGATTATCCAACGTTTCTTTACCATCTTTTTACCAGTTTTTGTGTTGATTTCTATTAGTTTTTG
>JAZRXS010000106.1:0-10379 GCA_045600325.1 Prevotella sp.
CAAGCAAATCGTTGAGAAATGCTATCATCACATCCTCATTGCCAAAGATCTTCTTGAAGCCGAAGTCCGTAAGTGGGTTTATGTATCTAGGAGTATTCATCTTATTCTCAACTATTTTATAACGTCAGTGGAAAGCCGACTCGTCGGCAAAGTTACGAAAATACTTGCAAAACGTCTAAAATTTCTTGGGATATGCACAAAAAACATGGAATTTAATTAACAAATGTCAAAAACATGAACATAGATAAAACGAGAGGTGTGCGCGAGAAATTTCAAACGCAAGTTGCACGAGTTACACAAGTTTTTTATAACTCTTGAGCCTTTTATAAACCATAAAAAACTCGTGACACTTGTGAAACCCGTGTTTAAATATAGTATACTTATTACCAGATAATCTCTCCCCTGCCCCACTGCTTAAGATAACTGTTGCAGAGTTCAAAATGATGGTTGCCGAAGAAACCGCGGTGGGCAGAGAGTGGTGATGGATGTACACTTGTGAGAACGAGATGCTTCTGAGGGTCTATTAGTTGCTTCTTGCTTATGGCATAGCTGCCCCAAAGTATGAACACTACATGCTCTTTCTGTTCGGAAATCTTATGGATAACGGCATCGGTGAATGTCTCCCAGCCTTGGCGCTGATGCGAACCAGCCTGGTGAGCACGAACAGTGAGCGTTGCGTTGAGAAGAAGCACACCTTGCCTAGCCCAATGGGTAAGGTCGCCGTTGCGTCCTGCTACGCCAAGTTCCTTGTAGATATTGACCAACGATGGTGGAATGCGTATGCCATCGGGCACAGAAAAGCACAAGCCCATAGCTTGTCCCGGCTCATGATAAGGGTCTTGTCCAAGGATTACGACCTTCACTTCATCAAACGGGCAAAGGTTGAACGCATTGAAAATCAGCGGTCCTGGAGGATAGCAAGCAGCCTGTCTATATTCATTACGAACAAAATCGGTGAGTTTGACAAAGTATTCCTTGTCAAACTCACCGTTTAATACTTCATTCCACGATGGGTGTATCTTTACTTTCATATTTAAAAATAGCTTGAGCCGTCAAAACAGTGGGTGCAGATGCACTCCTTCGGAAGACCGATAGCATCAACGATGGTCTCAATCTTAGAGAACTTGAGGGAAGAAAGTCCGAGACGCTTGCGGATCTCTTCCACCATCTTCTTATGCTTCTCAGAATCAGTCTTTGCGTATTCCTCAAGATCCTTACCTGAATCGCCCTCAAAATCACGGATCACACGACGAGTGATGAGTTCCATCTCACTCTTTGAAGCAGTGAAGTTGACGAACTCGCAAGGGTAGATGAGCGGTGGACAAGCGATACGCATGTGTACTTCCTTTGCGCCATTCTCAAAGAGTTCCTTGACGTTGCCACGAAGCTGAGTACCACGAACTATAGAGTCGTCACAGAAAAGGAGACGCTTGCCCTTGAGCATATCGTAGTTAGGAATGAGCTTCATCTTGGCAACGAGGTCGCGCATTGACTGATTGCTTGGAGTGAACGAACGTGGCCAAGTAGGAGTGTATTTGGAGATTGTGCGATGGTAAGGTACACCCTTACCTATTGCATAGCCAAGAGCCATACCGATACCAGAGTCAGGAATACCACAAGCGCAGTCAACTTCCGTATCGTCTTCCTTACCCATTGCGATACCGCAAGCCTGTCGCATCTCTTCCACGTTCTTGCCTTCGTAGCAAGATGTTGGGAATCCGTAGTAAATCCAAAGGAAGGAGCATATCTGAAGCTTCTTCTCTGGTGCGCGAAGTTGCTCTATCTTGTTAGGTGTGAGGCGGATAATCTCGCCTGGACCAACGTAAGAATCTATAGTATATCCGAGGTTTGGGAAAGCTGTTGACTCAGAAGTGAGTGCCCAAGCGCCATCTTTCTTGCCAACAACGATTGGTGTTCTGCCCAAGCGGTCACGGGCAGCGATGATGCCATTCTCTGTGAGGATGAGCATTGAGCAAGAGCCTTTCACCTTCTTGTAAACGTTCTCAATACCCTCAACGAAGTCCTTGCCCTGAGTGATGAGCAGCGCAACGAGCTCTGTTGGGTTTGTAGTACCCTGAGAAAGTTCTGCAAGGTGGTGGTAGTTGTCCAACTGTTCCTTCTCAAGTTCGTCGATGTTGACAATCTTCGCAACAGTCACTATGGCGAATTTGCCAAGGTGAGAGTTGAAGACAATAGGCTGCGGATCGGTGTCAGAGATTACACCGATGCCCGAATTGCCAACGAACTTGTCGAGGTCGTCCTCAAATTTTGTACGGAAATAAGTGCTCTCAAGGTTGTGAATCTTACGGCAGAAGCGTTTAGATTCAGGATCGTATGTACACATACCTCCTCGTTTGGTGCCGAGGTGAGAGTTGTAGTCGATGCCATAGAAAAGGTCTGTGGCACATGGATGAGTGGAAATGGTTCCGAAAAAGCCTCCCATTATAGTTAGTTTTTGTTATTTTTACGAGCGCAAAGTTACAATTTTATTGCAAAAAAGCGAAAGATATGTAGAATAAAATTCAAAAAATAATAACTTTCATTCAACTTTCACCATTTTGACTCGTCAAAGTTACATTAATTGCTTTAAGAAGGAGTTTTTGTATCAATATGAAACTTCCTCAAGGAAGAGTCCATTTGCCGGGACACTCTCGCCAGCTGCCGAACGGGATTTCTGCGAAAGAACAGTTTGAAATTGCTCAAGAGTCATGCGTCCGCGACCTACTTCTATGAGCGTACCAACCACGGCTCTTACCATATTGCGTAGGAATCGGTTGGCTGCTATCTCAAAGTGCCAATTCGTTTCGCTGTCCTTCACCCATCGGGCGTGGGTAAGGTTGCACATCGTTGTCTTGACATCCGAACCAACCTTGCAAAACGAAGCGAAGTCTTTCTCGCCAATAAGCATCGCCGCAGCCTCATTCATCTTGCCAAAGTCCAGTTGCCAATGGATTTGCCATGAGTATTGGCGGACAAAAGGTTCCTTGCGAGTGGAAATGTAATAGTGGTACTTGCGTGAAGTTGCAGAAAAACGAGCGTGCATGTCGTCAGCCACAGGTTCTATCTTTAGGACAGAGATGTCGCGCGGGAGAAGGCGATTGAGTTTGTAAACCAAAGCCCCACCCCAGCCTTCCCCGAACGGGGAGGGAGAAAAGCCATCCGGACGGCCATTCCCCCGTTCGGGGGGAGTGAGGGGGGGCTCAAAATGCGCCACCATGTGGCGAGCATGAACGCCAGTATCCGTACGGCCGGCTCCTATGACCTCTATGGGTTGACGCAAAATGACAGAAAGAGCCTTTTGAAGCTCTTCCTGTACTGTATTGCCATTAGGCTGAATCTGCCAGCCATGGTAGTTCGTTCCGTCGTATTGGAAATGAATGAAATATCTCATTTCTTACATATTCCTACCATGACACTGCTTGTATTTCTTTCCACTACCACAAGGACAAGGATCATTACGTCCCACCTTCTGGTCGCGAATAATTGGAATACGTGGCATGTTGCGCTGCGCACCTTCACGAGTATCGCGAGAAGCCACTTCACGCTGAATGCGCTGAGCTTCGTCGAGTTCCTCTGCCTTGTCTGTAAGCTGTGGCTGAGGCATACGAGGCATAGGGCGTGGCATTGGAGGGCGCTGCGGCATTGGTCTCTGAGGTTGCTGTGGAGTTTCCTGCGCAGGTGCCTGCTGAGTCTCTTCTGGTTCTTCCTGAACCATTTCCGGGATAGCTGCACGCATGAGGATTGCCACGATGCGGTCGTTCATCTCATTGACCATATTATCGAAGAGCTTGACACTCTCGAGCTTGAAGATTACGAGCGGATCCTTCTGCTCGTAAGAAGCGTTCTGAACAGAATGCTTGAGTTCGTCAAGGGCACGGAGGTTTTCCTTCCAGCAGTCGTCAATGATATGAAGCATGATCTGCTTCTCGAATTCCTTGACAACATTCTTGCAACCGTTCTCGTAAGCTTCCTTGAGGTCAACGCGGATATTGTAGCCGCGCTTACCATCAACAACAGGAACTACGATATACTTGAAGCGATCGCCCTGCTCCTCGAAAACGCGAGTCACAACAGGCATCGCAGTGTTCTGCATCTTATCCGTGCGCTCCTTGAAGAGAGCCATGATAGTCTGGAAAGTATCCTCGCAAAGCTTGTCATGATTAGCGGTATCAAACTCATGCTCAGTGAAAGGACACTCCATATAGAAGAGCTTTATGAAGAGTTCCTTGCAGCCTTCATAGTCGTTCTTTGTGATGACGTTTACAACGCGGTCCCAGATGATGTTCGCAATATCCATACCGATACGCTCACCCATGAGGGCATGACGGCGCTTGTCATACACAACGGTACGCTGCTTGTTCATTACGTCATCATATTCAAGAAGGCGTTTACGGATTCCGAAGTTATTCTCTTCGACCTTCTTCTGGGCACGTTCAATGGCATTTGTGACCATAGAAGACTCTATACGTTCGCCTTCCTCAAAGCCGAGACGATCCATAACCTTTGCTATACGTTCAGAGGCAAAGAGACGCATCAGCTTGTCTTCAAGCGAAACATAGAATACAGAAGAACCTGGGTCACCCTGACGACCGGCACGACCACGAAGCTGACGGTCAACACGACGGCTCTCGTGACGCTCTGTACCAATGATGGCAAGACCGCCGGCATCCTTGATTTCCTGAGAAAGCTTGATATCGGTACCACGACCTGCCATGTTCGTTGCGATAGTAACAGTCTTACCGAAACCAGCCTGTGCAACGATATCTGCCTCACTCTGGTGCAGCTTGGCATTCAATACATTATGCTGTATGCCGCGCATCTTGAGCATACGAGAAAGAAGTTCGGAAATTTCCACCGAGGTAGTACCGACAAGCACAGGACGACCTTGGTCAACCATTGCCTGAACTTCCTCGATTACGGCGTTATATTTCTCGCGATTAGTCTTATAGACGCGGTCTTCCATATCGTTACGAGCGATAGGACGGTTTGTAGGAATCTCCACGACATCAAGTTTGTAGATATCCCAGAATTCACCAGCCTCAGTGATGGCCGTACCGGTCATACCTGATAGCTTGTGGTACATGCGGAAGTAGTTCTGAAGAGTGATTGTAGCGAATGTCTGTGTAGCATCCTTCACCTTGCAGTGCTCCTTTGCTTCCACAGCCTGATGGAGACCATCGCTCCATTGGCGACCTTCCATGATACGACCTGTCTGCTCGTCCACAATCTTAACTTCTCCATCATCGATGACATACTCAACGTCCTTCTCAAACATACAGTAAGCCTTGAGAAGCTGTCGGATAGTATGAACGCGCTCACTCTGAACAGAGAAATGGTCAAGGAGCTGGTCTTTCTTTGCAAGACGTTCCTCGTCAGAAAGATCCTTTTCATTCTCAAGATCAGAAAGTTCTGTTGTGATGTCAGGAATGACGAAGAGGTCTTTCTGTCCAACCTGTGCTGCCATCCAGTCAGTACCCTTATCGGTCATTTCGCAAGAATTGAGTTTCTCATCAACCACGAAATAGAGTGGTTCGATAGCCTCTGGCATCTTGCGGTTGTTGTTCTCCATGTAATACTCTTCCGTCTTGAGCATACCTGCCTTGATACCTTCTTCTGAAAGGTACTTGATGAGCGGCTTGTTCTTAGGGAGACACTTAAAAGAACGATAGAGAGAAAGGAAACCTGCATCGAGTATGTTCTGGTCGTTCTTCTCACGACCTTCAGTGATAAGGCGCTTCGCCTCTGCAAGATACTCTGTTGCAAGCTTACGCTGAACCCCAACGAGTTTCTCTACAAGTGGCTGATACTGCTCGAACATCTGCACCTCACCGTTTGGCACTGGACCAGAAATGATAAGTGGAGTACGAGCGTCGTCAACGAGCACAGAGTCAACCTCATCGACGATGGCATAGTTGTGGCGGCGCTGAACGAGGTCGTCTGGCGAAACAGCCATGTTGTCACGAAGGTAGTCGAAGCCGAACTCATTGTTAGTACCGAACGTAATGTCTGCCTGATAAGCCTTGCGACGCTCTGGAGAATTAGGACGATGCTTATCGATACAGTCAACGGAAAGACCATGGAACATATAAAGAGTACCCATCCACTCAGAGTCACGCTTTGCAAGATAGTCGTTCACGGTAACGACATGGACGCCGTTTCCTGTCAATGCGTTGAGGAATACTGGGAGTGTAGCCACGAGGGTCTTACCTTCACCCGTTGCCATTTCGGCAATCTTACCTTGGTGAAGAACGGTACCACCGAAGAGCTGTACGTCGTAGTGTACCATATCCCACTTGAGGTCGTTACCTCCTGCAATCCAGTGGTTGTTGTAGATTGCCTTGTCGTCCTCAATACGAAGGAAGTCTTTTCCCTCAGCCACGAGCTCGCGATCGAAGTCTGTTGCTGTAACTACAACCTCCTCGTTATGAGCGAAACGATTGGCTGTTTCCTTTACAATGGCAAAGGCTACTGGAAGAACTTCTGTGAGTCCTTCTTCATACTGCTCAAGAACTTCTTTGTCAAGTTTATCGATTTCGTTGAAGATAACCTCACGCTCGTCGATAGGTGTATCTTCAATCTTAGCCTTGAGTGCGTCTATCTTTGCAAGGTTTTCCTTACCCTTATTTAGCACTATCTGCTTGATTTCGATGGTCTTGGCTCTCAACTCATCGTTGGAAAGAGCTTGAATCTCCGGATAAACAGTCTTAACTTGCTCCACAACAGGCTGGATAAGCTTCATGTCGCGGGACGACTTGTCTCCGAAGAGCGATTTAATGATTTTAAAGAATCCCATATTTTGTTTTATTTTTATTCCTTTATATTATAATGAATACGTACTTGACATATTACAATCTTCGTGCCATTACGAATTATGCCTTACGAATCACGAATTGAAAACTACGCATTTACCTTCTCGTTGAAGCGCTGCATGAGCCATTCGTTTTGCTCCTCAATGGTCATATTGCTATTGTCGAGGAGTACGGCATCTTCTGCTTTACGGAGAGGAGAAACCTCGCGGTGAGAGTCAAGGTAATCTCTTTCACGTACATTATTTAATATATCCTCGTAGTTTGCCTCTTGCCCTTTTGCCTTCAGTTCGTCGTAACGGCGCTGGGCACGAATCTCATCGCTTGCAGTAACGAAGATTTTGAGTTCGGCATCAGGGAAGACTGTTGTGCCGATGTCACGACCGTCCATAACGACGCCCTTGTCTTGTCCCATCAGGCGCTGTTGGTCAACCATTGCTGTACGAACGAAAGGAAGTGCGGCAATCTCACTTACGTGCGAAGACACTTCCATGCCACGGATTTCGTTCTCTACCACTTCACCATTCAGGCAAGCAAGCGGTTTTCCAGTCTTTGCATCAAGTTGGAAAGAGACCTTGATGTCACCAATATGTTGCTCAAGGTCGGCAGGAGCGATGTTGTTGCGCATGGCATAAAGCGTGCAGCAACGATACATTGCGCCTGTATCTACATATATATAGCCTACCCTTCTGGCAAGTTCCTTTGCCATTGTGCTCTTGCCGCAAGAAGAGTGGCCGTCTATTGCTATAGTAATCTTTTTCATTGATTTTGGGTTTACCCCTGCGTTAACGCAGGGGAAGAGTCATTTTGGTTAGGCTTCTCTTAAGAATTCATTGCCATGAAGAATTCGGCGTGGTCGTGAGTTCTGTTGAGGGTGCGCTGGATGTCGTTCATAGCTTCTATTGGGTTCATGTCGGCAATGAACTTCCTTACTACCCACATCTTCTCCTGGATGTAAGGATCAAGCAGCAGGTCGTCGCGACGAGTACTTGACTGAACGAGGTTGACTGCAGGGAACACACGCTTGTTTGCAAGCGAGCGGTCAAGCTGAAGTTCCATGTTACCAGTACCCTTGAATTCCTCGAAGATAACCTCATCCATCTTTGAACCAGTGTCAATGAGAGCAGTTGCGATGATTGTGAGCGAGCCGCCACCTTCTATGTTACGGGCTGCACCGAAGAAGCGCTTAGGCTTCTGGAGCGCATTGGCGTCAACACCACCGGTAAGCACCTTGCCTGAAGCCGGAGCAACCGTATTGTAAGCACGTGCAAGACGTGTGATAGAGTCAAGGAAGATGACTACATCATGACCGCATTCCACCAATCTCTTCGCCTTCTCAAGCACGAGGTTTGCAATCTTGACGTGCTTCTCTGCCGGCTCATCAAAAGTGGAAGCAATGACCTCCGCATTAACTGTACGCGCCATATCTGTCACTTCCTCTGGACGTTCATCTATGAGAAGCATCATGAGGTAAGCTTCTGGATGATTGGCAGCAATGGCGTTCGCAATATCCTTCATGAGGATGGTCTTACCAGTCTTTGGCTGAGCAACGATGAGCGCACGCTGACCTTTACCAATAGGAGAGAACAGGTCAACGATACGTGTGGAGTTGTTTGTTGTTCTTGGGTTGCCACAAAGTGTGAATTTCTCATCTGGGAAGAGTGGAGTGAGATGTTCAAAAGGAATGCGATCGCGCACTTCCGCTGGTCTTCTTGCATTGATGAAGTCAACAGACGTAAGCGTAAAGAACTTCTCTCCGTCAAACGGTGGACGAACCTTACACTCAAGGACATCGCCAGTCTTTAGTCCATACTGCTTGACAAATTGTCCTGCCACATAAACATCATCCGGTGATGACACATAGTTATATTCTGAAGAGCGAAGGAATCCATAGCCATCTGGCATCATCTCAAGTACGCCACGAGCAGAGATTAGGTTCTCAAACTTGTATTCCACAGACTCGACTTTCTGCTGTACAGGCTTTTGCGCTGGACGCTCCGCCTTAGATTCCGGTTGTTGCTGAGCTGGCTGTGCCGCTGGCTGAACCGGTTGTTTTGCCACTGGCTGCAGAGCTGGTCGCTGTTGAACAGGTGCCGGAGCGTTCTTGCTGACAAAGATAGGAGGCTCAGTAGGTCCTGCATACATGTCATATTCCTGGAGCACGCCAAAGTCCTCAACAGGAATATCCTGAATGATGATGAGATCAACGTCATCTGGGACGGAAGAGGAGGATTCTGGGGATTCTGGAGTTTCTGGAGTTTCAAAGGTTTCAGAAGTAGTTTCAGGGGTAACCGGATTTTCCAGGCTTTCCAGATTATCCTGAGTTTCCGAAGTTTCAGGAGTTTCCGGTGCATCCGTACCTTCTGCCGACAAAGCCTTCAGTCTTTCCTCCCAGATAGCCAGTGCTTCTATCAACGCCTTTGATTTTCTGCCACGATGAGGTTTGAGAAGTTCTTCCGGGTTCAGCAAGAGAGCAGCCACCTCTGGAGATATTTCTGGCATATCTTCATCAGCAACAACAGTTGACATCTCTGCATCCGGCATTTCTGCTTCCTGCAACTCTTCGTCACCTTGAATTACGTTCTCTGCATTCGGCATTATGTCCTCTTCCTGGGCAGCGAGTTTTTCTGACACGAAGTTCTCATCAAAAAGTCCTTTTTGTGCTGTTGCATCAATCTGCTTCTTGATGGATTTGCGCTTAGCCTTGGTGTCAAGACTCTCCCCGTCCATACCATTTACGGTATAGACAGCATCTTTCTTTACCATTCTTGTGCGCTTTCTTTTTGGCGCATCATTGAGAGCCTCTTCTGAAGAGTTCTCAACATTTTCTATCATATCTGACACTATAAATAATTTTACTTTATACAACACACTTATTTTCAATGATATAGAAATACACTTAGTGCATTCTCTTCACCTCAAATGTGCTCTAATCTTATTTTGAAATTGGATTATTGTTGGACAGAATCCATTACCTTATGGGGCGAAATTCAGGTCCATAGAAGGTTTGGAGTGCAGGGATTACTCCAAAACACGGTGCAAAGTTAGTAAAAATAAATAATAAACCAACTATTGCAGCCACTTTTTTCACTTTATTTTCTACAAAACACAAAAAAGCCACGCAACTCGTAGAGAGAAGCGTGGCTTGTGGGTTATGGTTTAAACCAAGTTAAGTCGGAGAATTAAACGTTCTCAGCGAAGTACTTGATAGTGCGAACCATCTGAGAAGTGTAAGAGTTCTCGTTGTCGTACCAAGAAACAACCTGTACCTGGTAAGTATCCTCGTCGATCTTAGCAACCATTGTCTGAGTTGCGTCGAAGAGAGAACCATACTTCATACCGATGATGTCAGAAGAAACGATCTGATCCTCAGTGTAACCGTAAGACTCAGTCTGAGCAGCCTTCATAGCAGCGTTGATGCCTTCTACAGTAACGTCCTTACCCTTAACAACAGCTACGAGGATAGTTGTAGAACCTGTTGGAGTTGGGATACGCTGTGCAGAACCGATGAGCTTACCGTTGAGCTCAGGGATAACGAGACCGATAGCCTTAGCAGCACCAGTTGAGTTAGGA
>JAZRXS010000107.1:0-4702 GCA_045600325.1 Prevotella sp.
ATGGCACGGATATCAGAAGTGATATTGCCTGATGTGGGCAACTGACTGAGTTTATCTATTTCATTCATAGTTTTATTTCCAAGAGTTCTTGTATTTGCCGAGGGTGGAGTCCATCTCGTGGTCAAGGGCGGCCGACACGAGCCGTTTCCCGTCAAAGAGGTTGTTGTATATGATTTCGGGTTTCATGACAAGATACTGTCAAGACTGAGAATGTTCTTGAACAATTGGTCAATGTGAGAAGCATTATCCTGGAATATGACGTGGTTCTCAAAGAAATCCCTTTCATTATTACCAGACCACCACCCTACATCCTCAAAACGAGTGTTGGAAATTATGTAGCTATCAAGAATGATGTCAGCATCTTGCAACGAAGGTTCAACTTCAGATTTAAGCAGATTGAAGAGCTGTATCTTCGGGTCTTTTAGGCCAGAGAGGTTTCTTATGCCTTTCGGGTCAATGAAGGTGACATGCTGCTTCTGACCGTCGTTTACCCAAAGAATGAAATCAGGATAGAAGTTACTTGCTTCAAAGAAACCGATACCTTTCCTGCTTCCGTTTCGCAGTAAGTAAACCTCTTTGCCTATGAGCGTGTCATCTTTGTGGGCATCATAATACTTTCGAACACTATCGACAAACTGTGATTCACCGGCATTAAGGGCTACAGGAGAAATCTTAATGAGCGGCTCATTTGTATATTGGTCTTGCAGTATTTTCCTGCCATTTGTATCCTTATCACGAAGACAAAGCAGAGGATAATAGAGATGGCGGTCGAAACGGAGAGCCTGTATCCATCTGCTGTATATACTGAAATCACGTTCAAGGTTTCCGGAAAGTATCTGTTCTCTGAGTTCGCGCAGTTTCTCAATCCATTCTTCCTGGTCTTGTCGTACTTCGACAGTATATTCATCAAAGAAGTTCGGGTCGTTGGCATCGATATATACCGATTCCATGAACTGGGCTTCCCATTTACCCTTGCTTCGCTTGTAAGCGCGGTCTATATAAGCACGAAGCAAAGCGATGGTGATGTCTTCCCAACGGGCCACATCACGACCGAAGTCGCGAAATTCAAGGTCTTCCGCTTGAATTTTCAGTTCATACCAATCGTGACGCGCCATGAGATTTCTCAGCAAATCCACAGATATTTCCATGTTATACCAGCTGCGCTCATTCTTCATTTGCTGAATAGCAAAGAACACCTTGTTCCAGTTTATCAAAGAAAGGTGTGAATCATTGAGATAACCTTGGTTATCATAAACAGCTGTTTCTACCCGAGATCCCTTGCTAAACAAAGCTTCAACCTTCGGTGTCCAATCCAATTTGATTTTGACACCATCACGCATCGACTCAGGATGCACGACAACCGATTTCTTGAAGTCGTATCCCTCTTTTAGGCGCACGACTTTGAGTTTCTTGTCACCGAGCAAATTGACAGTTGGTATCTGTACGGGTATATACACTTCCTCATTGGCCGGAAGACCTTCGTATTCAAGGTATTTGCGGAAAGCGTCCATATAATCGGCACGGACGCCGAAGATGTTCAGTGTCTCAATGTCTCGCAACCCTTTCGGCAGGTTGCCAGGATTAAAACTTGAATCAAGTTTTGAACTACGTTTCAGTGAATACTGGAAGCCTTTAAGACGCACGCCGCGTCCGAAGAGCTGAATGACTTCAGAACCTTCCGAGCGGCCCACATTCATCAAGCCCATGACAGATACTCTCCAGCTGCTCCAGCCTTCACTGAATTTTTTCGAACCGATAAGCAGGTTTATGGAAGAAGTCTCATTGTTGATGGTTGCGAACAAGGATGTATTGCCAAACTCTTTCGTTTCGCAGAGCAGACCATTATCCTCGCAAAGTGTTATCAGTTTAGCGCTATCACCCACATTGATGACACCGAAGTAGTCAGCGTTGCCGATTCGCAGACCTATCTCTTCATCACCGCCTTTCTGTCTATCCAAATGAAGCCGAGCATTCGGAACGTCGCTATGAAAAATCGTGTGGAGAATCTTCATGTACGTGTCACGAGCAAAAACATCCTTGTCTGCGACAGCGAAGCCTTCTTTTGTAAGTGAGAAGCAGTTCGCGAAAAGCGAGTAACCGTTACTGTTCCTGATACCATCATCCGGATTGAGCAGACGCTTGATGTAACCGCAGAACTCTTCAGGCTTGTCAACAAAATCCTGTAAGAATAGAAGTATCTGAACTACATCACTGACTTGTCTTCTGTTTTCGGATCTAACCGCGTTGACAGAGCCACCGACAAAAATGCCGAGTGGTTTGGCTATGAGGAAGCGGTTCTTGATGAGAGCGTTTCTTTCGTACGCAATCGTCTGTTCATACATACACAGCAGGTAGGCAGTGAGGTACATGTTCAGCAGTTCTTCGTCATCCCACGATGCCATGTTCATGATTCGGTAGTCCTTGCCGTAGCCATCATCATAGAAATATCGGTAAGAATAATCGAAAAGAGTAGCCTTGCCATATTCTTGCAAAAGTGCGGTGCGGTTAGCACCAGACTGTGCAGCGATAGCCTGTCCGAATGTTGCTGAATACTCAAACGAGAAGCCTTCAGCAGTCAAAGTATTTCGATAGCTTTTCCAAACTTCACCGCCACTACCACGGTGTCCTTCATCAACGAGAACAAGGTTGTTTCCTTCGAAGCTCTCCACGGCAACTGTCTTGTCACCATCCGTTTCAGCAAGCTTGTTGATGTCTATGACTTCGACCGCATGCTGACCGCCGAACAATCCGCCTTGACCTTGCTTCGAGAAGATATTTGCAGCGAAACCGGAATCTTGCAGTTCCTTGACATGTTGTGTGCTAAGCCCTTCATTCGGCGTAAGCACGATGATGCGATTGAGTTTCTTCGCATTGTGCTTATCGGCATAATAGAGATATTGCTTGATATTGACGTGCAGCATCAATGTTTTTCCAGAACCAGTGGCACACCAGAAGGCGAGTTTATTCAAGTCACCATCCGTGAAATCTGACATGTCATGCCACGTTTCGGGACGACTATTGAAATCATCGTGCAGGAAGCTGTTGATGCTATCAAGAAGAGCCACCTTATCGCTAAAGTATCGGTCCAGGTAAACTTCGGTGAAGAGCAATGCAAGATATTGATAATACTTCCATTGAATCTTGTCTTCCCGATGTTCGTTAATCTCACGGGTATGCAGTACGATATGCCTATCATATTCGTACAGCTGCTGCTCATCTATCTCTGCATGAGTGTATAGGTGAGCTTTCAGCGCATGGAATATCCGAGAAGATCCTTCGCCGTCCTCGCCTTCAAGTGCTGGATCCTTCAAGTCACCGCAGAGTGCAGCAAGGTCTTTGCACCCGAATAGTTTCAATATGTATTTGAACAGCACCAATGCCTCTTGAAGCTTGGGTGGCTGTTGTTGTCTGTTTGTTCTTGGGCCTGGCATAATTCTTATTCTGTTTTATGGTTGTTTGCACCATCTGTTGAAACATTCCGATTCATTGCTCCCAGCTCTGCTACGGTTCTGTCCACAACTTCTTGCAACTGGTATGTGGCAACCCCCAAAGGGCGCTCAACACCGCGAAAACTCCATTCCACAACAGTTCGGTCTGCCTCTTTGCAGATAATCAGGCCTATGCTGTCATTGTCATCCTCACCGCGCAACAGTTCGTCCGCAGCAGAGACATAGAAGTTAATCTTGCCGGCAAACTCAGGCTTGAAACCAACGGCTTTCAAATCAACCACCACATAGCGTTTCTGTGGAATATGATAGAACACAAGGTCGGGGAAGAACGTCTGACCGCTGGCCATGCGCAGTTCCATCTGTCTGCCCACAAAGGCAAATCCCTTGCCCAACTCAAGCAGGAAACGGGTGATATTCCTCACCAGTGCGTTTTCAAGTTCACGTTCATCATAACCCTTTTGCATGGTTAGAAAGTCGAAGTTGTAGGGATCTTTGAGTATCTCCTGTGCCAAACAGCTTTGTGGCACTGGCAGAGTGGAAGAGAAATTGGTCACCGCCGATCCTTGACGAGCAAAGAGGTTGCTCGCAATATTGTCCTCAAGCATGCGACGGCTCCAATTGCAAGCAATGGTTTGTTGTATGTAAAACAAGCCCTCTGCAACAGTGTGGCACTTACTGATGATTTCTACATGATGACGCCATGGAACCAAAGCAAAATCAGCAGGAATGCCTGATATTTCACCAGGCTGGTAAAAATTTTCAATGTATTGAAAGTAAAATATATACCAACGCTTCATGTAATGGAGGTTGACCAACGAGAATCCCTTTTGCCCGGGGAACGCGTCTTGAAGGTCTTTGCTGATGTTTGCCATAATGCCTTTGCCGTAGGTCTCCTCCATGTTCATGGTGGCAAAATCACGACCCAGCGACCAATAGAAGCCTAACAACTCGCTGTTGACTTGCACTGATGCTTTGGCACGGGCATTTACATACCTATTTTTAACATCAGTAAGCCAATCCACATAATCCCTATTGGGTGTCATTCCTGTGCGGAAGACAAAACCAGGTTTGCTTTTCTCATCTGCCTCCATAGTTATGCCTCCTCAAACATTCGTTTGCCGATGAGCCAGTAGGCTACGGTCATGGTAGTATTGATGGCACGCGCCGTATTCATCCGCGCCTCACTGAGGATGGCACGGATATCAGAAGTGATATTGCCTGATGTGGGCAACTGACTGAGTTTATCTATTTCA
>JAZRXS010000108.1:0-3513 GCA_045600325.1 Prevotella sp.
AGTAAAGAATGGCAAGAGAAAAGGAAAACAAGTGTATAAATGTGCGGATTGTGGCTATCAGTTTCGCAACGATAACCTGCCAGATGACCTCCAATTGTGGAAGTTGTATCAAGACAACAAACAAACCGTCAAGGAACTTGCAGAACAACTTAACCCAACTTTTACACTGTGAACTTTTTTCAAAAAAGTTTTGACTGAAAATGAACGAGTTAGGCTATGAAAACTTCCAAAAGTGCGATGTAGAACACAGTGAAGTCAAAATTTTGTTGTACCTTTGCACGCATGAACTTCACTTCGCAGATACGATACAACCCGTCTACAGGCAAGGACGAGAAGTACTACCGCCTGAAAGAGTCTTACCGCAACGCCAGCGGCAATGCTTGTACGCGTATCCTGCTGAACGTAGGTTTCATCCATGGACTCAAGCCTGAGGAGATACGCGACATCTCCAAGTGATTGACCTACAAGTACGAGCATCAGGATGAGCAGGAACTGTGGGAAGACCAGATGGCAGTCTATAGTGATGTCGTACGTGAGAAGATAGACGAGTATTGGTCGATGATGATTGAGCAGAAGAGTCTTGACATCATTCCGAACGCGATAAAGGAAAGTCAGGCAAAGGCCCGCCGCCGCATAGACGTTGACACGCTGGAACATACCGATGCGCATGAGGTTGGTGCGGAATGGCTTTGTCTGCAAGCCGTATGGCAGCTGAGGCTTGACGCATTTCTCCGCTCTCTCGGGTGGAAGGAGGAAGATGTAAAGATAGCAATAGCCCATCTCGTCACGCGCACCATATACACTCCTTCTGAACTGAAATCCATGCGCATCATGCAGGAGAACAGTGGGATATGCGAGCTTATGGGAATCCATGAGGGCAGTTTGACGCTAAGGAAGATCTACAGCGTTGCTGACAGATTCCTTTCGGAGAAGACAAGGATAGAGAAGTACCTGTGCCATACGACCGACGACCTGTTCAAGCCCACCAACCGCATCATGCTCTTCGACCTGACAAACTTCTACTTTGAAGGGCGCAAGGAAAACAGCAAGAAGGCACAGTTCGGACGCTCCAAGGAAAAGCGCACCGACTGCAAGCTGCTCGTCCTGGCACTTGCCATCAACACAGACGGCTTCATCCGCTACAGTGCCATACTCGAAGGCAATACGTCTGACCCGAAATCCCTGCCAGACATGGTTGACAAGCTTATTGCCCAGAACCCTGTTGGAGCCAACCCCGAGGAGAAGGTGCTTGTCGTAATTGATGCCGGCATATCCTCACAGGAGAACCTTGACCTGATAAAGGCAAAAGGCTACAACTATCTGTGCGTGTCGCGCAAGGCGCTCACGGATTACGAGGTCAAGCCGGATGCCCGAACCGTCATCGTCAAAGACTGCAAGGAACAACCGATCAAGCTGCAGGAGGTGCATACAGAGGGCGAGGACTACTACCTGAAGATTGACTCTCCAGCAAAGGCGCTGAAGGAAGAGAGCATGAACCGCAACTTCCGCCGCCATTTCGAGGATGGGCTGAAAGCTATATCCTCTTCACTCACAAAGAAGAGCGGCACAAAGAAATACGAGGCTGTACTCAAGCGAATAGGAAAAATTGAAGGCAAGTACCCGTCCATCGCACGCTATTATACCATAGATGTGGAAAAGGATGACAAGACCGGCAAAGCCACATCCGTGACTTGGAAGCTGCAAATGCCAGAGAAGCAGGTATATGGCACATACTTCCTCAGGACCAACGTCCCGAACCTGGACGAGAAGACCACTTGGGACTACTACAATCTCATCCGTGAAATAGAGTGCTCCAACCGTCAGCTGAAGACCGACCTCAACCTCAGGCCGATATACCACAGGCGGGATGAGCGCTCAGACGGGCATCTCTTCCTCGGCCTTCTCTCATACTGGATAGTCAACGTCATACGCCACCAGATGAAGAAGGTGAACGAGAAAAGGAAGGAAGCCGACCCGAATCCAAAAGCCGAATATCCGACTCCGTACTGGACGGAGATAGTGAGAATAATGAGTACGCAGAAAGCGGTCACCTCGGAAGCGACAAACACGCTCGGAGAGAAGGTCGAGATGCGAATATGCAGCACTCCTACCGCAAAAGCCGCCGACATTTACTCCATGTTGAACTACAAACCGATGCCGTTTAGAAAAATCAAAATTTGTAGAACACAGTAAAGCAAATCAAAAATGTAAACCGCTGATTAACAAGAAAAACAGAAAATAAACGTAAAAGTTGGGTTAAGCATTACTGGGACATGTTATCAGATAGGGAGACTACACGCAACCGGTTGAAGATGGAGCGTGCTGAAGGAAAGGCTGAAGGATTAGCAGAAGGTCGTGCAGAAGAACGTATTAATAATGCGCGTCTAATGATAGCAGCAGGTGTCCCCGAGGAATTAGTCTTGTCTACATTATCTTTGGACAAAGATGACTTGTAAACTTCTTCGTGGCAATCTCTTTCCTGCCATTGCCCTCGTATGTAAACTTCATTGTGTAACTCTTGCGTATAGCCCCAGAATAATTCGTACCTTTGCAGCCGACTTGAGATTCCCTCAACAAAGGCGGGAAATAACTCTTGTTATATAAATGCCATCTTGTACTACAAGACACCTGAATAGTTGCGAAATTGACGCAAAACTGCAAAAGTATGCGAAAAAAGGTGACGCAGGTGACGCACTTTTCGTAAAGACATGACAATCAAATAAATAGTTATATAATTTTCTCAATGAATTGGCTCATCGTCAATCTGAGACGATGTGAGATGATTTGCAATGTGGAGTGATACAACTTTAGTTGACCAATTGCTTTGCCCATTCTGGAATATCACCTGTGTATTGTTTGAAGACTTTACCTTCTGTGGTGCGATAGAGCAAGCGTGGAAGGTGGTCTTCTATGGAGTTGTCGTAGATATATGCACGGTCAACGAAGGTGATGGCTTTTAGTGCATTAAGAAGTGACTTGTAGTAGCGTGATATAATTTTGGATATTGGTACTTCATGACCTCCTTCAAGGAAACGTTTCGTGATGCGAGCCACATTGATTTCCGGACTTTCCGTACAGACAAAGAAGAAGCGAATGAAGAAACCTGCCTCATGTGCCTTGCGTAAGAATTCAAGTTTTTCATCAGAAGAAAATACGGTTTCAAATACAAAGTCACGTTTTTCTTCAAGGCATTTGTATCGAAGTTCAGTAGAGTATTGTGCTGCTTTCATCACAGCCTCTGGTGAATTCCAATCGCCGAAATGCTCTTGAGCTATGTTGTCTGGATTAATATACAGACTTCCTTCCGACCATTCATTTGAAAGTAGTTGAATGGTCGTAGATGTTTTTCCAGAACCGTTAGGTCCTGCAACTATACAAAGAGTAGGCTTACGCATAGGCATCTTCTTTTTTCATTGAAGCCTTGAATATGCGCATCTGCTCAACCATCTCTTCAAACCTACGGTTAAGCTCAGCCTTTGCTTTTATAGTCGATTGGCGCGCACTCTCCTGTAC
>JAZRXS010000109.1:0-26190 GCA_045600325.1 Prevotella sp.
ACGAGCTTGTAGATGTCGTCAACAGAGCAACCGCGAGAGAGGTCGTTTACAGGACGAGCGATACCCTGGAGGATAGGACCGAGAGCTTCTGCACCTGCAAGACGCTGAACGAGCTTGTAGCCGATGTTACCAACCTCAAGGCAAGGGAATACGAGAGTGTTTGCATGACCAGCGATAGCAGAACCTGGAGCCTTCTTTTCGCCAACAGCAGGAACGAGAGCTGCGTCTGCCTGAAGTTCGCCGTCAACCTTAAGGTCTGGAGCAAGTTCCTTGGCAATCTTTGTTGCCTCAACAACCTTGTCAACAACCTCGTGTTTTGCAGAACCCTTTGTAGAGAATGAAAGCATAGCTACGCGTGGATCCTCGAAGCCTGCAACACTCTTTGCTGTCTGTGCTGTACAAACGGCAATCTGAGCAAGCTGAGATGCGTCTGGCATAGGAGTAACGGCAACGTCACCAACAACGAGAACGCCATTCTCGCCATATTCAGGCTTGTCTGTGATGAGGAGCATAGCACCAGAAACGCAAGTGATGCCAGGAGCACACTTGATGATCTGAAGAGCAGGACGAAGAGTCTCACCTGTAGTAGAGAGAGCACCAGAGATCTGACCGTCGGCATCACCCATCTTGATGATCATACATCCGTAGTAGAGAGGATCTTTTACGAGTTCACGAGCCTGCTCGATAGTCATGCCCTTCTTCTTGCGAAGTTCTGCGAGAGCAGCAGCATATTCCTCTGCCTTGTCGCTGTTTTCAGGGTCGATGAGAGTCGCCTTGTCAATATTCTTGAGACCGAGTTTCTCGGCAAGAGCGTGAATCTTGTCGATATTACCGAGCAGGATGAGGTTTGCGATGTCGTCAGCAAGAACCTTGTCAGCTGCTGTGAGAGTACGTTCTTCCAAAGCTTCTGGAAGTACGATGCGCTGCTTGTTAGCTTTAGCACGCGCAATGATTTGTTCTACTAAACCCATAGTAATTTTGTTTATAGTTAGTTATATTCTGTTAATTTCAATGGCTAAATTATGGTGATAATGCAAAGCAAAGTTTGCAAAAACAACCAATATAACGGAGCAAATTTAACAATTATATATTAAACAGCAAAGAATTTGTGTGTTTTTTTCCATTCTTCTTGTTTATTATGCAAAATAAAAGGTGAAATGTTTCTAAAAAGAACAAATTTTCCTTCAATAGAAAGGAAAGTTTTCCCGCTGATGAATGACAATTGTAACAGCAGCTGGGAAAACTTTCCTCGTTATAGAATGACAGCCGGGAAAAAATGTTACTTCAACTTGCTGTCAAAGAAATTGATAACCTTTGTTAGAAGGAACAGGCGTGAATTGCCGTTGTAGATGCTATGGTTTGAGTTTGTGAAGACGTGCATATCAAACTGTTTACCTTGTTCTACGAGCTCTGTTGTGTATTCAAAGGAATTCTGTGGATGAACATTGTCATCACAAAGTCCGTGGCAAAGCAGAAGATCTCCATGCAGCTTGCTTGCACGTGCCATTGGATTATCGCCATAACCTTGTGGATTTTCTTGTGGAGTACGCATGTAACGCTCTGTGTAGATGGTGTCATAGAAACGCCAATCGGTAGGAGGAGCAATAGCCACGCCACAGCAGAACACGTCGCGACCTTCGCTCATAGACATCAAAGTGTTGAAGCCTCCGTAGCTCCAGCCCCAGATAGCCAGTTTGTTTGCGTCAACGTATGGCTGCTTTGCCATGTAGAGTGCTGCTTCCACCTGGTCGCGACTTTCCATTTGTCCCATCTTCATGTAGGTGAGTTTCTGGAAATCTGCGCCGCGTGCTGCCGTGCCACGAGGGTCAACAATGACGCAAATGTAACCATGTTGGCAGAGAAGAGCCTCAAACATACCTCCGCGAGCCATGCTGCCTGTTGTCCAACTGTCCTTCACTTGTTGGCTGCCAGGACCGCTATACTGATGGAGGATTACAGGATATTTCTTGTTTGGATCGAAGTCTTTCGGCTTGTAAATGATTCCGTTTAGCTCCACTCCCTCAGAAGTAGTGAATGTGAAGAATTCCCTTGAAGGAAGAACTTCCTTGGAAAGATTCTCCTTGAGTACGGCATTGTCTTCTATGATTCTTTCCTTTTTGCCTTCAACAAGCGTGTACTTTGTAGGTGTGCTTGCATTGGAATAAGCAAGAACATATTTGCTGAAATCATCGTTGAACACAGCGTCATTCCATCCGTCTTCCTTTGAAAGCAGAGAGAGCTTTCCTTTTTTGTCAGCCTTGTAGATGACGCGTTGTGTAGGATTCTTTCCAACAGCTTGGAAATAAGATGCTTGTGTCTTGAAGTTATAGCCGTAGAAATCGGTTACTATGATGCTCTTGTCTGCAATGAGTGGGCGCACGAGATTGCCGTCATAGTCGTACAGGAATGGCTGCATGGCTCCTTCATTGTCGTTGAGTACGACGAAGCCATTAGGATAAAGAGTGAGGTTTGTGACAGCTTCTTCCGGCAGATAGCACTTCGAGCTGAGCGTGGCAATGACCTTTTCGCTGTTTTCCTTGCAGTTTACTTTCCACAGCTTCATTTCGTCCTGATGCCTGTTTACGGTGCAGACAAGCACGTTGCTGTAGTCTTCTGGAATAGTCCTGACGATAGGAATGTAGTCTTCCTTGTCGATATTGAGTTTCTTTGTTGTAATGACTTGGCTTTCAAGGGTGTAAGTGCATAGCGAAACCTTTGCGTTGTCCTCACCAGCCTTTGGGTATTTGAACTGGTATATGTGAGGGTATGAGTCGCCATAGTGGAATTGCAGCTGCATTTGCTTCACGTCACTCTCGTCAAAGCGCACCCATGCTATGGCGCTTCCGTCAGCAGTGAACGCCATCATCGTCGTTTGTGCAAACTCTTCCTCGTAAACCCAGTCAGCGTAACCGTTTATAACCTTGTTGAATTCGCCGTCGCTTGTCACGGCACATTCTGCCATTTCGTATTTCTCGCCAGAGAGAAGTGCCTCTATATTTATCAAATAGATGTCATTGTCGCGAATGAAAGCAATGTGCTTGCCGTCAGGAGAGAACGTCGGCTCCTTTATGTCACCCTTTATCTTGGCTGATTTTCCTGAAGCATTGTCCATTACCGTGTATTGAGCAGTAAAGGAATGTCTGTAGATAGGTTTCACATTTGTCCTTTCCAGAGAGTACCTTTCTTGCGTTTCACTTTTTTCTGCAAGTAGTTCTCCGTAGTTTACCCTTGCCGTATTGAACTTCTTGCTTGTGGTTACGTCGGCAACCGTCAGAGGCTGCTGCGCACATAAAGAGGCAGATGTCATAAACATCAAAGATGAGATGATGAGTGTTTTTAGTTTCATTTATTTCAGAAATTTTGTGCAAAATTACGATTATATGAGCGAAATTGCAAATAAAAAGCTTAAATTTGCACACGAAAATGACTAAGAATTACAAGGATTTTGGCTTATGGATAAAGGAAATCATCGGACAGAAGGTTCAGAAGATTTCCATAGATGCCGGCTTCTCTTGCCCTAACAGGGACGGAAGAGTAGGGTGGGGCGGCTGTACCTTTTGCGACAACACCACCTTCTCGCCATCTTATTGCAGCGGAAGCAAGACGGTTACGGAGCAACTCAATGAAGGCAAGGCTTTCTTCGAGCGTAAGTATCCGGAAATGAAATATTTGGCTTATTTCCAAAGTTACTCAAATACCTACGCACCGTTATCACGATTAAGGTCTGTTTATGAAGAAGCCTTGTCGAACGAAGATGTTGTCGGAATAGTTATCGGCACAAGACCAGATTGCGTTTCGGCAGAGCTTTTGGACTATCTTGAAGTACTCTCCCAACGCACTTTCGTGCTCGTGGAGTATGGCGTCGAGTCAGTAAACGATGATGTCCTGAAGCGAGTGAACAGAGGTCATGATTTCCAATGCGCCCTTGATGCTGTGGAGCAGACGGCAAAGCGTGGCATTTTCGTTGGAGTTCACATCATTCTCGGTTTGCCGGGTGAGGATGATGAAGAGAACATTCGTGGCATAAGGCTACTTCATGAATGCGGAATGAAACTGCTGAAACTGCACCAGCTACAGATAATTCGTGGTACAAGGATGGCAGAAGAATATCAATGCAAACCTTTCCCCCTTTACTCTGCAGATGACTATATCGACGTGATTATCAGATATATATCATCATTGCCAAGGGAAATCGTATATGATAGGTTTGTCTCCCAATCGCCTCCAGGGAAGGTGCTTGCACCAAGTTGGGGATTGAAGAACCACGAGTTTGTGGATAAGCTGAACAATAAACTGGCAAAATCAGCTTGCAAAACTACAGGAAATCAAGCAGGCAAATCAACAAGTCCGTTGGCTATGGCATAGATAGTCAATCCTGCAGGAGAGTGTATTTGCAGCTTTCTCGCAATGTTCTTCCTGTGCGTTATCACGGTGTTTACAGAAATGAACAAATGTTCCGCTATCTCCTTGTTGCTCATACCTTGCACAACAGCCACGATCACGTCTTTCTCGCGATCGGAAATGGCTGCAGCTTCCTGATGCTGCGGAGTGGCAAAGGCAGATATAGCGTTGTTCAGTCGAGCGTTCTTTGTACGTTGTTCCAGATTGCGAATCAATGGAACAAAGATGCTGTCTTCAACGGTTTGATGGTTGTCCAGCCATTCTCCGTTGTTGTAGATGTGGCAGAGAGCAGATGTCAGTCGGTGACTGTCGTTTATGTCAGTAGGCAAGTATTTGATGATGAGCTGCTTAAGCTCCTTGAGACTCTTGTCTGCCTCTGCGTGTTGTTTTGAGAAATCGTCAATGCTGTAGCTGGTGGAAGTCTCTCCTTGCAGCAGTTTCTCCACGTATGGAAACAGCATTCTCTCCTCATATTTCATGTGCCTCTGTATCTCCCGTGCGTATTCGTCATATACTTGCAGTATGAGTTTGCCCACACTTTCACGAATGTCTATGCTGTCGGAAAGCTCTTTGCGAACGGACGGCAGCTGGAACTCAAGGAAATAGCAATGGCAAGCCTTGAGGTATCGGAGCAGCGTATAAGCAGAAAGCTCCTCGATGTCATGGTGTGTTACGCCGTTTATTGTAAGGTTGACAACGGCAAGGAAGGTCGTCACGTCCACATTGTTGCGCAGACAAACCTCCTCAACGGTCTTGTCGCCGAAACCGAGTGGAATGCCGAAAGCGGAAAGCGACTGCAAAATGTTGTAGTTGTCGCTTATCAAGTTGCCCATTTTGTCGGCAGCTTCGTAGAGTTTTGTTGTTTTCATGGGTGCAAAGTTAATGTTTTTTATTCATACGTGCAATACCTTAATATAGGTATATTTCCCTTTTTCCACAATTTTAGTGCTCAAAATTTGCTTTATTAATATAATAATGTGTAACTTTGCACGCGATTTCACTTCATTTTTACAAATGAAAGCTGTGGACAATTTGAACAATTTAACCTATTAAATAACAAAAAACATTCTTATAAAGATGAAAAAGTTGGTATTATTGTGCGTATGTGCATTGGCTTCCCTTACGTCCAATGCCCAAATGAACGGCGGTGGCTTCGGCTTCGGCGGTCAACAGAAGGAAATAGAACTTGACTGCGGCAGCAAGTTTCTTGATGTCAACTACGCTGGTGACAAGGAGGTCTATCACAACTGCGAC
This sequence comes from Prevotella sp., assembly GCA_045600325.1. Classification (GTDB taxonomy): domain Bacteria; phylum Bacteroidota; class Bacteroidia; order Bacteroidales; family Bacteroidaceae; genus Prevotella. Next base: position 5,656 of record JAZRXS010000109.1, read on the forward strand.
ATCTATCTACCAAGCAAGAAGGCAAGGAAATATCCCGTCGTAGTGCATATCTACGGCTCTGCCTGGTTCTCAAACAACTCAAAGGGCGCTGCCGACCTCGGTACTATCGTCAATGCTTTGCTTAAGGCTGGTTATGCTGTTGTTTGCCCTAACCATCGTTCAAGTCAGGACGCAAAATGGCCAGCACAGATAAACGATATTCGTGCTTGCCTCCGTTTCATTCGTGCCAATGCAAGCAAGTATAATTTCGATACCAAGTTCATTGCCACTTCAGGCTTCTCTTCCGGTGGTCATCTCTCTGCCGTTGCAGCTACTTCCAGTGGTACAAACAAGTGGCTTGCAGCCGACACCATCTATGACATTGAGGGTACTGTCTGCAAGAAGTATCGTCAGCAGAGCAGCACAGTTGACGCTGCCGTTGTATGGTCTGGTCCTATCGACCTTCTCCACATGGACTGTGCTGGTCCTCGCTCTATGCAGTTCTCTCCAGAAGAGGCTGTAATGGGCATGAAGCTTGAAGGCAACGAGGAGCACTTTGCAGGTCTTAGTGCTACATACTACGCAAACCCTAACGACCCTCCTATCTGCATTTTCCATGGAACGGAAGACACGGTTGTTCCTTATTGCCAGGGCGAGATATTCGACCAGGTGCTTGATGCGCAAGGCATTGACCATGAATTCCATCCTGTAGAGGGTGGCGGCCACGGCTTCAATGGAATGTACGACCAGGCAAACCTTGACGCAATGGTGCAATTCCTCGACAAGATTCGTACAAGCGGACGCAGAAAGACCAGATATTAAAATACATTAATCAATGAAAAAAGTCATAACTCTTGTAGTCCTTTTCCTGAGCGCCTTGAGCCTTTCGGCAAAGGACTACAATTATTCTACTGTCCCTGGCGACCCGATGCAGACACGCATCTACACGCTCGACAACGGACTGAAGGTTTATCTCTCTGTCAACAAGGATAAGCCTCGTATCTACACAAACATTGCCGTTCATACAGGTTCGCGAAACGACCCGGCAGAGACTACTGGACTTGCCCACTATCTGGAGCATATCATGTTCAAGGGCACGAAGCTCTATGGCACTCGCGACTATGAGAAGGAGAAGCCTTTCCTTGACCAGATTCGTGACAAGTATGAGGTATATCGCACTCTTACTGATGAGGAAGAGCGCAAGCAGTGTTACCATGAGATAGACTCTCTCTCGCAACTCGCTGCAGAATACAACATCCCTAACGAGTACGACAAGCTTTGTGCATCGCTTGGCGCAGACGCAACGAATGCCTATACCAGCAACGACCAGACAGTCTATGTGAACGAGATTCCGTCAAATGAAATTGAGAAGTGGCTGAAAGTGGAAGCCGACCGTTTCCAGAACCTTGTCATTCGCGGTTTCCATACGGAGCTTGAGGCTGTTTATGAGGAGTACAATATGGGCATAGCGAAAGACCAACGAAAGATGTGGCCTGCCCTTACGGCAAAGCTTTTCCCTAACCATCCTTACGGCACGCAGACCACTATCGGTACGCAACAGCACCTGAAGAATCCTTCCATCGTAAACATAGAGAACTATTATAGGAATTACTACTGCCCTAACAACGTGGCAATAGTCCTTGCCGGCGATTTCGACTACGAGAACACTATTGCCCTCATTGACAAGTATTTCGGCTCTTGGAAGAAGAACGAAGATTTGAAGCGTCCTTCATATCCGGCTGTCCAGAAGATTACTGAGCCTTCAGACACGGTCGTTCTCGGACAGGAGGCAGCCTTCATGTTCGTAGCATGGCAGGCAGAAGGCGGAAAGAGCTATCAGCTTGACACGCTTGCTGTCATCGACGGATTGCTCTCAAACGGTAGTGCTGGCTTGCTTGACCTCGATGTCAATCAGCCAATGAAGTGTGCCTATGCAGGCTCTGGCGTTCAGGATCTTGAGGAATATTCATGCTTCCTCCTTCAAGCCATGCCTAAGGAGGGTCAGACAAACACGGAGGTAAAGGAAATCCTTCTTGAAGAGATAGCCAAACTGAAGAATGGCGACTTCGACGAATCTATGCTGAAGGCAATCATAAACAATATGAAGAAGAACGAATATTCTGCTCTTGAAAGCAACGAGAGCAGGGTGAGCATGATGACCGATGCCTTCATATACAGCATGGATTGGAAGGACAAAGTGGAGAGAATAGATCGTATCTCAAGGATTTCCAAGGCTGACATCGTTGGTTTTGCTAACCGTTTCTTCAAGGACAACTACGTCGTAATCTATAAGGAGCAGGGCGAAGACACTACTCTCAAGAAGATAGAGAAGCCAGCCATTACTCCTATACCTGCCAACCGCGAGTATCAGAGCCAGTTTGTCAGCGACATCATCAATGAGCAGAGTCCCGAGATTGCGCCTGTTTTCCCTGACTTCGACAAGCAGATAGCCAAGGCTACTACCAAGAACAACCTTCCTGTACGCTACGTGAAGAATACCGTGAACGGACTTTTCTCCCTTGTGTATAACTACGACTTCGGTTCTGATGCAGAGCCTTTCATCGACTATCTTTCTGATTATCTTGAACTAATAGGTACAAAGAAATATACAGCAGAGCAGATTCAGAAGATGTTCTACTCAATGGCTTGTAGCTATAGTATTAGTGCAAGTGATAGGGAAGCTACTGTTGCCATTTCCGGACTTAGCGAGAACATGGTTGAGGCAATGAAGCTTTATGAGCATATCATCACGAATGCCGTAGCCGATTACGAACAGTACGAGTCATACGTTGATCTTTTAGAGAAGGATCGCACTGACGCAAAGAAGAATCAAGAGAGCTGTTTCCGCGCCCTAACATCTTACGGATTCTATGGAAAGAAATCGCCTTACTATCGCGAAATATCCATTTCTCAGCTTCGTGAGACCAAGCCGGAAACTATTCTTGCTACGGCAAAGCTCCTTAGCACCCGACAGCACAAGGTGCTTTACTACGGTCCGATGGAGTTGGATGATGTAGTGGCAGCTGTGGGCAAGTATCACAAGGTGGCAAAGAAGCTCCTTCCTACTGGCGATTTCCAGCCTGTTCAGCTTGAGACAACTCCAAATAACGAGGTTTATATCGCACCTTACGACGCGAAGAATATCTACATGCGCATGTATAACTGTGAAGACCGCAGGTTGAATCCAGAGGAACTTGCCACAATCCAGCTCTTCAACACATACTACGGTGGTGGCATGAACTCCATTGTCTTCCAAGAACTCCGTGAGACTCGCGGTCTTGCCTACAGTGCAGGTGCTTACTACAACATTCCAAGCTACAGCGACCTGAAGGAGAGTTTCTCTACAAGCATAATCACACAGAACGACAAGATGCTCGACTGCGTGAATACTTTCAAGCAGATTCTCGACACTATTCCGCAGCAGCAAGAGGCTTTCGACGTAGCAAAACAGACTCTCCTGAAGAATCTTGCCACGGAAAGAACCATCAAGGCTGGTCTCCTCAACTCACAGCTTTCTTCCGAGCGATTGGGCTTGGACAAATCTCTTCGCGAGATTGTTTACCAGAATGCGCAGAACCTCACGCTTCAGGACATCGTGAACTTCGCCAACACCCACATCTCCAACAAGCCTTACCGTTACCTCATACTTGGCGACGAGAAGGAACTTAACATGGAGGAGTTGGAGAAGATTGGCCCTATCAAGCGTCTCACACTTGAAGACGTCTTCAACTACTGATCTAATATTATCCCCCCAAATATTATCCCCCAAGGGTCTTTGTAATAATGAACCCCGAAAGTTAGACTAAAAACTTTCGGGGTTCATTACATTTTCTGCTCTTGTTTTTTCATAATACTTTTGCCAGAAGTTCCTGCTGTGGTATTGAGAATGGCAGGTTGTAGTCGGCTGCGCTTTGGATAATGCGGCTGACGCTTTCGCCTGACTGTCTGAACAACGTGAGTGCTTGCCGAACATCGCCTTGAGAGAACATGCTTATGCCGACGAAGGTCATGACGAATGGTTCCGCTTTTCCGCTTTCCATTAGTGGGCGAGCGTATCGCAAAGCTTTCTCGTGATCGGCGGCAAGCAAGTAGGCTTTTACCAGGGTGTGACCGACACTGATGTCACTCTCATTCTTGAAATGCAGGGCAAGAAGACTCTTGATGGCAGCGTCCTGATACTGACTCCATAATGCCGAAGAACCGAAATCATGGAAACATGCCTTGGCAAGTCCGTAGAGAGCCTGAATGTTGTGAGAGTCTTCTTCGAGCACTTCCACAAGCAGTTGCATGGCTGTCTGATGGTCGGAGTCCAAAGCAGAAAACGCCTTGAAGATCTTTCCCTCAGCGGTAGTAGGATTCCAGTTTTCAAGGAGGGTGTCTATCTGCTTGTTTGCCTCAAACTTCCGAAGCGCCTTGAGACTGCTGATGGCTGCCTGGTCGTAGCTGTGCTTGTCGGAATTTATGAAGCTGCATATCACGAGGCTGTTTTCTGTACTGATAGGGTTAGGCAAATTAGTAGCCCACGAGCATATCTTGAAGAAACGGAAAATGTCCTGTAGGAATGCACGGCGAATGAAGGCTGCATTATGTTCGACACCTTCAGCACCGACAATGTCCAACTGTGCCTCCCCATTCTTCAGCATGTTCTTTACCTCCGCAGGTATTGTCCCGATAGCCTTGTGCATTGAAATGAGGAAGGAGTATTTGTCGCTGTCGCAGAAGGGAGTACGCGTGATGAGCTTGGAGGTGATGCGACGGTCGTCCTCGTTAGTGAATTCAGGAAGCTGTGGATGATTGAAATAGAACGGACAGAACCAGTTTATGATGTCTGAGAAGAATGGATGAGTCTTGACATAACGGAAACCTCCGAAGAAGAGGTCGCTGCCCTGCTCCTGTAGTTTCTTCATGCGATTCATGGTTTCCTCCATCCTCTCGATCATCTCTTCGTCCTTGTGTGGATTAAGTATGTCGTCCAGCTTGTTCTTTTCCTTTGGAACTATGCGATTGTTGCGGAAATCGAAATCGCTGTTCTTGATGATGTCAGGCATGATGTCGTTCTGCATGATCTTTTCCACACGAGGGGTGTCTATGGTGTAGAGTATCTGCTGCTGTATCTGTGCAAGGAGAGCAGGAGAAAGATCAAGGGCAACGTTTGCTGTGCGAGGGGCTTGGGCTACGGCAAGTATGTAGGACACAAGCGCTTTCTCACGAAGCTCTTCGTTTTCGGAAAGTCTATAAATATTGTATAGGGTGGAGAGCTTGTTTTCCTCGTAGATCTTGAGACTTGAAAGCATGAGAGCCGTCACCATGAGTTGTGCGTCTATGCTGTCTATGCTTGAGGAAAGAATAATCTCCTGAAGTGTCTCGGCATTCTCCTTGTCGGTGAAGGAGGCAAGGAATATCTGCGCAAACATCACCTTGCGGTATTCATGATGGCTGGCATGTATCTGCTTTCTCTTCTCCGCTTTTGCTGCGCCGTCCGGTTCAAGGTCAAGCATGGTCAGGTCGATGACAAAGTCTTCCAACCTGTGCTGCAATTCCTCCATATCGAGAGTGTGGTAGCCCTTAGTGTCGGAAACCATCTTCCTGTAGAAAGCGTTCTCTACGGAAAGGCTGTAGGTCTCTGCTTGCTGGAGAAGCTTCATTGCGCGAGCTTCAAGGTTATAGTAAACCCTGTCGAGGTCGGGGTCTATATTGCCCATAGCGAAGAAATCAGACATGCGCTTGAAATCTTCTTCCATGCGCGAAAGTTCATCGGCAAACGGAGCTCCGTTTCGCTGGATGATGGAGCGGATTTTATTCAGGTAGTGTGAGAGCATCATTGTAACTAAAACTTAACTTTCAAATCTTTCTCGAACTGCGGCGAGCATTTGCAGCGACGTGCAATGAGATCCTTGTAATGCGTAATGCCGTTCTTTCGTATTCGCTTCAAAGCCTCTTCGTAAGCTTTGTTGAAAGCCTTAAGCTGCAGCGATTCGGAAAGGCTCGGACTGGCTATGAGCAAGGCTTGCCCATTGTTCTTGAATAGAATATTGTGACCCATAGCCTTGGCGAGAGATATGTATGGTTCGGTGAGGAATGTGGCATCGAGTTCCGCGTTGTGAAGCATAAGCATAGCCACGCTCGGATTGTTTATCTGCACCATGTAAACGCTGTCACGACTGAGATGAATGCTGTCAAGGCAATGGTTGAAAGAATCGGAAAAAGCGGAATGGCGCGTGTGGGCTACGAGCTTGTCCTTCAGTTGCTGAAGGCTTGATATGCGTGCATTGTGGCAAGCTACCAAGGCGTAAGGCATTGGCAATGAATGCTCCTCGACAAAGTCCTTCTTTTTCGTTGCCTTAAGCCATTCAGCACGCTTCGGGTCTGTGATGGATAGGTTTGTCTTTCCCTCGGCAAATGCCACGTCGCAGTCGAGCGGGTCGGTGAAGTCCTTTACGGTTATGTCAACGCGAAGGGAGTCGAAGATGCTGTCCTCCTGTGCAATCCAGATAGGCAAGCTGCTGATATTGTTGGGAGCGCCTATGTTGAGTTCCGTCTTCTTTATGGCTTCCGCCTGTTGCGATTCGTCTTCCCCTCCGAATCCGTTAGGGAAGAATATGTCATAGCAAACGTAGCCTAAAAAGCCCAGAACAACAACTATTATAAATATGTATTTTAATGTTCGCATTTATCCAAATAGTGCGCGGAGAGCTTCCTCCACTTTTCTTACAGGATTTATTTCAATATGGAATTTGGAGAGGTCGTTGCCCTTGAGGTTAAGCTTAGGAATGATGATCGAGGAGAATCCAAGTTTCTCCGCCTCTGCTATGCGTTGTTCGATGTGCGACACAGGTCTTACCTCGCCGCTCAGTCCAACTTCTCCGCAGAGAGCAACACCTGTTTCTATCGGAGTATCGACATTGCTTGACAGGACGGCAGCTATTATGCTCAGGTCCATGGCCAAATCGTTGATCTTCATGCCGCCGGCGATGTTCACAAAGACGTCTTTCTGGATTAGCTTGAAGCCAACACGCTTTTCAAGAACAGCGAGGAGCATGTTCAGACGACGCTGGTCGAAGCCCGTAGCAGAACGCTGTGGGGTGCCGTAAGCAGCGGTGGAAACAAGCGCTTGCGTCTCTACAAGGAACGGTCTGCCGCCTTCCATCGTAGCGGAAATGGCGATGCCGGAGAGACCTTCATGGTCTTCGTTCAGAAGAAGTTCAGACGGATTTGACACTTGTCTTAGGCCGTTATGCTGCATTTCGTATATGCCAAGCTCAGCCGTGCTTCCAAAGCGATTCTTTATGCTGCGGAGAATGCGGTAGATATGGTTTTGGTCTCCTTCAAACTGAATGACGGTATCAACGATGTGCTCAAGGATTTTTGGACCGGCAAGAGTGCCTTCCTTTGTGATGTGACCAATGAGAAGAACCGGCGTACCGCTGGTCTTTGCATAGCGAAGAAGCATCGACGCACATTCTCTTACCTGCACAATGCTGCCAGGAGAGGAATCTTGAGTCTCAGTGGCAATGGTCTGGATGGAGTCAATGACGAGAATCTCAGGTGCAACTTCCCTTATTGATTCGAATATTTTCTCGAGATTCGTTTCGCAAAGTATGCTGACATTCGATTGCTCTTCGTCGGCAGAGTTTAGGCTTTTGTCGTCAAATTCCCTGCTTGCTTCCGAGATACGGTCGGCACGCATCTTGATTTGAGCCGCGCTTTCCTCGCCGCTGACATACAGGATGTTCCTGTCTTTTATGTTGAGAATGGTCTGAAGCGTGAGCGTACTCTTTCCGATACCCGGTTCGCCACCAAGGAGAATGATGCTGCCAGGCACCATGCCGCCACCAAGAACGCGGTTGAACTCCTCGTCATAAAGGTCGATGCGAGGTTCCTTGTCGGCAGAAATGTCCTGAAGCCTGAGCGCCTTGTTGCCACTCAGAGGTGATGTCTTGCCGAAATCGCGTGCAACAGTAGCCGGAGAAGCGCTCTCCAGTTTCACTTCCTTGAATGTGTTCCATTTGCCGCAAGAAGGACATTTCCCGAGCCATTTCACGGAATCATAACCACATTCACTACATACGTATGCTGTCTTTGTTTTCTTCATTTTGATGTGCAAAATTAATAAAAATACTCATTATAAATAATATTAACACCAAAAATTTTTAATTGTGTATTATTATTCTTAATTTTGCACACGATAACTTCTTTATGTGCAACCCTTATTTTCGATACGAAAATCACTATGAATAGCATATCTTCTTTCAATCGTCTTATAGAGAATACGATTGTTGACCATTGGGATATGGACGCCCTCACAGACTACAAAGGCGTGACATATCAGTATAAGGACGTGGCTCGCAAGATTGAGAAACTGCACATCCTTTTCGAGGAATCTGGCATTGAGAATGGAGACAAGATAGCCATCTGCGGCAGAAACTGCACGCATTGGGCTGTGTCATATCTCGCTACGCTCACTTACGGCGCCATTGCCGTGCCTATTCTTCATGAGTTCACACCAGAACAGGTACATTCCATCGTGAAGCATTCCGAGGCTAAACTGCTCTTTGTGGGCGATGTCGTTGGTCCAACGCTTAATGTTGACGAGATGCCAGGCATTGAGGCAATCATCAACATACAGGATTTTTCCGTCTCTTCCGCAAGAAACGAGAAGCTTACGTATGCTCGCGAGCATCTGAACGAGCTCTTCGGAAAGCGCTATCCAAAGAATTTCCGTCGTGAGCACGTGCAGTATTACATAGAGCAAAACCCAGACGAGATGGCTCTCATCAACTACACCAGCGGAACTACCGGTTTCTCAAAGGGTGTGATGATTCCTTATCGCGCCCTCTGGAGCAATATGGACTTCGCAAAGGGCGTTCTCGGAAAAGTTGTTCATGCAGGCGATCATGTGGTAAGCATCCTCCCTATGGCTCACATGTACGGCATGGCATTCGAGTTTCTCTATGAGTTCATCACAGGTTGCCACATCTTCTTCCTCTCTCGTGTACCTTCTCCAGCTATCATTGCCCAGGCATTCCGTGAGGTCAAGCCTGTCGTGATCATTGCCGTTCCGCTCGTGATAGAGAAGATTATCCGCAAGCGCGTGTTCCCTAAGCTTACGCCAAACATCAAGCTCATGATGAAGCTTCCTATCGTTGGAAACAAGATCAAGAAGAAGCTCTGCGATGCCTTGTACGAATCATTTGGTGGCAATCTCTACGAAATCATCATCGGTGGTGCTGCCTTCAGCTACGAGATAGAGGCATTCTTGCGTGAAATTAAGTTCCCTGTGACTGTAGGTTACGGTGCAACGGAATGTGCTCCTATCATCACTTACGAAGACTACAAGACAGCTCGCACAGGTTCTTGCGGCAGAAGAGTGGTACACATGGAGGTGAAAATAGACTCTCCTGACCCACAGAAGGTTGCAGGAGAAATCCTTGCTCGTGGCTACAACGTGATGCTTGGCTACTACAAGAACGATGCTGCCACACGCGAAGCCCTTGATGCTGACGGCTGGTATCATACTGGCGACCTCGGCACAATGGACAAGGACGGCTTCGTTTACATCCGTGGACGCTCAAAGAACATGCTCCTCACTCCTAACGGACAGAATGTTTATCCAGAGGAAATAGAGGACAAGCTGAACTCTATGCCATACGTTGTGGAATCGGTTATGGTACAGAGAAACGATAGATTCGTGGCTCTTGTATATCCGGACTTTGCCGAAGCCGAGAACAATGGCATGACAAAGGAACAGCTTGTCGAGCAGATGGAGCAGAACCGTGTTGAGGTGAACAAGGTCATTGCTTCGTATGCTAAGCTTCAGTCCATAGAAATAATGGATTCTGAATTCGAGAAGACTCCTAAGAAGTCTATCAAGAGATTCCTTTACAAGTAAAAATAGAGAGGTCTGGTTTTGAAGAAATTCCTACTAATATTATTGCTGCTTGTTGCAGTTCTCTCTGCATCTGCCCAACAATACCGCAATCCTGATTACGAAGCTTATATAGAGCAGTATTCCAGGATTGCTGTTGAGCAGATGAAGCGTCACCGCATTCCGGCTTCCATTACCCTTGCGCAAGGACTCTTGGAAAGTGCTGCGGGCAAGAGCGACTTGGCAAGACACGGAAACAATCATTTTGGAATCAAGTGTCATGGATGGCAAGGAAAGAAGCAATATCATGACGATGATGCCAACGGAGAATGCTTCCGCGTTTACAATAGTGCCAAGGAAAGCTTCGAAGATCACAGTTTCTTCCTTCAGAAAGACCGCTACAAGCGACTCTTTACCTACGACATTACGGATTATCGCTCTTGGGCTCACGGCTTGAAAGCTTGTGGTTATGCCACGAATCCTGCCTACGCACAAACCCTGATTTCCATAATAGAGCGTTACGAGCTCTATCGCTTTGACACCAATAATCGTGCTTACGGGTATGAAGGTGATGGCTATACGACTTCACAATCCAATCCTGTCGTGGCAAGTCGTAGTGAGAACAATGGCAATAATGGTAGCCAAAGCGGTTCTACTCCAAAAGCAAAAGAGAAGTATGTCAGGAAGTCGTATGACATTCGTTACAACAACGGAGTGGCATACGTCATTTCACAACCGGGAGATACGTATAAGACATTGGCTTGGAATCTTGGCAAGTCATGCAGAAAACTTGCCAATTACAATGAATGTGACGCTGACGACCGATTGGAACCTGGCACTATTGTCTATCTGGAAAAGAAGGCTAAGCAGGGTGATGTGAAGTACAAAGGCAAGTTCTACGTGGTGAAAGCGGGTGATACCATGTATTCCATCTCACAGAATTTTGCCATCCAGTTGAAGTATTTGTACAAGATAAACAATCTTGCCCCAGACATTCCCATTAGGGTGGGGCAAAGATTGTTCGTGAGATTGTAAAAGGAGAGACCATGAATCTGAATAACGGATATAACTAATCTAAAAACTAACCATTAATGAAACGACTGTTCTTCACCTTAATCATACTATTGACAGCATTTGAAATCTCTGCTCAAACGATTAGCAAGATAGGGACAGGCTATGCGCAAACATCTGTTAATACGACAATCTTTCGCCAGAGTTCCGTTGTAACTCATGGTAATTGTCAGTTTGCTGCTTATTATGATGCAGACGGTTGTGTTGTACTTGCCAAGAGAATAATAGGCAGAAAAGGCAACGATAGCGAATGGATTAGACAACGCACGCGGTATAAAGGAAATGTTCGTGATGCCCATAACATTATAAGCATTGGCATAGATGGCGACGGCTATATCCATCTTTCGTTCGATCATCATGGTCATCCGCTTCGCTATTGCAAGAGCAAGCAGCCGCTTAGAATGGATTTCGATGAACTTCAGCCAATGAATGGCAATGACGAGAAGAATGTCACTTATCCAGAGTTCTATAACCTTCCTAATGGCGACTTGCTATTTGCTTATCGCTCAGGAAGTTCGGGCAGGGGAAATCTTGTTATGAAGCGCTATCATCTTAAGGAGAAGCGTTGGGAAAACCTACAGGATGTGCTGATAGATGGCGAGAATAAGCGCAATGCTTACTGGCAACTTTGCGTTGACTCTCAAGGCACGATTCATGTTTCATGGGTGTGGAGAGAGACTCCAGATGTGGCTACAAACCACGATCTTTGCTACGCTCGCTCGAAGGATGGCGGCAAGACTTGGGAGAAGAGTGACGGCACTCGCTATCAGTTGCCTATAACAGCTGCTACTGCCGAGATGGCTTTCCTTATTCCGCAGAATAGCGAACTCATCAATCAGACCAGCATGACGGCTGATGCCCAAGGCAATCCTTACATCGCAACCTATTGGCGTGACCAGGATTCCAATGTCCCTCAGTATCGACTCGTTTGGAAAGACGCGAAGAAGGGGTGGACTTCCTGCAAGATATTCGAGCGCACTCAGCCTTTCTCGCTTGGAGGTGTTGGCACTAAGATGATACCAATTTCCCGCCCACGTCTTGCCGTGAGGGAGAAAAAGGGTAGGATAGAGGCTTGCTACATCTTCCGTGATGAGGAAAGGGGCAGCAAGGTTTCAGTAGCAAAATGCAAGGATCTGGCGAAAAACAAGTGGCAAGTTTCTGACATTACTGACTTCGCCGTTGATGCTTGGGAGCCAAGTTACGACATCTCGCTTTGGAACAATCGCCAACGACTCGACGTTTTTGTTCAGCAAACAAAACAGGGTGATGGCGAGAGAGTTGCGGAGAGTCTGCCTACTCCAGTTTATGTAATTTCCATAAAGTAGTGCTTTCCCTCTAAAAACTCTATGACTTTTGCATCAAAACTCTATGACTTTTGGGTCAAAACTCTATGAGTTTTTGGTCATAACTCTATGACTTTTACACCAGAACTCTATGCTTTGGCAATCATAACTCTATGCTTTGGTAATCCTTACTAATAAAAAACGTAAAATCTTTGTAACCCTAACTAATATGAAAGCGTTAACTCTCGCACTTCTCTTGTCATCATCGGCAATAAGTGCTTCTGCTCAAACATTCAATGCTAACCAGCAATACGAGAAACTCACTCGTGGCGTTACAGCCGTGAAGACTGACAACGGCGTGTTCGTCAGTTGGCGTGTGCTCGGTACGGATAAGTCCGACTGTAAGTTCAATCTATATCGCGACGGAAAGAAACTCAACTCATCGCCTTTGAACGTGAGCAATTTCACGGACAAAAGCGGTTCTGCGGAGTCTTCGTATATGGTGAAAACGGTTGTGAAAGGCAAGGAAACGGAATCTTCCGAAACAGTCAAGCCTTGGACAGACACTTACCTTACCCTGAACCTTACACCTCCTGTTGAGGACAATCTTATTCCTCGTGAGCAACGCCCAGCATTCGACACTATACAAGGTGCTCAGCGTCCTCGCATTAGGGAACCAAGAGACGGCGGTCAAAATCAAGGTCAAAATCAAGGTCCGCGTCAAAGACGTTGGCAACCTGCTACACATAAATATACTCCAGGCGATTGCTCTGTAGCCGATGTTGATGGCGATGGCGTTTACGAACTCATCCTCAAGTGGGATCCACATAATGCCCATGATAATGCTCACACAGGCATGACGGATCCTGTTTATATTGATTGCTATAAGCTGCCTCAATATGACGATAAATCTGTAAATCGTAAATCCGTAAATAGTAAATTACTCTGGCGTATCTGTTTAGGCAAGAACATTCGCGCTGGTGCTCATTATACCCAAATCCTTGCTTACGACTTTGATGGCGACGGAAAGGCTGAAATAGCTTGCAAGACAGCTCCTGGAACCGTTGACGGCAAGGGAAAGTATGTACTTCTTCCAGGCGACGATAAGGACGCGGATTATGTTGGCAAGGAAGGTGCTTTGCTCGGACGTATCATCGGCGGTCCTGAATATCTTACGGTCTTCAAGGGCGAGACAGGCGAAGAACTTGCAACCGTGCCTTACAAGCCTGCATATAAGGACATCGAGTGGTGGGGCGACAATCATTTCAATCGCTCTGAGCGTTACCTTGCTTGCGTAGCTTACCTTGACGGAAAGAAGCCGAGCATGGTGTTCTGCCGTGGCTATTATACTCAATCGAACCTTGCTGCCTACGATTTCGACGGAAAGAACATCACTCTCCGTTGGCTTCATCAGTCGCTCGAGAAGGGCAAGGATAGCGCTTTCGGACAAGGTGCTCACTCTGTAGCTGTTGGAGATGTTGACAATGACGGTTGCGATGAGATAATCTACGGCTCTGCAACTATCGACCATAACGGCAAACTCCTCTCTTCTACCGGTCTTGGTCATGGTGATGCTCTTCATCTTAGCGACCTTCTTCCTGAGCGTCCAGGACTTGAGGTGTTCATGGTTCACGAGGAAAGTGGCGCAAAGTATTGTGCAGAGATTCACGATCCTGTGACGGGAGAAATCCTTTGGCGTGAGAACTCTTTGCAGGATGATGACAATGGTCGTGGCGTAGCGATGGATATGTTTGCCGGTTCTAAGGGTTATGAGTATTGGTCGCTTGCCAGCAACAATATCCATACGGCAGACGGAAAGACTGGTAAGATTCTCGGCAAGCTTGCAGAAGGAAGCCGTAAGCCAACAAACTTCCGCATCTATTGGGATGGCGATCTTCAGGATGAACCTTACGATGGCAATACTGTCTATAAGCCAGTCGTTGCCGGCGACCAAAGTAGGCCGAAGATTTCTGAGCCGCTTACAATCTCTTTCGAACCTCTCGTTCAACTGAAAGGTCGTGCTTGCAACGGCACAAAGAATACTCCAAACCTCCTTGCAGATCTCTTTGGCGACTGGCGAGAGGAAGTTATTCTCTACGATAGTGATACTTGCGACAAGCTTTACATCCATACTACCACAATCCCGACTGAGCATCGCGTGACAACTCTCATGCATGACCATATCTACCGTATGGCTATCGCTTGGCAGAATGTTACCTACAACCAGCCGCCACATCTTGGGTATCTTCTTGACTCCAAGTAATAGAAACGACGCCTCATAGCGTCGTTAAACTGCCACAAAAGGACAGTCCTCATAGCAATTCTCCCTGCGTTCCCTAACGATGCCATGGGGCATCGTTTCCACAAAAAGATCATTTTCAAAACAATCAAAAATGAAGAAATCTCTTTCTCTTCTGATAACTCTTTTCTGCTATATATCAGTTCACGCCCAATCAACCCTTTGGACTCCCGAATCGGAATCCCCAGACACACGCATTTCCTACAACGGAAACGAAGTTGAAATGTGGGCTCCGAAAGGTTTGACGCTATGGTACAACAAGCCGCTTTCTGGCGATTGCACCATAGAATATGACGCTTGTGTCGTTTTCGAAGAAGGGAATGATAGCGAGTGGAATAGGGTGAGCGACTTGAATTGCTTCTGGAAAGCGTCTGATCCCGACCATCCTTCTGACATTTTCCATAACAAGAACTGGCGAAGTGGCATCTTCCTGAATTGCTATTCTCTTCAGCTTTACTATCTTGGCTATGGCGGCAACTATAATTCCACAACTCGTTTCCGTCGTTACGATGGCAACAAGGCTGCCATTGATGACGCTTCTCTCCGTCCAAAGATTCTCACGGAATATACTGACAACAAGCATCTTATCACGCCAAACCATTGGTATCACATAAAGATAGAATGCAAGGGCAACAACACTCGCTATTCAATTGATGGCGAATGTGTCGTGGATTTCAAGGACAACAACCCGCTAACCAAAGGCTGGTTCGGCTTCCGTACTACAAAATCGCACACAAAGCTCCGCAATTTCCGTACATCCCAAAGCGAAAGCAGCTCTCATTCTTCCGCTTCTGCCCCTGTTCCCGAAGCGTCTGCTTTGGGCGGTCTTTCCCTCTCCATCTCCGGCAAAAACATCCCTCTCCATTGGCTTGGTGACGAAGCCCCAACGATGGAAACTCCCCAAACCTTCGGCGTACCTTTTGCCAAAGGCGAGATGAAGGTGAAGAATCTCAAGGATGCAAAGCTCTCTAATGGCACAAAAGCCGCCGTTTCCCCTCTCGCTTATTGGGCAGACGGCTCTGTGAAATGGGCTTCCGTTTCAGCGGTTATATCTCCAGAATCTCTGGAAATCCCGGATAATCCGAAAAAACGGGAAATTCCGGATAATCCGAAAAATCCGGAATCTCCGCTCTCTCCAGCCATATCCGAATCCCTCTCCCTCATCGCCACTCTCTCCGACGGCACAACTCTCCCTTACACCATCGACAGCACAGTCGTAGAGACCTCAAATTCCGTTCGCACTTGCACGAAGATTTGCGGTCATATTGGCAAGTTCCCTTCCATTCTCCGTGTCTATAACTACGCAGGAAGCAAGCAGACGAAGCTTGTCCACACATTTATATATGATGGCGACCAGGACAAGGACTTCATCCAATCTCTTGGCATTCAGGTCAAAGTCTCTCTCAAGGATGAACTTTACAACCGTCATGTGGCTTTCCTTGCTGACGGAAAACTATGGTCGGAACCTGTCCAACCGCTTGTTGGTCGCCGACTTCTCAACGGCGCAACCCTCGGAGACGAAGACAAGGGCGAAGCCGTTCAGTGCAAACAGATGCGAGGCGAACGCATTCCTCCAGCTGCTTCCTTCGACCAGAAGAGCCAGCAGCTCCTAAAGGATTGGGCTTCTTGGAATCGCTACCGACTCTCGCAACTCAACGACATGTCATATACTATCCGCAAGCAAGCGAAGCCCGACTGCATGATGGTTGGCACTTTCGCCGGTAAGCGAGCGGAAGGAATGGCATTTGTTGGCGACAAGACAAACGGACTCATCGCTGTTATGAAAGACTTCTGGCAGTCTTATCCATCGACTCTTGAAATCACAGACGCTTGTTCCGATACTGCGACGCTCACTCTTTGGATATGGAGCCCTGAGGCTGAAGCTATGGATCTTCGCCATTATGACAAGGAAGGCCACGGCTTGAACGCAAGTTACGAAGACATTCAGGAAGGCATGAGCACACCGCAAGGCATAGCTCGTACTACGGAAATCATTCTCCTTCCTACGGATGGCTATTGCGGTCCAGACTCTCTTCTTGCCATTTCCCGTCAGTTGACATCATTCCCACAGCTCGCTTGCACGCCAGAATATCTGCATGAGAAGAAGGCTTTCGGCGAATGGAGCTTGCCAAAGTATGACACCCCTCAGCAATGTCAGATAGAAGGCCGATTGACTGACCTCCTTGAACTCTACAAGAAGAACCAAGAAGAATGTCATTGGTACGGCTTCTGGAACTACGGCGACTTCATGCACACGAGCGATCCCGTTCGCCAGAACTGGCTCTATGACGTAGGCGGCTTCGCTTGGGACAATACGGAGCTTGCCACTAACGCATGGCTTTGGTACAGTTTCCTTCGCACAGGTCGCAAGGATGTTTGGAAGATGGCAGAAGCTATGTTCCGTCATAACTCGGAAGTGGATGTTTACCATTGTGGTCCTCACGCAGGTCTTGGCACTCGCCATAACGTAAGCCATTGGGGCTGCGGAGCAAAGGAAGCGCGTATCAGCCAGGCTTGGTGGAATCGTTTCTACTATTATCTCACAGGCGACGAGCGTGCCGGCGAACTCATGGAAGAGGTTCTCGATGCCGACCAGTTGCTCTATACACTCGACCCGATGCGACTTGCACAGCCTCGTGAGCAATTCCCTTGTACCGCTCCTGCTCGTCTTCGTATCGGTCCTGACTGGCTTGCATACGCAGGCAACTGGTTTGCACATTGGGAGCGCACGAAGGATAAGAAATATCTCAACAAGATAAAGACCGGAATGAAGAGCATATCCGATTTCCCTAACGGCATATACACGGGTCCAAAGGCTCTAGGCTATGATCCTGCCACAGGAGTTATCTCATGGGAGGGCGACCCACAGATGATGAACACAAACCATCTGCTGCCTATTATGGGAGGCTTTGAATTTGTAAACGAACTGGAAGCCGCACTTTCTGACAAGAAATGGCATCAGACCTGGCTTTCTTTCTGCGAGAACTATCGCGAGAATGCCCTGAAGATCAGCAAGAACACCTTCCGCATCTCCCGTCTTTCCGCATACGCTTACAAGCACACAGGCGACCAGAAATACCTTGACTCTGCACTCGAACAGATGCTCCTCAACCGCATGACCGAGTTCAAGCGCCTCTCTACCAACGACGCCGCCACCTGGAGTCTCGACGCCATCTATCTCCTTTCTGTAATGAAGTAGCTACAGTTCCTAAGCCACCGTTCCCGAAAGTTCTGCTTTCGGTTATACCAGCCACCGTTCCCGAAGTTTCAACTTCGGTTAAATATCCCCCAATATGAACAAAACATCCTCTCTCCTTTTTTCTCTCTCTCTCCTCTGCGCCCCTCTTCACGCCCAAGAGGTCAACGACGCAACCACCCCTCTTCACCTCATGAAGCCTGCCTACAAGATACCTTACGGCATACCGGAAGTCTCTAAGGTAAAGGCCGACATCGACCGCATATTCACCTTCCTTGACGAGACAACTCCAATGGTTGTCGAGGACATGACTACCGGCGCAGAAATTACCGACTACAAGAAAATCAATCCCAACTCTCGTCTAAAGCAAGGTTCTTTCCGACTTACCAGCTACGAATGGGGCGTGACATATTCTGCCATGCTCTCTGCCGGCAAGATTACTGGCGACAAGCGTTACACGGAATATGCGGAAAAGCGAATGCAATTCCTTGCCGACATAGCTCCTTACTTCGACAAGAATGTCCTTCAGAAGGGCAAGACTCCAGAAGCTACTGTCCGCAAAATCGTCGAGCCGCTTGCTCTTGACGACGCTGGCGCCATTTGCTGTGCTATGATTAAGGCAAGCAAGGCTAACGGCAAACTCAAGCTCCAGGATCAGATAGCTCGCTATTCCGACTTCGTTCTCAACAAGGAGCTTCGCCTTCCTGACGGCACTTTCTGTCGCAACCGTCCTTTGCGCAACACGATTTGGCTTGACGACATGTTCATGGGATTGCCTACGGAGGCTTACAGCGGACATTACGACGAGGCCGTAAAGCATTATTTCGGCTTCGTAAATCGCATGTTCGTTCCTGAGCTCGGCATCTATCGCCACGGCTATATCGAGGGCAGAAAGGAGCAACCTGCGTTCTTCTGGGGACGTGCCAACGGATGGGCTCTTCTCACCACATGCGAGATTCTAGATGTTCTGCCAAAGGATCATCCTCGTCGCCCAGAGGTTCTTGAGCAACTTCGCAAGCATGTCCGTGGACTCATCGCTCTCCAAAGTGGCGAAGGCTTCTGGCATCAGCTTCTCAATCGCACGGATTCCTATCTCGAAAGCTCTTGCACAGCCATCTATGCCTATTGCATAGCGCACGCCATAAACGAAGGTTGGCTTGAGGCAAACGCCTACGGAGGAGCAGCCCTTCTCGCATGGAACGCCGTAAGCACGGAGATTCAGCAGGACGGAAAGGTTACGGGAACTTGCGTCGGTACGGGCATGGCTTTCGATCCTGCCTTCTATTACTATCGTCCAGTTCATCCAATGGCTGCCCACGCTTACGGACCAGCTATCTGGGCTGGTGCGGAAATCATCCGTCTCATTCAGCAGAATCATCCTAAGATGAACGATAGTGCCGTGCATTTCTATCCACGTGAGCAGAAAACATCCGCAGCCATCTTCAACGAAGATACAGACGAACTTATTCAATAAAATTAATACATCGACATATTCCGACATATCTCGATATATCCCGATATACCCCGATATATCTCGACATATCTCGAAATCCCAAATCATCGCAGAATCGAAAAAAATAAAATTATGAAAAGAATAATCCTTTGCATCTGCATGGCGTTTGCCCTTTGCTCTCAAGCCCAGACATTTGATGTGGACATGACTAAGCCCGTTCCTGCTTACACAGACGAAGCTGGCTATGGAATAGACGATGTGATCACTCGCGTTTGTGGCGGTCAGAGTGAAGACGGAGCCAACAGCCAATACATCAGTTTCAAAGTTCCTGATGGCAACTACACCGTGACCATGGTCATTGGCTCAAAGAAGAAGGCTGCATCCACAACCGTTCGTGCTGAGAACCGTCGTCTCTACATCCATGATCTCTATACGCAAAAGAAGCAGTTTGAGACGGTTTCTTTCGTGGTCAACAAGCGCACGCCACAGATTGACGATAAGACAAAAGTGGGCATCAAGGAACGCGAGAAGCTTTACCTCACTTGGGACAATCTGCTTACTCTCGAGATTACAGGTGATGCTCCTGCCGTTCAGTCAATACACGTAGAGCGCAACGAACAGTGCCCAACGGTTTTCCTCTGCGGCAACTCAACAGTCGTTGACCAGAGCTTCGAGCCTTGGGCAAGTTGGGGACAGATGATTCCTGTATGGTTTGACGATAACGTAGCCATTTCCAACCACGCAGAAAGCGGTCTTGCCACATTCTCCTTCCTCTCTTCACGCCGTCTCGACAAGATTCTGGCTATGATGAAAGCTGGCGACTATGTGATAGTGGAGTTCGGCCACAACGACGAGAAGGACAAGCGTCCTGGACGTGGTGCTTGGTACAATTTCTCTTACGGTCTGAAGGTGTTCATAGATCAGGTGCGCGACAAGGGTGGAAACATCATCCTCTGTACTCCGACAATGCGTCGCGCTTGGGAGAAGGACAACAAGACCATAGCAAACACTCACGGCGATTTCCCTGCTGCCGTGCGTGCCGTTGCTGAGCGCGAGAACGTGCCACTCATTGATCTCACTGAAATGAGCAAGACATTCTTCGAGACTCTCGGCTTCGAGGACAGCAAGCGTGCTCTCGTGCATTATCCTGCCGGTACTTTCAAGGGACAGACGAATGCTTTCGCTGATAATACCCACTTCAATCCTTTCGGCGCTTACGAGATAGCCAAGATGATTGTCATGGGCTTGAAGCAGACAAACTCTCCGCTCGTGAAGAACCTTCGCCCAGGATGGACAGACTTCAATCCTGCGCAGCCAGACGATTGGAACACCTTCCATTGGACACCATCACCTATGACAGAATTCATTAAACCAGACGGAAATTAAGAA
>JAZRXS010000110.1:0-15136 GCA_045600325.1 Prevotella sp.
CATACCTTGGTTATGACATTATTGATTAAGCTATGAGGTTGTAAGGTAATTAGAAATTCAATAAAAATACAATAACACTATATGAAACATCAGTTACGTAGTGCAGTTTGCACAGAAGGACGCCGTATGGCAGGAGCTCGCGCTTTGTGGGTTGCCAATGGAATGAAGCGTGAGCAATTTGGCAAGCCTATTATTGCCGTTGTGAACTCTTTCACACAATTTGTTCCTGGTCACACTCATCTCCACGAAATCGGTCAGATCGTAAAGAAGGAAATCGAAGCTCTTGGCTGCTATGCTGCTGAGTTCAACACAATAGCCGTTGATGACGGTATCGCAATGGGCCACGATGGTATGCTCTATTCACTCCCATCACGCGACATTATTGCAGACTCAGTAGAATACATGGTCAACGCCCACAAGGCAGATGCCATGATTTGCATCTCAAACTGCGACAAGGTAACTCCAGGTATGCTCATGGCTGCTATGCGTCTCAACATCCCTGCCGTTTTCGTTTCTGGTGGTCCTATGGAGTCACACAAGCTTAACGGCGAGAACGCTGACCTTATCACTGCCATGATTAAGGGTGGCGACAATACTGTCTCTGACGAAGAGCTCGCTAAGGTTGAACAGATGGCTTGTCCTGGTTGTGGCGCTTGCTCTGGTATGTTCACAGCAAACTCCATGAACTCTCTTACAGAGGCTCTCGGTCTTTCTCTCCCTGGCAACGGTTCTATCCTTGCTACTCATGTAAACCGCATACAGCTCTTCAAGGACGCTGCCAAGCAGATTGTGAAGAACGCTATGGCTTACTACGAGGACGGCGACGATTCTGTTCTCCCTCGTTCTATCGCTACTCGCGCAGCATTCATGAACGCCATGACGCTCGACATCGCTATGGGCGCTTCTACCAATACCGTTCTCCACCTTCTCGCCGTAGCTCAGGAGGCTGAAGTTGACTTCAAGATGACTGACATCGACCAGCTTTCTCGCAAGGTTCCTTTCCTCTGCAAGCTTGCTCCAAACTGGCAGAAGTATTCTATCCAGGAGGAGAACCGCGCAGGTGGTATTCTCGGTATCATGGGCGAACTTGCAAAAGGTGATCTTCTTGACCTTACAGCAAAGCGCGTAAATGGCGCTACTCTCGGTGAGGACATCAAGAAATACTCTATCACAGGCGAGACTATTGACCCAGAGGCAGACCGCATCTACCACTCAGCTCCTGCTGGCGTATTCTCGAATGTCATGGGTTCTCAGAACACTCAGTGGGAAAGCCTCGATACAGACCGCGAGAACGGCTGTATTCGTGACATTGAGCACGCTTACACAAAGGACGGCGGTATGGCTGTTCTCTTCGGAAATATCGCAAAGGACGGCTGCGTAGTGAAGACTGCCGGCGTTGCTCCTGAGCTTTGGCATTTCGAAGGTCCTGCCGTTGTTTTCGACTCTCAGGAAGACGCTTGTGAAGGCATCCTCGGCGGCAAGGTAAAGAAGGGCGACTGCGTGGTTATCACTCACGAAGGTCCTAAGGGTGGTCCTGGTATGCAGGAGATGCTCTATCCTACTTCATACATCAAGTCTATGCACATGGGTAAGGAATGTGCGCTCATCACAGACGGTCGTTTCTCTGGTGGTACATCAGGACTCTCTATCGGCCACATCTCTCCAGAGGCAGCTTCTGGCGGTGCTATCGGTAAGATCAAGGACGGCGACATCATCGTTATCGACATCCCAAGCCGTTCTATCAACGTGAAGCTCTCAGACGAAGAACTTGAGGCTCGTCCACAGCAGCCACTCAAGCGCAACCGCGTTGTCAGCAAGGCTCTTCGCGCATACGCTCAGAGCGTAGCAAGTGCAGACAAGGGCGGAGTCCGTCTCATAGACTGACCCCCTCTAACTCCCCCACAGGGGGAGGAATGGAGCCAAGCACTATAGATATTATTCGGTCGCCAAGTTTGGTGGCCGCCTATTCCTCACAAAAACTACTAAATGAATACAACCAATAACTCTCTCTCAGGAGAACTTCTCACCGGCGCCCAGATTCTCATGGAATCGTTGAAGGCACAAGGCGTAAAGACTATCTTCGGATATCCGGGTGGCTCAATAATGCCTGTGTATGATGCTCTCTATGACTATACTCGCGGTGAGAAGAAGGCTTTCGACCACATTCTCGTTCGTCATGAACAGGGTGCCACACACGCTGCGCAGGGCTATGCCCGTGTCAGCGGAGAGGTAGGTACCGTTATTGTCACCAGCGGTCCGGGCGTTACAAACACGCTCACAGGTATCGCTGACGCCATGATTGATTCTACTCCTATCGTAGTCATTGCCGGTCAGGTAGGCACACCCGTTCTCGGTACAGACGCATTCCAGGAAGTTGACCTCATCACCGTTGCCCAGCCTATCTGCAAGTGGGTTTACCAGATTCGCCGTCCTGAAGATATCCCTTGGGCTATCAGCAAGGCTTATTATCTTGCACAATCAGGTCGTCCTGGTCCTGTCGTACTCGATTTCCCGAAGAATGCTCAGACGGAAAAGGCTGAATATGTGGAGCAGTCGGTCAATTTCGTTCGCTCATACATTGCTTTCCCACAGGCTAAGGAAGAAGACCTTAAGGCTGCTGCAGAACTTATCAACAGCGCAAAGAAGCCTCTCGCACTCGTTGGTCAGGGCGTAGAGCTCGGCAACGCCATCGACGAACTGAAGGCTTTCCTTGAGAAGGCAAACATCCCTGCCGGTCGCACCATGCTCGGACTCTCTGCCCTCGCAAGCAATCATCCTCTTAACGTCGGAATGCTCGGAATGCACGGCAATCTTGCGCCAAACCTCAAGCAGCAGGAGGCGGATGTCGTCATTGCAATCGGTATGCGCTTCTCCGACCGCGTGACTGGAAATCTCAAGACCTACCTCAAGCAGGCTAAGGTCATCCACCTTGACATCGATAACGCGGAAATCAACAAGAACGTGAAGACAGACGTGGCTATCGTTGCCGACTGCAAGGAATCCCTTCCTGCTCTTACGGCTCTTGTCAACGAGGCTGACCATTCCGAGTGGATAGAGTCTTTCAAGCCACTTGCAGAGCGCGAGAATGACCGCGTCATCAAGAATGCCATTCATCCTACCGAGGGTCCTCTTCTCATGGGTGAGGTCGTAAATGCCGTGGCGGAAGCTACTGAAGGCAAGGGAGTTACCGTAACGGACGTTGGTCAGAACCAGCTCTTTGCCACTCGATATTCGAAGTACAACACTCGCCGTTCCATCATCACCAGCGGTGGTCTTGGCACCATGGGCTACGGACTTCCTGCAGCCATCGGAGCGACTTTCGCCGAGAAGGAGCGTCCTGTATGCGTATTCATGGGCGACGGCGGTCTTCAGATGGTCATTCAGGAGCTTGGCACGATAATGGAGAACCAGTGTCCGGTGAAGATGATTCTCATGAACAACAACTTCCTCGGCAACGTGCGCCAATGGCAGAACATGTTCTTCAACAAGCGCTACGCCTTCACCCACATGATGAACCCTGACTACGAGAAGATCTGCTCAGCCTACGAAATACCTTATCTCCGCGTCACAGACCGCAAGGAACTCGCAGATGCCGTACAGAAGATGCTCTCCACGAAGGGACCATTCTTCCTCGAAACAGTCATAAAGGAGGAAGACGACGTCATGCCAATGACAGCCCCAGGCGCATCCGTAAGCGAAATGAAACTTGAAAGATGAGCCCCACCCCAGCCCTTCCCAAGGGGGAGGGAGAGATAAATTACTAAAGTGGGTATCAACGCAAATTGTAACTGAAAATAGTAAAAAAAACTAGGCCTTTACCCCCTGATTAGCAACACTAATTAAAGGTCCTCCCCCATAAGGGGGGAAGTTAGAGGGGGGCTTCTATGAATCTCTATACAATACTTATATACTCAGAGAATGTCGTAGGTATTCTCAACCAGATTACCTCCGTATTCACTCGTCTTCAGGTGAACATCGAGAGCCTCAATGTGTCGCCTTCAGGCATTCCCAACGTGCATAAATACACCATTACGGTCTTCAGCGATGAAGTGCAGGTAGGCAAGATCATCAAGCAGATTGAGAAGAAGGTGGATGTCATCAAGGCGGACTATTATCTCGATGAGGAAATCTTCACAAGTGAGGTTGCACTCTTCAAGCTCTCTACGCAGAAAGTGATGGAGAATCCTGAGATTTCCCAGATCATCCGCCACTCGGACGCCCGTATGCTTGAGGTCAACGACACCTACATCACTGTCCACGTCTGTAACTCATCAAAGGCTATCGTCGAACTCTACAAGGGACTCGCACGCTACAAGTGCATTCTCCAATACACCAGAAGCGGCCGCGTAGCCATCACACGAAGCAAGATTGAGAAAGTTTCCGAGTTCCTTAAGGAGCAGAAGAACGCACAGTTCCGCTTCATGGAGGAAGGTATCAACAGCGACAAGTAAGCCGTTAGCCTTCTCCCAAATACATTTTGTTGAAATATATTTCATCATTTCACCCTAATGGTTTATCCGATTGATAACCAGGAAGTTGCCAGGTGAAATGTGTGTTCCCGATATTTCACCAATATTTCACCATACATTTCACCATGAAAGCCCCATGAGAAGATGTGTGTGGTGAAATGTTGGTGATTTTTTTTCTTGTTTTTGTCTAAAAAGCCGAATTTCCATCGCCTTTTTTTAGGCTTTACGAGCCTTAACTGCATGACTTTTTAGGTACAATCCTAAGCTTTACGTATAATAACTCTATGGGTTATAAAATTTTTTGTATACAAACTTGACTGGAGTTTGTATACAAAACTGATGTGAGTTTGTATACGAATTTTTTCATAACTCTTAGGAATACGATTCGTAACTCCTGAAGTTTCATGCTGAAATCCTATAAGAAAGTTCCCGAATCTTCCGATGATACCAGTTGAAATAATTTTCTTGAAACTCTATTCTATAAGCTTAATCATCTTGTTACACAAAAACACAACAAGAGGCAAATGCTAATCTAAAAGCATTTGCCTCTTGTAATTATATTTCAATTATCCTTCTTGTTCGAAGACTAACTCAGTTTACAAGATGCTTTCCCTGATATTGCTTCAGCAACTCTGACTCGTGAGTCCTGTAATAGTTGTACTGGGATTCCAATAACAATGCCATAGCCTAGATGTTTTATATTCTGCGGCAAAGTTAGTATTTTATTTATAATCAACAAAATATTTTTGCATTTTCTTTTTTACTGTAGAAATATAACGTGGGAAGAAGCATGTATTTTAAACAAATCCAGCGCAAATCCTAACAAGTATAATAATGTCAAGATTTGCGCCAGATTAGTTTTAGACTCTACGGATACAGTTTTCCTAAGATCGGTACATATACCAGTCTCCTGTACCGCTTACCCATTAGATGTAATCTTTGTTACATTCTGCTTACTTGAATATAAATATTTGTTGAAGTTTGCCTTTTTCATAAATGCTAAATCCAGAATTGTCATTTTTGAAGTTGTATGAATATTTCTCATCAATGTTATCTGGAGCACTGCTTCCGCGATTGCGTGTACCAACGATATTTGATGGCAAGTACGAAGGTGCATTACCTAACATGCTGAGAACAGATGGAATATCTAATGGTTCAATGTCTCTATGTGTGTTGCCGTTTTTGTCTGTTAGAGCAAAGAACGGCTGGCAGTATATGTCATACTTGTTTTCTGTTTGTTCGTCATAGATATATTCCATAGAATATCCTGTTGGATCACTAAGTTCTCTTGAAACCGCATCCCCTCCAGCTGCCTTGATGGGGCATCCGTTTTCCCACTCAATGAAAGATGAGTTGTAAGATTTAAGATTACCATTGCCATCGTAAGAGAATGTGGCTGTGATGTTGTGCTCATAGTCGCTGGATTCAACGGTTCGTAATTTTGTGACACGACCTTTCTTGTCATAACTTAGCACATAAGTGTATAGTTTATGAGTACCAAATCTTTGGTCTCTTACAAGTGTATCAAGTCTTTCTGAGAATGTATACGAATCCAATATCTCACTTGAGACCCCTTTGTTAGTAATTCTAGTACACTCTATCCTGGAAATTATTCCTTTATCGTTATATTTGAACTCATAATGATAACGGTCCCCATCCCATTCGGGGTATTCAATGTATGCAAGTTTACGTCCATTATGGGTGCCATAACTTGCCAATTGTGTTTCAGAGAGATTGTTTTTACCGCTGCTGCCTTCGTCATCACTGTCACTGTCACATGAGTAAAATGCGCAGATAAAAGAAAGCAACATAAAAGCTAAAATTACTTTTTTCATTTTTTATAGTTTTTAGGCCTATAGACTCACCCCAAGATTCGGCATATTAAAAAGTTATGAAAATGGAAAGACGTGGGTAAGTCGGTTCTCCTGCTTATCCCAAATCTGAGGCTCTGGTAAACCCTGTTACAAGGATAAACAACCAGTCTGCCCACGCCATAGGGATATATGCAAAAGTATGGCAAACTATACACCTTGTCTGTACACATACCACAACATAGTATGTACACAATAAGGTCATAAAGCCTACTTAGGATAAACACCCACGTGGACGTTTCGGTTGCGTTCTCTTCTTGTAACGTAGAAAATTTACCAGATTTTCGGATTTAGAAGACAAACGTTCGTAAACGTCCTTCTGATGCGTTGTCAGCGGTGCGCATAGCACGATGCGCATTGCTCAAGCATCAACCAATAAGTTATCGAAGCTTACGCTTCTACGGCACGGAGCTATACTCTGCACCATAACCCTTTGCCCTGATAAATAGGAGCAGACTGTTTTTCCGCTGCAAAAGTAATCAATAATTTTCAATCTGCCAAACAATTCGGCAAGAAAAACGAAAATGGGGTAGATGTTTTCGCAAACGGAAACAAAAAAGCGGCAGAAGTCTGCCGCTAGTATTGGGATTAATTGGTTTACGTAACACTTCCTTAAAACGTATTATACTGCTATTCCGGTCTTTAGAATGTCTTCGTATAATGGCGAAGGATGACATTCCTCTATCAGTACAGGTTCGATGATTGTATCAATCTTCATTGTCGCAAGCCATAGTGCAGATGAAGTGTCAAGCCAATCTCCTTTTAGGCGTGGCACTACAATGGCAACATCCACATCGCTACCTTCATGGGCATTGCCCTTGCTATGGGAACCAAAGAGAAATACTCGGGCATCAGTGAACATCGGACTTATCTCTTCTTTGTATTTCCGAACTAGGTTTAGTGCTTGCTCTCTATCCATAACTTCAATTCCTTTGTTCTGTTAATCAATTCTTTGCAAAATTCTTTTGTAAGTTTCTTTGCCAACTCATCCTTGTACGATGGATAACGACATTCAATGTTCAGAGGCATTAAGTCCGCAAGAAGCTTAAGCTGAGTGTCTGACATCTTGGTTGCGAGTCCTGTGCTCTGTACCAACTTCATCAAGTTGTGCATATAAGGAATATCGTCAGGCTTAACCGCGCACCAATGTGACTTGAGAGACTTCTCAATGGCTTGATGGCACATAAAGCCTACATAGAGCCATTTACCTCCATGGTACATAACCTCTGCCGCATCTATGTCGTAGTCGGCAAGTTCTTTCCAGTATGCAACCTTGTCTATTGACATTATTTACATTTTTTTTAAGACGCTTATTTAGAAAGTTGTACGTTTTCTTTTCTTATGACGCTGCAAAATTAATCAATAATTCTCAATCTGCCAAACAAATCGGCAAGAAAAACGAAAATGGGGTAGATGTTTTCGCAAACGGAAACAAAAAAAGCGGCAGAAGTCTGCCGCTGATTCTATAGATAAGGTAATTATATACAATTAGGCACAAAGATAAAAATCACGAAACAACTATGGTAGAAAAATAAACGCAAGTTTCACAAGTTACACAAGTTTTCTTGCAAGGACAAATCTCAGTTTCACAAGTTCTTAAAGACTTGCGCAACTTGCGTCAAAATGTAAACAGCCGCACTTGAACTTGTGTAACTTGTGCAACTTGCGTTTTAATATCATCCCACTGTTACTTGTTTATATGTTATGTCATTGTGCCTAAAAGTATATAGTTTCAATAGATAATGCTATGGCTGCCTACTCAAGATAGGTGTAACCGTAAAGACCTGACTTGTAGTTGCTGAGGAATTCCTTGCCTTCCTCAAGTGTGATCTTGCCTTGCTTCATTGACTTCGTAACCCAAGTTTCGAGTTGGCGGACGAGTTTCTTTGTGTCAAACTCAACATAGTCAAGCACGTCGTCAACTGTTTCGCCGTCTATTGTCTTGTCTATGTGATAGCCGTTCTTGTCAACAGTGATGTGAACGGCGTTTGTGTCGCCGAAGAGATTGTGCATATCGCCAAGAATCTCCTGGTAAGCACCAACGAGGAAAACGGCGAGATAGTAAGGCTCATCCTTCTTCAATGAATGAACTGGAAGAGAAGAAGTTATCTGTCCTTCCGCAATGTATGACGCAATCTTTCCGTCGGAGTCGCAAGTCATGTCCTGGAGAGTGGCACGACGAGTAGGACGTTCGTTCAGACGATGGATTGGCATGATAGGGAAAACCTGGTCAATAGCCCAAGAGTCAGGAAGAGACTGGAAGAGAGAGAAGTTGCAGAAGTACTTGTCAGCCAAGAGTTTGCTTACTCCGTAAAGTTCTTCCGGAAGTCGCTTGCTATGGGAAGCAATGTGGCTGATCTCACGAGTCACGCTCCAATAAAGCTTTTCAATCTGCGCACGAGTCTTCAAATCGATAATTCCGTAAGAGAACATTCTGAGAGATTCGTCGCGGATTTCCTGAGCATCGTGCCAACTTTCAAGAGCAGAACGCTGGTTAAGATTGTCCCAGATCTCAGAAAGTTCCTTTACAAGCTGATGGTCATCTTCCGTAGGATTCCACTTTTCGTCCATCTCCGGCAATTCCGCATGCTCAAGAACTTCCATGACGAGCACAGAGTGATGGGCAGAAAGAGCGCGACCAGACTCGGTGATGATGTTAGGGTGGGGGAGTTCGTTGGTGTCAGCGGCATTCTGAATCTGGTACATGATGTCGTTGACGTACTCCTGAATAGAATAGTTTACCGAAGAACAACTGCTTGCTGAGCGAGTTCCGTCGTAGTCAACACCAAGACCACCGCCAGCATCCACAAACTCAATAGGGAAGTTGAGCTTGCGAAGTTGCACGTAGAACTGTGACGCTTCGAGAATAGCCGTTTTGATATGACGGATATTCGTTACCTGCGAACCGATGTGGAAATGAATAAGCTTGAGGCAATCTTCCAAACCATTCTCCTTGAGAAGTTCAAGTGCATCGAGCAATTCACTGGAAGTAAGACCGAACTTGCTTGCGTCACCGCCACTTTCTTCCCATTTACCGCTGCCGGAAGAAGCAAGCTTTATGCGGATTCCGATGTTCGGACGCACCTTCAGACGACGGGAAATGCGAGCAATCTTATTGAGCTCGTTCAGCTTTTCAGCCACGAGGAAAATGCGCTTTCCCATCTTCTGTGCAAGGAGGGCAAGTTCGATGAAACTGTCGTCCTTGTAACCGTTGCAGATGATAAGGGTGTCATCGTTGGCACCAGCGGCAAGAACGGCGTGAAGCTCAGGTTTGCTGCCAGCCTCAAGACCAAGGTTGTACTTCTTTCCGTGTGTTACGATTTCCTCAACGACCGGTTGCATCTGGTTCACCTTGATAGGGAAAACAGAGAAACATTGTCCTTGAAAACCGTACTCCTTAGCCGCTTTCTTGTAGCAAGTGGAGATGTTCTCAATGCGGTTGTCGATGATGTCCGGGAAACGCAGTAGCACAGGCGCAGAGATGTCGCGTAGTGAAAGTTCGTCCATGAGTTCACGGAGATCCACTTCCACACCGTCTTTCCTTGGCAAAACGACAACATTTCCCTTGTCGTTGATGTTGAAATAAGAAGCACCCCAGCCGTTGATGTTGTACATCTCCGCTGCGTCCTCAACAGTCCATTTCTTCATTTGTTAAATATTGTTTCGCTTTTCAAGCGAAGGCTAAATGGTAAAGGCTTGGGAGGTGCGTTGCCCTCAACGCACCATCATCTGCAAGAGCAAGGCAAACTTCGCTGATGGTGTCCTGAGGCAGGACACCTCCCAAGCCTTTAGCCATAAGCCTCAACTGGAGATTTATCGAAAGTTGAATAGAATTAGTTTGCAGCCAGCCAATCTGCCACGTTCTTCTCGATACGAGTAGCGATGTCTTCGTCAGAAACTTCCTTCTTGAAAGTCTCGCCTGTGATGTGCTCGTAGAGTTCGATGTAGCGGTCAGAAACGCTTTCTGCATATTCGTCTGTGATTTCAGGAAGAACCTGTCCAGGCTCGTTCATGAAGTCGTGCTCGATAAGCCACTGGCGAACGAATTCCTTAGAGAGCTGCTTCTGTGGTTCACCCTTCTCAAACTTCTCTTCGTAGCCCTCAGCATAGAAATAACGTGAAGAGTCTGGAGTATGGATTTCGTCGATGAGGTAAACCTTGCCGTCGCGCTTGCCGAACTCGTACTTGGTGTCAACAAGGATAAGACCGTGCTTAGCAGCAATTTCCTGACCGCGAGCGAAGATCTTGCGAGTGTAGTCTTCCATCACTTCGTAGTCTTCCTTGCTAACGATGCCCTGAGCGATGATTTCTTCCTTAGAGATGTTCATGTCGTGGCCTTCGTCAGCCTTTGTAGTAGGAGTGATTATAGGCTCTGGGAAACGCTCGTTCTCGCGCATTCCGTCAGGAAGCTTCACGCCACAAAGTTCGCGGCAGCCGTTCTTGTATTCGCGCCAAGCAGAACCAGTAAGGATAGAGCGGATGATCATTTCCACGCGGAAACCTTCACACTTGAGACCAACAGTTACCATTGGGTCTGGAGTAGCGAGTTTCCAGTTAGGGCAGATGTCCTGACAAGCGTCGAGGAACTGCGCTGCAATCTGGTTGAGCACCTGTCCCTTGAAAGGAATTCCCTTAGGAAGAACTGTGTCGAATGCAGAGATACGGTCTGTGGCAACCATGACAATCTTGTCGTCGCCGATGTTGTAAACGTCACGAACTTTTCCGTGGTAAACACTCTTCTGATTTTCGAAGTTGAAGTTAGTTTCTGTTAATGCTTTCATTTTCTTTTGAGTTTATATTCTGCTACAAAATTAAGGAATTTATTTTTGATTACAAAAAATAAACGCATGTTAAGCGGCTTTCAGGTTAACATTATGCAATATTTTAATAAATAATGTACACTTTATTTCCGTTTTACATCTATTTATATTAATTTTGCGCCCAAATATACATAAATCTTCAAAACTAATTAAATCATAATGAAAAAAGCATTATTGATGATTCTCGATGGTTGGGGCATCGGAAAGCACAACAATGGTGATGTTATCTTCAACACACCAACCCCTTATCTCGACTACCTCCAGGCAGTTAGTTCAGTTTCTCAGCTTCAGGCTTCAGGCGAAGACGTTGGTCTTCCTGACGGTCAGATGGGTAACTCTGAGGTAGGTCACCTCAACATTGGTGCCGGCCGTATTGTTTATCAGGATCTCGTAAAGATCAACCGCGCTTGCAAGGACGGTTCTATCCTCGAAAATCCAGAGGTAAAGAGCGCTTACACTTACGCTAAGGAAAACGGCAAGAAGCTCCACCTCATGGGCTTGACTTCAAACGGTGGTGTTCACTCTTCTCTTGATCACCTCAAGAAGCTCATCGAAATCGGCAAGGAGTACGGTCTCTCTCAGCAGACTTTCGTTCATTGCTTCATGGACGGTCGTGACACAGACCCTAAGTCAGGTGCTGGCTTCATCCAGGAGATCACAGACGTTTGTGCAGCCAATGATGCAAACATCGCTTCTATCGTAGGCCGTTTCTACGCAATGGACCGCGACAAGCGTTGGGAGCGTGTGAAGGAAGCTTACGACCTCATCGTTTGCGGTAAGGGTGCTGAGGCTTCTGACATGGTTCAGGCTGTCAAGGATTCTTACGCTAACGACGTTACGGACGAGTTCGTCAAGCCTATCGTAAACTCAACTGTTAATGGTAAGATTGAGGAAGGCGATGTAGTAATCTTCTTCAACTACCGCAACGACCGCGCTAAGGAGCTCACTCAGGTTCTTTCTCAGACAGACATGGAAGAGCAGGGCATGAAGACTATTCCTAACATCCAGTACTACTGTATGACTCCTTACGACGCTTCTTTCACTGGCGTTCACATCCTCTTCCCTAAGGAGAACGTTGAGAACACTCTTGGCGAATATCTCTCAAAGAACGGTATCAAGCAGCTTCACACTGCTGAGACTGAGAAGTATGCTCACGTAACATTCTTCTTCAACGGCGGTCGCGAGACTCCATACGAAGGCGAAGACCGCATTCTCGTGGCTTCTCCAAAGGTTGCTACTTACGACCTCAAGCCTGAGATGTCGGCTTACGAGGTAAAGGATAAGCTCTGTGCAGCTCTCAAGACTGAGCAGTATCAGTTTGTTGTCGTGAACTTCGCTAACGGCGACATGGTTGGTCACACTGGTATCTACAACGCAATCGCAAAGGCTGTTACAGCTGTTGACAACTGCGTTCGTGACGTTATCGAAACTGCAAAGGCTGCTGGCTATGAGGCAATCATCATCGCTGACCACGGTAATGCAGACAACGCCATCAACCCAGACGGAACTCCAAACACAGCTCACTCTCTCAACCCAGTGCCATTCATCTACGTTACAGACAACAACTCTGCAACCGTAAAGGACGGTCGCCTCGCTGACGTTGCTCCATCAATCCTCCACATCCTTGGACTCGAGCAGCCAGCAGAGATGACAGGTGAGAACCTTATTGTTGATTAATGCGCACAGCAGTAATCATACTGAACTGGAACGGCTCGGAAATGATGTGGAAGTTTCTGCCTTCTGTCGTTGAATTTTCACAGGAGGCGGATGTTATCGTTGCTGACAACGGCTCTACCGACGATTCGCTCCAGATGCTTGCACGTGAATTTCCTTCGGTGAAGACCATTGTTCTCGACAAGAACTATGGCTTTGCTGAAGGCTATAATCGTGCCATTATGGGAGGTGCGTTGCCCTCAACGCACCAATACCCACAAGAACTGGCGAACAGCGCTGATGGTGTCCTGAGGGCAGGACATCTCCTAAACATCGCTGATGGTGTCCTGGGGGCAGGACACCTCCCAAACAACGAGTATGGTGCCCTGAGAGCAGGACTCCTCCCAAAGTACGAGTATGTTGTCCTGCTGAACTCAGATGTTGAGGTTACGAAAGATTGGCTCAAGCCTCTCATAGCCTTCATGGATAAACACGAGGACTGCGCTGCCTGCCAACCGAAACTCCTTGCCTATCACGACAAGCAGATGTTTGAATATGCTGGAGCTGCTGGCGGTTTCATCGACAAGTTCGGCTATCCTTACTGTCGCGGAAGAATATTCTCCACGGTCGAGAAAGACGAAGGTCAGTACGACTCTACACTCGAAATACATTGGGCTACGGGCGCATGCATGATGGTTCGTACGAAAGACTATCTGGATTGTGGAGGACTTGACGGCAGATTCTTCGCCCACAATGAGGAGATAGACCTCTGCTGGCGAATGAGAATCTACGGCAAGAAGATCTACTGCGTAACAGATAGCAAGGTTTATCACGTAGGGGGCGGTACATTGCCGCAGGGTAATCCACGCAAGACTTACCTGAACTTCCGCAACAATCTCACGATGCTCTACAAGAATCTTCCTCAGAAAGACTTGAAGAAGGTGATGCGAGTGCGCTATTGGCTCGACCGTGTTGCCATGCTCCAGAGCCTTGCCAAGGGAAACATTGCCGATGTGAAGGCCATCATGAAGGCAAGGAAGGAATTCTGTGAATGGAAGAAGGATTTCGAGAAAGATAGAACAGATATTCAGTCAAAACGTAAACTGAATGAAAGCCAAGACCTTACGAACAAATCAATTCTTTGGCAGTATTTTGCTTTGCAAAAGAAGAAATATTCGGAAATGTTTGCGTAAGTAGCTGAAAATGTGTAATTTTGCGCCCGATTTTATTAACTATATTTATTAACTTTCTAAAGAGGTAAAGGCGGAAAGCAGAGATGCAGAAGCCGGAGTCCTCAGGAATTTTTTTATTAACTCTATGTCAAACCTTAAAAACATTCAGCCATTGGAAGACTTCAATTGGGAAGAATTCGAAAATGGCACAACAGCAGGAGCAAGCTACGACGAGCTCGAGAAGGCTTACTCTGAAACACTCAACAAGGTATCAGAAAACCAGGTGGTTGATGGTACAGTAATCCACGTTGACAAGAAGGAAGTTGTTGTCAACATCGGTTACAAGTCAGACGGTATTATCCCAGCGTCTGAATTCCGCTACAATCCAGAACTCAAAGTTGGTGACAAGGTTGAGGTTTTGGTTGAAAACCCAGAAGACAAGAAGGGTCAGCTCCAGCTTTCTCACAAGAAGGCTCGCCTCTCTAAGTCTTGGGATCTCGTTAACAAGGCTCTCGATGAGGATCAGGTTATCAATGGTTACATCAAGTGCCGCACTAAGGGTGGTATGATCGTTGACGTATTCGGAATCGAGGCATTCTTGCCAGGTTCTCAGATTGACGTTCATCCAATCCGCGACTACGACCAGTACGTAGGCAAGACAATGGAATTCAAGGTTGTTAAGATCAACCAGGAGTTCAAGAATGTTGTTGTTTCTCACAAGTCTCTCATTGAGGCAGAACTCGAACAGCAGAAGAAGGAAATCATCTCTAAGCTCGAAAAGGGTCAGATCCTCGAAGGTACTGTTAAGAACATCACTTCTTACGGTGTATTCGTTGACCTCGGCGGAGTTGACGGACTTATCCATATCACAGACCTCTCTTGGGGCCGCGTAAGCGATCCTAAGGAAGTTGTTTCTCTCGACCAGAAGATCAACGTTGTTAACATCGACTTCGACAACGAGAAGAAGCGTATCGCTCTCGGTCTCAAGCAGCTCCAGCCCCATCCCTGGGATAAGCTTGATGCTAACCTCGCTGTTGGCGACAAGGTAACAGGTAAGGTTGTGGTTATGTATGACTACGGCGCATTCGTTGAGGTAGCTCCCGGCGTTGAAGGTCTCATCCACGTTAGCGAAATGTCTTGGTCACAGCACC
>JAZRXS010000111.1:0-3175 GCA_045600325.1 Prevotella sp.
ACAGCGAGCAGTGCGCTAAGCTGGCTAAGATTGCCGCTAAAGAGGCGTCCGAGAAGGTCTTCGCGTCTGTGGACAAGAAGAACCAATGGATCAAGTATCGCGTAGAGGAGCTTTACAGTGAAGCTATCGCTAAAGCGAACGTTGCTCCAAACGGACAACTCAAGAAGCAGATTGAGGAGAAAATTGCCCGCCTGGGCTAACGGCCTCACTCTCTCGCTTCGCGACGCGACGGGGTTCCTGGAGGGTGGTGACACGTGGTAGTGCGTGACCTCACAGATCAAAAGCGGGAGCAAAAAGACTCCTTCGGGCGTACGGGAGTGCGAATCAATAATGCCAATAGCTGAAGGGCCCGAGAATCAATCTTCGTCTTATTAGTCTATAACATTTAGCGGCAAGGGGACAGCACCATTCGATGCTGCCCCCTTGTCATTTTTATGCGTTTAACGTCTGCTTAGCCATCTCCAAGGCTGCTATCACCCGGTCACACCACGCATCAAACTCTGGGTCTGGGGTTCTGCATTCGTCATGTTGGAGAATATATTCAATGGCTTGTGGCACGGCTTGGTCGAAACGTGTTGTTGCAACGAATCCCGGCACGGCGCGCTTTACCTTCGAATTGTCGAAGATTACAGTGTGCGCTTTGTCGCCGATGAGATTGCCTTCCATATCATACTGACTACCTACCGCCGCAAGGAAGTCGGACGAGACGTGGTAAGCGTTGAGCTTTACGCCAAGGCCGGCAGCTATGATCTCGTATATCTGGTTCCATGTGAGCTGCTCGTCGCCAGTGATGTGGAACACCTCTCCAATGGCGTGCTTGTTGCCCATCAGCCCGACGAATGCCTTGGCAAAGTCAGTGTTGTGGGTTACATGCCAAAGACTCGTGCCATCACCCGGAATTATCACTGGCTTCCCCTCCATCATGCGGCGGAGCACCTGCCAACTGCCCTTGTCGCCATGCACGGCTACAGGGAGGCTACGCTCGCAGAAGGTGTGACTTGGGCGGACTATGGTCACGGGGAACCCCTCATTGCGATACCACTTCATCAGCAGTTCCTCGCAGGCAATCTTGTTGCGCGAATACTCCCAATGCGGATTTGCCAGCGGAGTTCCTTCGGTGATGTAGGGTGAAGAGAGAGGCTTCTGGTAAGCAGAGGCGGAACTGATGTACATGAATTGGCGAGTCTTCTCCTTGAAAAGTCTGTAGTCGCGTTCAAGTTGTTCTGGTACGAAACCGATGAAATCGCAGACAGTGTCAAACTGTATGTCCTTGATGGCATCAGCCACCGTTGGCTCATCGTTTATGTCTGCCACGATGGTGTGTACGTTGTCTGGCAACTCCTCATTGCGTGAACCGCGGTTGATGAGATACAACTCCCATCCAGGAGTTTCTGACAAAAGGCGTGTGATGGCAGAACTGATGGTTCCTGTGCCACCGATAAAAAGGGCTTTCATGTTTATAGTGAATAGTTTATAAGTTTTCTCCGGCTTGTTCCAACTTCCGTACATGTGTATGGAGAAGAGAATGTTATGCAGAGGGTCAGCGGCTATCGCGTCCTGACTTTTATACATTTTGTGCAAAATTATGAAAAATATGTGAGAATCCTCTTTTATTCCATAATTATTTACTACTTTTGCGCATATTATGGCAAAATGGAACAATCTATAAGGACAATGGACAGATTCGGCATCATCATAGAACGTCAGGAACAGTTGGAGGAGCTGATAAAGGAGTGGGGATTCCTGCCTTTCTTCAAGAATGGAATAGAGGGCTTCTCAATAGAGGAACTGACTCCGCCAGAACTGCTGTTTGGCGATGACTTTGAGAATGGGCCTTGGCAATGGAAAGGTCCGATAATTGCAAATTGGGAGTCGGCTTATGGCAAGTTCTTCCAAAAGAAGGCTGGGTATGTGAGCTTGGAGTGGTTGCCGGATTTCATTAACTGGAGACGCTCGCTTTATCCGTTAAAGAAAGAGACGGCTGATGCTCGCCACATCCACGAGGTGCTTGTCGCGAATGAGTCGATGCTCTCGAAGCAACTGAAGGTGGCAAGTGGGTTAAAGGCGTTTGATACGCTCATTGCCAAACTCCAAATGGGCACTCATGTCAGCATAGCGGACTTCGAATACCTCATTTCCAAGAAGGGCGAGCCATACGGCTGGGGCATAGCGCGCTATTGCACTCCCGAAGCGATGTACCCCGATTTGTTCCCGATAAAGGAAAGGGTAGGGGGACGCACTCCCAAGCAGTCAAGAGAGCGCATAATAAAACATCTGCAAACCATTCTTCCTGATGTGGATAGGAAGAAGATTGAGAAACTAATATAACGCAGGCAACTTACTTTCCCACGCAGAAAGATATTAGGGGGTGTCTGGATTCATATCGTTCATGTTATATTAATAAGGATAGAATGAATCTCATCATTTAATTCTCTTTATTCCATTCTCAATGTACACTCCTTTTGCAGGAGCCTTTGCAAGTTTCTGACCATTCGGGGCATGGATGCCATTCGTCTTAGTTTGATTTGCAGAGACAGACGCAATGCCTGTTGAGTTGTCGAGAGAGAGCGTGATGCTTACCTCTCCTGTTCCGAAAGCAT
The DNA here is from genome assembly GCA_045600325.1 of Prevotella sp. Lineage (GTDB taxonomy): Bacteria > Bacteroidota > Bacteroidia > Bacteroidales > Bacteroidaceae > Prevotella. Next base: position 2,601 of record JAZRXS010000111.1, read on the forward strand.
CCTTCAGCTGTTGCTTGGTCATGCCCTCAATCTTGCCGATGGGCGTGTATTCCCACGAATTGCTGTCGAAGAAAATGCAGAGTTGGTTGCTGGTGTAGAGCATGATGTCGCCTGGCTCTGTCGTGATGTAAGTGTCGTTGGAAGGAAGCGAAAAACCAAGTCCTCCAACCTTCTCGAAACCGCCGTAGTCATGAGCCGTGTATGTCACCGCACCATTTTTCAGGCGTTCGGTTAATGCTCGTGTGGCAACATTGTCGGCAAGCTTCACCGTCAATGTGTTGTTGTTAACTTTCAGTATCATAGTCATATTCGATTGTTCATTGTCTGCCTGAGGCATAGCATTAACTTCCTCGCTCTGGCAAGCCATCATGATAAGTGCTATTATGACAATATAAAGATGTGAAATGATATTCTTCATATAAGTTGTAATTGTAATTATGCTGCTCTCCATTGGGTAGGTGTCTTGCCTGTCAAAGCCTTGAAGAAGCGGACGAAGTGTTGGGGATATTCAAAGCCCAGGCGTTGACTGATTTGGGTGACAGAAAGAGCCCCTTCCCGACCTCCCCCATTAGGGG
>JAZRXS010000112.1:0-13412 GCA_045600325.1 Prevotella sp.
GGATGAGCTCTGTGAGCATGATTGGAGTGAAAGAAGCACCGAACTCCTGCATAGACTCGCCACGCTTAGCACCGAATGAGTAGCTGCAGTTGCCGTTGTCCATAACAACGATCATAGGCACTGCGCGACCTTCAGCGATGGCATTGTCCATGATGAACGCCATATGCCCCTGGTTGTGCCAACCTGTCTCGTCCTCGCCCATACCATGCTGCAGATAAAGCACAGGGTAACGCTTGTTAGGGTTCTTCTCGTACTCTGCTGGAGTATAGACGTAGCAACGGCGTGGACCCTGCCCAATGCCTGAGTGGTAGTAACATTCGCGAACCTGTCCGTGCACAATATTCATATTATATGTGTAATAAGCAGCAACCTCCGGCTTCTCAGGTATCTCAATACCGCCAGCGAACAAGCCGCAGCCGTAGAATGCCTGAGAGTTAGGGTCAACAGCGCGGAAGCCGTCAGCTTCTACGAAATAGTAGTGGAAACCTTCTACGAGAGGGTCTGTTGTCACGCGCCAAGAACCGTCGAATGCCTTCTTCATCTCATACTTCTTGCTGCAGATGTCGAGAATCATCTTCTTAGCCTCGTTCTTTGGAAGCACGAAAGTAGCGCGGTTCTGGTCGTCAACCTTTGGCCATTCAGCAGCAGGAACAACTGTAGAAGCTACTGTGCCGAAGCCTTCGCCAACAGATTCTGGGTCATGTGTTTCGTCCTTTGGGTCAACCTTCACACCCATGAGAGGGAGCATTACGTAAGCATAGCGGCGACCAAGTTCACGATAGCCAGCAGCGTCAAAGTGGAGGTGGTCAGCAGCACAAGTTATGCTCTTTGAAGAAACTGCATGAGCTGTAGGGATAGTCTTGTAGAGATCGTTTACTGCTGGGTTCATGCCAGCACAGATACCACCACGGTTCTCGTGAACTGCCTCACCAGCGAGCAGCGGAACATTCTTTGCCTTGAGGTTAAGATCCTTGAGAAGGTGAGTGTAAACATCGTTTACCCAACCTGCCCAACGAGGATCGCCAGAGTTTGTTTCGCCCTGGTGCATGAGAATACCCTTGATGACACCGTCTTTCTGAGCCTTCTTAGCGAGAGTGACAAGTCGCTCGTAAGGGTTGTCGTCGTAAGCCTTGAGCATACCCTTCATCCAGCCTGGAGCACGTTTGATGTAATCAGCAATTGAGTCAGGCATAAAGCCGCGAATATCAATACCGCCGATAGCCACGTGAACAACACCAATCTTCACGTCCTTTGGCAGATGCTTAAGCATCTCGCGACCGAAATAGTCGGCAGGAGTAAGACCGTTACCTGGGCGACAGAGTGGCGGAACAGCAGTGCTCCATTCGCCCATCTTGCGACCAAGTTCAGGGTTATCAACGGCAGCCATGAGCTTGAAGCGAGGGTCAACATTTTCTTTGTCCATCTGTTCTGGACGAGCAGCTCCTTCCATGTTCGACTGACCAAAACAAAGGAAGATGTAAAACTTAGGATCCACCTTGGCCTGTACATTCAGAGCCACAAGTGCAAAAAGTGCTAATAAAAGTTTTTTCATGCTTTTGGTTAAGTTTTATTATTTTGGGTAAAAGTTAAATCTGTTCACTCACTTATCGGCTGCAAATTTATATAAAATATATAAAAAACGACCATTTCTAAGACATTAAATATTATTATAGGTAAATTTATTGACAACTTAAAACGATTTTCAGGCAGTTTTTCTCAACTTTCTTCCATTAATTCGGCAAGATTTTGTAACTTTGCCACGATTTTTAAGTTCTGACCAAAATAGAACCAACATCAAAAAATGGAAAAGCGTAATTTTGTTACCATCGCCGACCTTTCTCGCGAGAAAATCCTCTACATGCTCAAAATGGCAGAGGAATTTGAGAAACGTCCCAACAGAGATTTGCTAAAGGACAAGATCGTAGCGACTCTCTTCTTTGAACCATCTACCAGAACACGACTCAGTTTTGAAACAGCTGCTAACCGACTTGGAGCAAAAGTGATTGGTTTTGCCGACCCGAAAGTGACTTCGGGCACAAAGGGCGAGACGCTGAAAGATACTATCCTCATGGTGTCAAACTATGCGGATGTCATCGTGATGCGCCACCACATCGAAGGCGCAGCGCAGTATGCCTCGGAAATTTCTCCAGTGCCTATCGTCAATGCTGGCGACGGTGCTCATCAGCATCCATCGCAGTGTATGCTCGACCTCTACAGCATCTATAAAACTCAGGGCACGCTCGAAAACCTGAACATCTATCTCGTTGGCGACTTGAAGTACGGCAGAACTGTGCATTCGCTCATCATGGCTATGCGCCATTTCAACCCGACATTCCACTTCATCGCACCGAAGGAACTTGCCATGCCTAACGAATACAAGCAATATTGCAAGGCTCACGGCATCAAATTCCAGGAGCACACTGCTTTCAACGACAAGATCATTGCCGACGCTGACATCATCTACATGACTCGCGTACAGTAGGAGCGCTTCTCTGATCTCATGGAATATGAACGCGTGAAGGATGTTTATATCCTCAACCGCGACATGCTTCACCTCGCAAAGGACAACATGCGAATCCTGCATCCGCTGCCTCGCGTGAACGAAATCGCACAGGATGTTGATGACGATCCACACGCATATTACATCCAGCAGGCAAAGAACGGACTTTTCGCCCGTGAGGCTATCTTCGCCGATGTGCTCGGTTTCACTTACGATGATATAAAAGAATAAACTATTAGTATGAAAGCAACTATTTCTTTGGACAACATACTGACTTCCCTCTTTGGCTTGAGTACACGAAACCAAAAATGGATTGCAGACAAGCTTTACCAGAATGTGGCTTCTATTGAGAAAAAGAAGTCTGAAGAGGAAGCTATGATATTTGCAGATTTACAGGAAGCCATTGCAGACATGAAAGCCGGACGAGTACGTCCTGCCGAAGAACTTTTGGAGGAATTAAGAAATGGTAACTATTAATACCACAAAACTCTTCGACAAAAACTTAAAGGCTTTAGCAAAGAAGTATGCCTCACTGGACAAGGACTACGAAAAGTTCCTCAACAACCTAAAAGAGAATCCACTGATGGGTACGGATTTAGGGGGTGGACTTAGAAGTGAGAATGACTATTTCAGCCAAAGGAAAAGGAAAAAGCGGTGGTGCAAGAGTTATTACAAGTTCTGCAATTATATCTATAAATGAAGGAATTGTAACGCTCTTAACCATATATGATAAATCAGAAGTTTCAACAATTAAAACATCTGTTCTTAAGAAATTAAAAACATTGTTTGGTTTATGAACAAGAAAGAACGACTCGTTGCCGCCATCGAAAACGGCACTGTTATCGACCATATCCCAACAGCAAAGACTTTCCAGGTGGTTAGTCTTCTCGGTTTGGACAAGGAATATAAGGATGGAACAATCACCATCGGTCTTAACTTTGCGTCAAACAAGGTTGGACATAAAGGTATCATAAAGGTGGAAAACCGCTTCTTCACCGACGAAGAGATCTCACGTCTCTCTGTTGTAGCGCCAAATGTTGTGCTCAACATCATCAAGGATTATGAGGTTGTGGAGAAGAAGACTGTTCAGATTCCAGAGCATCTGCACGGACTTGTGAAGTGTAAGAATCCGAAGTGCATAACGAACAACGAGCCAATGCAGACCGTTTTCCACGTCATCGGCGACGACACCGTAAAGTGTCATTATTGCGAAGTAGAACAAAAACTAAATAAAGTACAATTATGCTAAGAGACAATCAAATTTTCAATCTCATTGAAGAGGAGCACCAGCGTCAGCTCCGCGGTATCGAACTCATCGCTTCTGAGAACTTCGTTTCAGACGAGGTTATGCGCGCTATGGGTTCTTATCTCACTAACAAGTATGCTGAAGGTTACCCTGGCAAACGTCACTACGGTGGTTGCCAAGTAGTAGATAAGGTAGAGCAGCTTGCTATCGACCGCATCTGCAAGCTCTACGGTGCAGAGTATGCTAACGTTCAGCCACACTCTGGTGCACAGGCTAATGCCGCAGTTCTCCTTGCTTGTCTCCAGCCAGGCGACAAGTTCATGGGTCTTGACCTCAACCATGGCGGTCACCTTTCTCACGGTTCTCTCGTGAACACTTCTGGTCTTATCTACAAGCCAGTTCCATATTATCTTAACGCAGAGACAGGGCGCGTTGATTACGACGAGATGGAGCGCATCGCTACAGAAGAGAAGCCAAAGCTCATCATCGGTGGTGCTTCTGCTTACTCTCGCGAGTGGGATTACGCTCGTATGCGTGCTATCGCTGACAAGGTTGGCGCTCTCCTCATGATCGACATGGCTCACCCAGCAGGTCTTATCGCAGCAGGTCTTCTCGACAACCCTGTTAAGTACGCTCACATCGTAACTTCTACTACTCATAAGACTCTCCGCGGTCCTCGTGGTGGTATCATCCTCATGGGCAAGGACTTCGACAACCCATGGGGCAAGACAACAAAGAAGGGCGTTATCCGCAAGATGTCTTCACTCCTCAACTCAGCAGTCTTCCCTGGACAGCAGGGCGGTCCGCTCGAGCACGTTATCGCAGCTAAGGCAGTTGCTTTCGGCGAGGCTCTCCAGCCAGAGTTCAAGGAGTACGCTCTCCAGGTAAAGAAGAACGCAGCTGTTCTCGCAGAAGAGCTCGTAAAGCGTGGCTTCAAGATCGTTTCTAACGGTACTGACAACCACTCTATGCTCGTTGACCTCCGCACAAAGTATCCTGAGATGACTGGTCGCATCGCAGAGAACGCTCTCGTTGCTGCTGACATCACAGTGAACATGAACCTCGTTCCATTCGATACTCGCTCTGCTTTCCAGACATCTGGTATCCGTCTCGGTACTCCAGCCATCACTACTCGTGGTGCAAAGGAAGACCTCATGGTTAAGATAGCAGAACTCATCGAAACTGTTCTCAACGCTCCAGAAGACGAAAACGTTATCGCAAGCGTACGTCAGGAAGTTAACGAGATCATGAAGGATTATCCTTTGTTCGCATACTAAAAAGCCTCTCCCCCAACCCCTCCCCCTGATGGGAGGGGAGTAATTACCTTCAAGACAGGGCTTAAACATGAATGATACTGGTAAAAATATAGTTACCAAAATACCGTTGTGACATAGCATCACTCCCTAAAAGTCATATTTCTCCCCTCCCATCAGGGGGAGGGGTTGGGGGTGGGGCTAAAATTGAGGCCGACTCAGGACGAGTCAGCCTCTTGAAAATTTTGATTTCGCTATAGCCTCTAACGGCCCAAAAATAAAATGTGCGAAATCTAAGATGCTGCAAATTTATACACTTTTAATGAAACTGCCAAACATTTGGCAAGAAAAGTTTAGATTTTACTTCAAATTATAAGGAAATATGTCAGAAACAGTTATCAATAACGCTGAAGAAAAGAAATCAATGAGTTTCGTGGAAGAGCAAGTCGTGGCAGACCTTGCCGCTGGTAAGAACGGCAAGCGCCTGCAAACTCGCTTCCCACCAGAGCCTAACGGCTATCTTCATATCGGTCATGCCAAAGCCATAGCTATCGACTTTGGCTTGGCACAGAAATACGGTGGCGTATGCAATCTACGTCTTGACGACACGAACCCACAGAAGGAAGACATCGAATATGTTAACGCTATCAAGCGCGACATCGAATGGCTTGGCTTCAAGTGGGGAAATATCTACTACGCTTCTGACTATTTCCAGCAGCTTTGGGACCTTGCTGTAGCTCTTATCAAGCAGGGAAAGGCGTACGTTGACGAACAGACAGCAGAGCAGATTGCCGCTCAGAAAGGTACTCCGACAACTCCTGGCACAGAATCTCCTTATCGTAATCGTCCTGTAGAAGAGTCACTTCGCCTTTTCGAAGAGATGAATTCGGGCAACATGGAGCCAGGAAAGATGGTGCTTCGTGCCAAGATTGACATGGCTTCCGACAATATGCACTTCCGCGATCCTATCATGTATCGCGTGCTCAACATGCCTCACTGGCGCACTGGCGACAAGTGGAATGCTTATCCAATGTACGACTACACTCACGGTCAGTGCGACTATTGGGAGGGTGTTACCCACTCGTGGTGTACGCTTGAGTTCGTTAGCCACCGTCCTCTCTATGATCTCTTCGTAGATTGGGCAAAGCAAGTTGGTGGCGATGATCAGCCATTGGACGACAACCGTCCACGTCAGACAGAGTTCAACAAGCTCAACCTCACACATATCCTTCTCTCTAAGCGCAATCTCCTCATCCTTGTTAAGGAAGGTGTTGTGAACGGTTGGGACGATCCTCGTATGCCTACTATCAGCGGTTTCCGCCGCCGTGGCTACTCTCCAGAAGGTATTCTTAGCTTCATTGACAAGATTGGTTACACTAAGTTTGACGCTCTCAACCAGATGTCGCTCTTTGAATCTGCCGTTCGCGACGACCTTAACAAGCGTGCAGACCGTGTGAGCGCTGTGTGCGATCCTATCAAACTCGTGCTCACTAACATCCCTGAGGATGCTGTTGAAGTTTATCAGGCCATCAATAATCCTGAGCTAAAAGACGCTGAAGGCAATATCATAACAGAAGGCAACACTCACGAAATCGAGTTCAGCCGCGAACTTTGGATTGAGCGTGACGACTTTATGGAAGATGCTCCTAAGAAGTTCTTCCGTCTTGGTCCAGGCAAGCAGGTGCGCTTGAAGAACTCTTACATCATCCAATGTCCTGAGAATGTGGAAGACTGCTGCAAGAAAGATGCTGACGGAAACATCATTGAGGTCTATGCAGAGGTTATTCCTGAGACAAAGACTGGCGAGGCAAACTGCAACATGAAGATCAAGGGCAAGACTATCCACTGGGTTTCTTGCAAGCATTGTCTTGTGGCAGAGGTTCGCAACTACGACCGCCTCTGGATGGTTGAGAACCCTCGCGATGAAGTTGCTGCTTACTCTAAGGAGCATGGCAAAGACCGCATTGACGTAGAGGATATGCGTCCATTCATCAATCCTAACAGCCTTGAAATCAAGAAGGCATACGTTGAGAAGTGGCTCGCTACACGCAAACCTCTCGACTACCTACAGTTCCAGCGCATCGGTTACTATACTGTTGATCAGGACTCTACTCCTGAGAAGCTTGTCTTCAACCGCACAGTCGGACTCAAGGACTCTTGGAAACCAAAGAACTAAAAAAAAAGCCTCTCCCCCCTCACCCCCTCCCCGATTATGGGGGGGGGGAGTAACTACATTTGCATGATGTAATGTATGGATTGGGGGATTGAGGTGAATAATTTTTAAAATATTTAGTGATATAGTACCTCCCCACAAAAGCATATCACTCCCCCTCCCCATAATCGGGGAGGGGGCTGGGGGGAGAGGCTTCTATCTTATGCACGAATTAGCAACTTGGATATTTGATAATCTCAACTATTGGACAGTAACTCTCGGTATGACACTCGAGAGTTCTGTCATTCCTTTCCCATCAGAACTCGTCGTTACTCCAGCCGCATATCATGCAGCCTCTGGCGAGTTGAACGTTTTTCTCGTTGTTCTCTTCGCAACTCTCGGCGCGGATCTTGGTGCCATAATCAACTATGTAGCAAGCTATTACCTCGGTCGTCCTATCGTTTATGCTTTCGCCAACAGCAAGTTCGGCCATGCTTGTATGCTTAACGAAGAGAAAGTTCGCAAGAGTGAGGAATATTTCAACGAACATGGTGTGATGGCAACGCTCACAGGTCGCCTCATTCCTGTCATTCGTCAGCTCATTTCTGTACCAGCAGGACTTTCAAAGATGAACTTCTTTGTGTTCCTCGGCTACACGACCCTCGGTGCCGGCATTTGGAATTGCGTTCTCGCAGCCCTCGGTTGGTGGATGCATTCATTCATCCCAGAGAACGAACTTGTAGCAGCTATCGACAAGTACGACCATCAGCTCAAGATTGGTGTTGTCGTAATCATCGCTCTCGTTGTGCTCTATTTTATCGCCAAGAAGTTCGTCTTCAAGAAGAAATAACCCAGAAACCTTAAAAATTTGCACAAAGGGGTCTGACCCCTTTGTGCAAATTTCATTTCCTCAACTCATCCCCCCCTATCAACCCCCAAACTAATACTAACCTACCAGCCCCTGTTCTCAAAGCGTAAGCTTCGAGCCACATAAAAAAAACTAACCCGAAACCAATGAAAACATTAAGGAATATAGCCCTCTCTCTCTTACTTTCTTCGGCACTTTCTGCCAATGCAGCACGCCCAGACTCAGTAAGCGTGTTCCTTTATACCCACGGAGATCCAAAGGAAGGATTGAAAATAGCCTATAGCATCGACGATCGCACCTGGACAAAACTCTGCGACGACTACTCGTACGTGAAATCCGATTATGGTTCTTGGGGTAGAGACAAACGCATGCTCTCCACGCCTTCCTCTATATATAATAATGGAAAGTGGTACACAGTTTGGCAAGTTGACGAGAATGAGAACCAATTTGCCACAACCAATTCCAAGGACTTATTTGTTTGGAAACCACAGGATTATCCATACGTAAAAGGCGTAAGCTCCGTCTATAACCCAACCCTCGCTTTTGAATCATCCCCCCGTTCTGGTTCTTCCCTCCCCCTTGTGGGGGAGTCGGAGGGGGCTTTCGTCGTGCGATTCGCCACAAATGAGGGAAAGTTTTTCTGCGTGACAAGCACAGATTTCGTTACTTGGAGCGAGCCAAAAGCCATCTCTGAGAGCGAATACAAAAGCAGTTGCAAGGCTGAAACTCGCACTATCGCTGGCAAAAAGATTACTGGCGAGACACATCGCATGGCAACTTCCGAACTCAACATCCTACGCGCTCTCACAAATGACGCCATAGTTCGCAATAACAACAATAATGAACGCGCAGCGCAAGACCCGGAGCGTTTCCGCGGAATGACATCCCTCAAAGCCACTCTCACACTAAAGCCTAACGACACAAAGCCGATTTCCGATAAGCTCATGGGCATTTTCTTTGAGGATATCAACTACGGTGCTGACGGCGGTCTTTATGCCGAAATGATCCAAAACCGTGACTTTGAATATTCTAAGGAAGACAACGGCAGATGGGATGCTATGACTTCTTGGAAAGTTTCAGGTAACGGCTTGAAGGCTACAATCTCTGAACATAATCCAATTCACAAGAACAATCCTCACTTCGCCATACTCGAAGTCTCCCCTCTTGTGGAGGGGACGGGGGAGGTCAGCGCGTCTTTCCAGAACGAAGGATGGGACGGAATAGCAGTAAAGAAGGGAGAGAAGTATGACATTTCCCTCTTTACAAAGGCTATCAGCGGCAAGAATGTCGTGAAGGTAAAGCTTGTTGCCGACGGAAAGACCATAGCCGAAACAACTTTCTCTGTTGGAAGCAAGGAATGGAAGCAGCAGAAGGCTGTGCTAAAGGCTAATGAAACCGCTGCCAACTGTGTGCTTTCCATTGAACCTCAGCAAGTTGGAACTTTTGCTATTGACTTCGTGAGCCTCTTCCCACAGAACACTTTCAAGAACCGCAAGAACGGTCTTCGTGCCGATCTTGCGCAGACTCTTGCCGATATGAAGCCTCGTTTCGTTCGTTTTCCTGGCGGTTGTCTGAGCCACGGCAATGGACTTGACAATATGTACCACTGGAATGAAACCATAGGCGAACTCTGGGAGCGCAAGCCTCAGTTCAATATTTGGAACTATCACCAGACAAAAGGTCTCGGCTTCTTCGAGTATTTCCAGTTCTGCGAAGACATTGGCGCAGAGCCACTGCCAGTTCTTCCTGCCGGTGTGCCTTGCCAAAACTCTTCTCGCGGAGGCAAAGGTCAGCAGGGCGGTCTGCCAATGGATCAGATGGAAGAATACACTCAGGAACTTCTTAACCTCATCGAATGGGCTAATGGCGACCCGAAGACTTCCGTCTGGGCTGCAAAAAGAGCAAAGGCTGGTCATCCTAAGCCTTTCAATCTGAAGATGATTGGCGTTGGTAATGAGGATATCATCGGCGATGTTTTCACCGAGCGCTTCAACTTCATCAACCGTCGCATCAAGGCGAAATACCCTGATATAGAGGTCGTTGGCACCGTCGGACCTTTCAATGAAGGTGCTGACTACGAGGCTGGTTGGGAACTTGCAAAGAAGGAACATATCGACATCGTTGACGAACACTATTATGTTCAGCCGGGTTGGTTCCTTCACAACCGTGATTTCTACGACAAGTACGACCGCAACGGCACAAAGGTCTATCTCGGAGAATGGGCTTCTTGGGGCAGAACTCTTGAGAATGCCCTTGGCGAAGCGCTTCATCTCACATCCGTTGAACGCAATGCCGACGTTGTCGTTATGGCATCATACGCACCACTTTTCGGGCGCAACGGCCACACGCAGTGGAATCCTGACCTCATCTATTTCGACAACACTTCCGTTCAGCCTACCGTAAACTACTACGTCCAGAAGCTATACGGCAACAATTCCGGCGATGAATACATCTACTCCGACCTCAATATCGAAGCCCCTGTGCTTGAAGCGTCTGCTTCAAAGCCTACAGCCGCCCAGATGGCAGCGGCAGAAAAGCGCATTGCTCATTCTGTTGTCCGCGACTCAAAGACCGGCGACATCATCATAAAGCTCGTCAACTGCACAAATCTTCCAGTCTCCGTTGATGTCAATCTCGCAAATATATTATCCCGCCCATCTGAGGGAATCCCTGCTACCGTCACATATCTTTCCGGCAACGCTCCTAACGAAGTAAACACCAACGGCAGACTTGTACCAATGGAAAAGAAGGTAGAACTGGGCAACGTCTTCACTCAGGCAATGCCAGCCTATAGCTTCGTCATCATCCGTTTGAAATAAAATCTCTAACCCTAAAATAAGTATAATAAGTTAGATTTATTGACAGTTACTTATGAAAACCCTTAACAATCTCTTTCTCTCTGCAGCAATGTTATTGATTGCTGTTTCTGCTTTCGCACAGCCTCATGGCAATCGTCCTCGTACAGGTATCACAAATCCAGGTGCCCACGACCCTGTGATGATAAAGGCTGACGGCGTTTACTATGTATTCTCTACTGGTTGGAACGTGGGTGTGATGACTTCCACTGACCTCAAGACATGGGATATTCAGAACCCTGCTTTGGACAAGACACCAGAGTGGGCAATAAATTCTGTGCCTGACTATCGCGGTCACACTTGGGCACCGGACATCGTTGAGCATAACGGCAAGTACCACCTCTTCTATTCTTGCTCAAGCTTCGGCAAGAACTCATCGGCTATCGGTCATGCTGTGACAGACAAACTCTCCCCTGATAGCACTAAATGGCATGACACGGGTGCCGTTGTCCGCAGTATTCCTGGCGAAACGGATTGGAATGCCATCGACCCTGCTGTCAATTTTGACGAGAAAGGCAATGCTTGGATGACTTGGGGCTCTTTCTGGGACGGTATCCAACTCGTGCAACTCAACAAGGATCTCACAGCTCCGCTCTTTGGCGCTCAGCAGAAGACCATCGCAAAGCGTCGTCAGAAGGCTGATCTTGCGGAGAGCGACACAAGCAGCACTCACGCCATCGAGGCTCCTTTCATCTTCAAGCATGGCGGTTGGTACTACCTTTTCGTTTCATGGGACTTCTGCTGCCGTGGCGACAAGAGCACATACCGCGTAGTTTGCGGCCGCTCTCGCACCATTGATGGCGACTACAAAGACCGCGATGGCCGCAAGATGATTGATGGCGGTGGCACACCAGTATGCTTCCGCAGCGACCGTTACGTAGCTTCAGGCCACTGTTCAGCCTATACCTTCGACGGCAAAGACTACTTCCTCTGCCACGGCTATCTCCACAACGACCGCGCCTCAGAACTCGTGGTTCGTGAGATGAAGTGGGATAAAGACGGATGGCCAATAGTGGAACTGTAGTTCTTAGTAATTGCTCGTCGTAAAACGAACCACTTTATCCACTACCAAGCCATTCTCCTCTTCCCAGTGTACCAGGAGAGTTACATTGATTTCATCCTTTGCTTCAAGCTTTTTCTTCAACTCAGGCCAAGATGGGTTTGATTTCTGTATATATGCAATAGAGAAATTATTCTCACCATCAATCCCCACGCAATTCAAGAACAGTTGTTCCCAATACTGATTTGAATAGTAAATATCGGCGATTTTTGCTGACACCTTGAAAGTCTTAGGCGACCTACTTCCGCTCTTTATGTATCTTTCCATGCTTTCATCATTTACCAACAGAGATCCCATCCAGTCAACCTTGTAGCCGTCTTGCGTGCGGACAACATAAAACAGATCGTGGTCAGCAATCACATCTATTGCCTTGTTGTAGGAGGTGATGTCCGTACTCAGAATCTTGATGTCATCAGCACGTAGCATAGGCAATTTCCCCAAGCCAATCTTTGCTCCGTAGTACGCCTTCATGGCCTCCTTCACCTTGTCCGACTGGATAACGTACTCGAAACGGTCGTGAGGATTGTCTGTTTTCATGTAATTATGGAGAAGCGTATTGATGGCCGTCTCCTCAGGAGTACGCCCTTCAAGCAACTTTGGGTCGAAATTTGCACCTTGAATATCACCCTTGGAGAGCGCTTCCACCTTCCTCTCCAGGGTGGCTACCTGTTCTTTCAAGTCGGCTTGCGATTGCTCGTACTGTAAGATGGCGTTTTGCAACTTTAGTACAATGCCTTGAAGTTCACGGTTTTCTTTCTGCTGCGCAGATGTTTCCGCCTTCAATGTGGCAACTTCTTCCTGCAGGTTTGCTATTGTGGCAGAAAGTTCCTTCTTGTTCTGTGCCCATGCTCCCAATGCAATGGAAGGGATAAGGATCAATGTCAAAATAAACTTTTTCATGATATCACTTTACGTTTTAGTTCTGCAAAGTTACGAATATTCTATCAATAGAAAAAGAAAAGAGGCACTTTTTTCTACAACCATGAACGAAAGTCACGTCTCCATGAGAAATAATCACGGAATTGCTTTGGCTTATCTGGCAAAAAAGAACGCAAATTGTTTATTATCTTGCACAAAACACAAATAGTGCGCACAAAGAAATCAAGAATGTGCATAATTGGAAATAAATTGGACTTTTGTGTGTTAATTTTATATAATTATTGTGTAAATTTGCAGCCGCTATGTGCCATTAGCCATTAGCTTTTAGCCATTAGCCTCGACAATGTCGAACGAAATAACACATTAATTATAATATGAAACTAAACATTATTGTGCTTGCAAAGCAAGTGCCGGACACAAGAAATGTGGGTAAGGATGCTATGACAGCAGAAGGTACTATCAACCGTGCCGCTCTTCCTGCAATCTTCAATCCGGAAGACTTGAACGCGCTCGAACAGGCGCTTCGTCTTAAAGAACAGAATCCAGGCTCTACAGTGGGTATATTGACAATGGGCCCTCCACGCGCTGCAGAGATTATT
>JAZRXS010000113.1:0-16081 GCA_045600325.1 Prevotella sp.
GATACATGCACTATTTTTCACAAGAACATTGAGGAAGAAGCAATAACCATATTATGAGCCTTACGGATACAGAACGCAAGATAATAGTGAACCGTGAATTTGAAAAAGCAAGAATATTCATGGAGCAAGCAGAAGGTAATGCAAGAATGGAATATTGGGAAGTTGTTGCAAACAGAATGTATTATGCTGTATTCCATGCTGTTTCTGCTTTACTTATCAAGGATGGTCACAAGATGAGTACACATAGAGGAGCTGTGATGGCATACGGACAGCACTATGTGAAGACAGGTATCGTAACTCCTGATGAGGGCTCTCTTTATTCTCAACTGCAATCCATGCGCGAGGATGCAGACTATAATTGTGCTTTTAAGTCTGAACCAGAAAAGATGAGAATACTCCTTCCACAAGCTAAGGCTCTAATTGACAAAATTGGCACAATATTGGACTCATAACACTCACAGACATTCCATCAAGGCACAAAGCTGCCACCCTACCCAAAACGCCGTTCTCGTAAGCGAAAAATGGTATGACGGCAACGTTATAAGGGAATTCCCGTTTTTCCTTTCACAGCAAGGAAAGGTGTCATCCACGGTGGGAAAGTTTTCCTTGCATAGGAAGGAAAACTTTCCTACCCCCAAAGAAATCGTCGGGAAAACTTGGGAGGTGTCCTGCCCTCAGGACACCATCTGCAACTAAATGTAATATTACCTCCGTACGCTGTTGGTGCGTTGAGGGCAACGCACCTCCCAAATAGCTCAAAGCGGCTATTTATTCTATTTGCAAAAAATATAGGTTTTTTAGTGCCCAAAATCTACATATCTACATAAAACCGCTGAGAACCCCTCTGTTTATCGGCATTCTCGGGCTATGTAGATTTTATGTAGATTCCATGTAGATTAAAAATCGTACATAAAATTGACTATGTAGGATATGTAGATTCCATGTAGATCATTTTAGAAATCTACATAGACGTAACATATTGATTATTGAAATGTTACAATCGCTCTATGTAGATATGTAGATTTTCAGCTCCAAAAATCCAGATTTTTTAGTGTTTTCGCTACGATTTTCGCCATTTACAAGACTTACGTCAAGCAAACCGCCTATTATCGTATATTTTCGTCTTCTGAACAGCGTCAAAGGAGCACCAAAACACCCTTTTCAGCGTCATCGTTTCTTTCTTCAACGTCCTTCATTTTCCCTCATCATCCTGACGCCGTTCATGCCATTTTTCGCTATTTCTGACACCGATTCTCCCCTTTTCCACCTTCCATAATCCTAATCTCGTCTTCGGTCAAACCATAGAGGTCATAGACGAGGCGGTCGATTTCATGTTCAAGATTCGTGGCGGCGGCGTGTGTGGGGGGGGGTGAGATTCTTTGTAGAGAAATAATCTTTGTGCGACTGGAATTTTTCTCCCTCCTTATCCTTTACATTTCAACTCCACAGCGGTTCCTTACGCCAATCGCCTGTGAAGCCCAAACGAGCATGAGGTACGTCCTTGAACTCTTCAAACAAAGCCAGCAGTTTCTCACGAATGCCATTTTCCGGAGCCACCGCATCACACAGATACACCATTGCAGAAATCACACCATACGGCTTTCGCTTTTGGTTCTCCGTCAGAGGTGTCATGAGCCATTTGTCACGATGTCCCTTAGGCTCAAGCGTCTTCTTCGCCAAAGCCCTATTCCACAAACGAGAATGATGCGCCACAATATTTCTCAGCACCGAAATCGACTCTAGCCAACCGCCCAACTCTCTTGACGAATACAACCCAAAGTCATTCGCTATTCTCGAAGCCTCAGGTGACTGGTTCTTCAGGTTCTTATACATCTTCGACAAAGTACCGAAAGTCGCACTCTCAAAAATCATCCAAGCATCAGGCGACACACCCTCCAGAGAGTCACAGTCCCAATCAGGATTCTCCCTGATAAACTCCTTCGCAAATGGTTCCGTACTCCTATTGAATTCATACTTTAAGTCCAGTACAAAGTCCTCAAAGTATTCTTCACGTTCAAACCACTTACGCTCCAAATACCATTGACCGTTACCAGCGCTCAGACTCATGTGCTGAATAATCTTTGTCCTCAGCGCCACCTCTATCACTTCAATGGCATCAAATAACATCAACCTCAACCTTCGGTCAAAGTCATATCTCCTCAACACATCTTCAAACAGAGCCGACTCCAAAAAATCATCCGTATCCTCATCCACCATATCCTTCCAGTAATATTTCAGTCGAAAATAACTGATGTGCGACAAGTACTCTCTCGCACATTTCTCATTGGCAAAGTTCATTCCCCTTGCCTTCAGCAGCCAAAACTGCTCTTCAATAGTTCTTGGTTTCTGATTGCTCATCGTGGTAAAAAAATGTGACCCGCTGGCAGGTCTACGGGATGCCAACGGGTTCTGTTACGGCTGCAAAATTACTACTTTTTCTCCATTAAACCAAGTTTTCTTCTACGAAATTCGCAAAAACATCTCAAATTTCAATATTTTCACTTCCGAAACTATGCAATTCCAACATGTTATAGACAATTCTGTTGGTTATTGTCGTTCATAATGTTAGTTGTATTAAAGTTCTTGATTACTGATCACCTCCTTCCACAATACGAATCTCGTCTTCGGTCAAACCATAGAGGACATAGACGAGGCGGTCGATTTCATGCTCAAGGGCTGTGGTGTCGGCTTGTGAATTGGATTTCTTCGCGGAAAGGATGCGGTCAACGAGGCTGATGATAGGTTGCTGCTCGCAGGACATTTTGGGTAATGGAATATTGAGAAGTGGCTCTTTGTCTATCTGAAAGTTTTCACCTTGCATCTTTCCCTTATATCTTAACCAAAATTCTACAAGTTTAGAATTTAAGACCCCAGTTAAGAATTTCATATTCCATCTGTCGGTCTTTATCGAAAAATAAGTCTGAGTTATATAGCAAGCACACTCTGAATATGCAAATGATGGATGACTTACACATTTTCTAAGACTTGTTATTTTCGCACCATTAAAGAAAGATTCTTTTCGCGCACGGTGAAGGCCATACGGTTTATTGTCAGAAGTAAAAATAATTTTGAACCTATCAAGGTGAGCCTTTAGTATGGGATATGAATCCATGCTATTTTCTCTTTTGAATTCCGAACCAGTGTAAATCATCCAAAGCGTATTTTTGTCTTGATCCACATAGTACCGATGAATTTGTTCTGATGTATAATATGGCCTAATAAGGGCCATCTCGTTGGCTGGGAGATGAAGATTTTTAAGTTCCGAATCACTTAAGCCAAAAATTCCATCGCCAACACTATATTTGTTTAATTTCTTTTGTCCTTTTTTATTCAGAAAATCTTGAGGAAAAACTATACCTTGAGCAACCTCTTCGGCTTTCAGCAACTCTTTAGCATAAGCAATAGTTGAAAGCAGTGCATCATGTTTGCTGAAAGTAATATACTTATCTATGTAATTATTGTCCTTATCAAAGTAATTATTTCGACAGAATATTGGATTTAAGAAAATATGATTGCCTCTTTTAGCTAGAATATCAAGCATATCCTCCTTCTTAGATTCGGTTTTTAGTTTTCTTAAATCTATACAATATTCATCAGAAACTCCATTGTGCGCAAATATCATTATCATAGTTTGGATACTCGCACTACCTCCAAATACCATGTAATCATTGAAGTCAATCATTTGCATGATTGTCGCATTTTCAACAATTTTCTTCCTCAGTAATTTTGCTCCTTCATTGGTTGTCCAGTTATTCTGGGCAATAAACGCTAAAGTGGCATGAGGCTTCAACATATCAAGAGAATGGCAAGCAAATCCATGCCATAAATCCATTTTTCCCACATAATATGGACTTGTTTCTCTAAAGCCATTAAAAGCATTCCTATTATCATACTCTTTAATATAAGGTGGATTACCAATAACGATATCAAATCCACCTTCCTCAAACACACCGCTGAACCATGTGTGCCATAGGAAGAATTGGTCGTTTGCTGCAATGTCTTTGATGTCAGAGATATCAACAGTGACTCCTTGTATAGCCATCTGCTTTTGAATCTTATCCTGAATGCTCTTGCGCATAGTGCGACGTATTTCGTGGTCTTGCTCCAAGTAATACTTGTCAATATCCTTCTTCAGTTCTGCACGCAACACATCAACATCATCTTCAAACAGCCTGTACTGGTGACCGGCATGAATCTCCTTCTTGGTATCCATGATATGGCTAAGATCAAAGCCCTTATACTGCTCCAAGAGTGAGTTTCCTTGCATAATCTTAAAGTCAAGGTTAGGCAACATGTCAGGAGTCTCCGCATCAGTAATGAGCGAAAGCCAGAAGCGAAGGCGTGCTATCTCAACAGCCCCCTTCTCTATATCAACGCCGTAGATGTTCTGCTGAATAATATGACGCTTTATCTGTGCTGCATTTTCAAAATCCTCTATTACGCCACGACAGATAAAGAGTTCGTTGAGCAGCCCCATAGGGAAAGCACCTGAACCGATTGCAGGGTCACAAATCTTAACATCTTTCAGGCAGTAGCTGACATTCTGAGCAAGAGCGGAATCCTTGCCACCAAGTACAGCTACATCATGGGTAGTGACAAACTGACGGAGAGCTTCGCGGGTAGCCTCGTCTGTAACATCTGTCTGCAAGTAAGCAATCAGAGACTCGCGACACATGTACTGCACAATCTCTTTCGGCGTATAGAAAGCTCCTTTGTCCTTGTTGTCTTCAAGAAGGTTTTCAAAGATACGTCCAAGCATTTCTGGGTCAACACCAACTTGAGCATCGTTAGGATCATTCTCATCAATGGTAAAGTTATACTCGCTGAGGAACTTGAAGAGGTCTGCAAACAGTTCTGAAGGGAACACGCTTACAGCATTATCCTCTTCCGTACGTTCAAAGAGACCACCGAGGAAAGGTACACGAACAGAACGCAATCCTTCTACCTTTGTGTCGAACATCTCTTCACGCAGATTCAACGGAGTATCAAGACAAGAGAACAAAGGTTCAAGAATGCCGTCGAGGAAATCTTCCTTTTGTTCTTCTGAGGCATTGTTGAAAAGCTGTAGCATGAAGTCCTGAGAGCCATTTGTCCACTGTTCATCAGTAGAACCCAGCCAACCTTTCTTCTGAAGGAAATGAAGGAACACGATGCGTCCAAGGAGCTTCTTAATGTAGTCACGAACAAGCTTTTCGTTTTCGCCAAGTTCATAGAACAATTCGCTTGGCTGCAAATCATCATTATCTTTCCATTCGCCTTTGCCTTCGCCCTTGTCAACATATTCCTTTCCTATGACATGACCAACAAAACGACCATAGCGAACTTTGTACTTCTCAAAGAATTCCTTTGAAAGACTTTCCACATCAAACGCTTTGACAATATCCTCCAGAGCAATGTTTCCATGCTTGTCAGCCAACTTCTTGAAGTTCTCTGCTGCTGTGCGGCAACTCTGGTTAGGTCCGAGCAGGAAGGTGTATCTCTTTGAGTCTGTTGACTCCTGATTATTGCCCATCTTGCTACAGAAAGAGAAACGCCAATCCCAACGAGTGTCATCTTCATAATGGAAAATCATGAAGGCACTGGAGAATGTTGACATTATGCGACGAACCAAGGATTGGATGGAAACGCGGTTTCGCTCCATCTGCACATGACTGCTTACCGTAATGTCAAAGATATCGGTTGGGTTCATCGGTATATTGATTGTGCCCAAACGCAGTATCTGGGATACTCCTATTGTAGATGCCATCGCAGTAAGTTCCGGATTATTCTCCAGGACATCCTCTTCGTATGCATCTTCATACTTGTCCTCACCAAAGATTGGAAGGATGATGTTTTCCACAAAGTCTTCTCCACCTTTATATCTTTCGTGGAAATATGATTTAAGGTCAACCATAATGATTCGTTATTTTGAAAGTCCAATGAATACTTCTGCCTTACCGTAACGCTGCTGCAAGTTTGCAACAATATTTCGGATTTCTCGTTCTATCATATCGTCAAAGTGCTCTTGAGTCATGCCTCCGAACAAATCGCCTTGCTTCTGGCACCTATTGGCAGCTTCTTCAAAGGAAAGTATCTTTTTAATAATATCTGAATTACCTTTGTTAACCAAAGTAAAGGCATCCGCAAGGAGCGTTTTTGAGGTATTTGACATCGTCACATTCTGCTGCATTCGTCGCAGAATCTCCTTTGCCTTGGTAGCTTTCGTGCTGCTACCCATTCTGACATTCATTTTATGCAGATACTGATTGACAGCCTTCTCTGCCTTTTTCTTACATTCTTCCCAATGCTCAGGTAGTGGAGCGGGAACAGCATCCTGTGCAACAGAGAAATGCTCATACATCTCAGAAGCAGAAATGACTTTGCCTTTATTCTCAGCAGGGTCCACCTTAACGAAGAGGCCTGACATCCGAGGAGTACGAACAAGGAAATAAGCCATACCGTCTTCTGCATCAGTAGCACATTCCAAGTTCTCGTTCAGTTGAAGGATATAGTCGTATCTTTCTGGATGAGCATTCTTGTATAGCTTCAACTCATAGATGTATTTCTCCAATGGAGATTCCTCACCATTGACAACAGTGTTGAGGTCATAGTGACTTACCTCCTCATCGGCAGTAAAGACCTTGCTGTCTTCTCCAAAGAGAGTGTGGAAAGATTGCAGTTTGGTATAGGCTTTCTGCACAAGCTGAATCTCAGCATCGCCTTCTGCACTTGGCTTGAAATTATACACATAAACCTTATCCTGAGTGGAACCAATACGATTTACGCGACCAATGCGCTGCATCAGACGTGTAGAGTTCCACGGCGTATCGTAATTCAGGATGACGTTGGCACGATGCAAGTTTATGCCTTCCGCAAGAACTTCCGTAGTAACAATGATGTCATAATCATTCTTTTGCTCTTCGCCAGGCTTCTTTCCGTAGTTGGCGTCGAAGTTCGCTTGGATAACAGGTTCCATGTCCTTACGATTCTCGGCAGTAACTTTCAGCACTCTGTAGCCTTTTCCTTCAGCCACTCGCTTTATCGTATCAACAGAATCAATGGCCTCGGAGAACACCACCAGCTTCTGCGGTACATTCTTCTCTGGATCGAAAAGTACATGCTTCAGATTCTCCTTGAATACATCAAGTTTTGGATCCTCGGTATTCTTTGCCCAGCGGTCGCAAAGATCGGAAATAAGATCGTAGTCAGCACGAAGAAGGTCAATGTAATCCGACTTCATGTCAGCAGGAGCATATTCCTTATTGCGGTTGTTCTCATTGCGTCCTTCCTCGTTTAGTTTTTCTATTTTTGCACGAATGTCATCAAGGCAATCACTGAAGGAAACTGTACGATTACGTTTCTTCTCCTTTGCCTTTCTGTCAAGTTCTGTGTTGATATTAATTTGTGGACAGATGAAGATATGACCAGACTCCCACATGTCAATCATGTTCTTCGTGTATTGGCGCAGATTACGGAGAGACTCATAGAACGCAGAGAAACTACTTTCAAGGCGCTTGACAAGGTTTATCTGCATGATGTTGGCAAGCTGTTCTGCCAAGGTATCAGCATTGCGCGAACCCTTACCCTTGTGCTTTTCCTTTTCTTTAGGATCTACGAGGAACTGAATTGCACGATAACGGTAATAATTAAGATAGCGAGAACTCCTTAGTTTATATTCATCAGAAGGAGCTATGATGTCCATAGTCCCTGCAAAGAGATGCGAGAGGGTGGAATCCATCTTGTATTCAAGTTCGTTAGGACCTTCTATCTTTGGAAACTTCAGGTTCTGTCGTTCCATGTCATCCTTATAATACTTGGTGACATCCGTTCGTGTACGACGAACCATTATATCCATCAAAACGCAATCACGAATGCGTCGTGACAGTTTCTTAAGGTTCTCACTTCGTTCTTCTGGAGTAGTAGGGTCGTCGTCATCAGGATGAATGATGCTTGAATATTCGGCATTAATCTCAGAGAAGAAGTTTTCAAGATTTCCGCTGTTAGCTTTTGTCAGAGTAGTGTCAGCATGGCTACGCTCAAATAGGTAAATCTGATTCTTTAAATCGTCAGGACGGTTGTTCTGAGGCGTAGCACTAAGCAGACCTATATAAGGATAAGCACCAGTGTCAGCTCCTATCTGACTGATAAGATCGTCAAGAGACTTATACATATTTGTTCCGCTATTACGGAACTTATGGCTTTCGTCTATAATGATAAGACCATAATTCTCATGAAGCAGTTCTCCGTCAAAGTCGCCAGTATCTCCGCTGTCATTGTCATTATTGTCATCATCATCTATTTCTTCTCCAACGAGTTTTCCGATGCTACCCGTTGTGATGTAGTCAATATAGTTCTCCATCTTGTCGGAAGCATTCTCGTCAAAGACTTTTATCGTTTCTTCCCATGCTGACCTGATTGCCGGAGGAGTAATAATGAGAACTTTACGTTCGCGACCGTCATCGTCAGGAAACTGAAGGAAGTGCTTGATTACCAATGAGCCTACAATAGTCTTTCCCAAGCCTACAACATCAGCAAGCAGGAAGCCGCCATGTTCTTTCATTGTATTGAAACATTGCTTTACGGCATCTATCTGATAGGTGTATTTGTCGTAACCTTGCGGCAGATAGCTCTCAATGACTTCATCAATGTCCTTATCCACCAAATCGCCAAACTTTGTTTGAAGCAGTTTTATATACAGCTCGTATGGCGTGAGAGGTTCTGGCTCTTTGTTCTTCTCTGCCTCTATCTGCTGAACAGGTTTAGACGGTTTGAGGATTTGCTCAAGGAACTCTTGTGTCCAATCCTCAGCTTGTTCCCACTTTTCTTCAAACCATGTGATGTGACCTTTGCGTGTTGGTTTGAGCGGCGCATTAATCATGTAAGGATCGTTCTCCAATACATTGAGTTCGGCATTTCCTTCCAGTCCCTTCTTTGTGAAATTACTACTGCCAACGATGGCGTGCATCTGCTTTTCTTCATCATCCTCAGATGTGAAGATATAGCACTTGGAATGAAGGAACTGGCTTTCGTCATCTTCATTCTTACGGAAAGTACGGATTTCAATCTTTGACTCCGGAAGGGACTCGGTGAGCTGAGCTTTACGAGAGCCATTCTTCACAACCCCCTTTTCGCAGAATGTCAGAAGGAGGTCTATTACCTGCTTATATTCATCAAGTAGATTGTCTGCAAGGTCATCAATGTTGGTGCGGATAAATTCGTCGGGATATGATTTGTTCATGAACTTCGGTTCCTTCAGCATTTTTGCATAGACGTATGGGTCTTTGCCAATGAGGAGTTTCAACTTTGCTCCGTTACGATTGAGGAATTCTTGAAGTTCATTAACGACAAGTGCAGTACCAGGTATATCCCAATAACCTGTGGCAATGCGAATAGTGTCCACCTCTGGCATAGAGATGCACTCCTTCAACGCGCCAACCATTTTCAGATTGGCACTGTTGTCTATCAGCGTCTTGTTCATAGCACAATAGATTCTAAGGACGTTGCTGTCTTATCTGACCCCTCCAACCTCCCCACAAGGGAGGCTATAAGAGAATGTGGGCAAACGCAAAAAGAGCCTCCGATGAAGAAAAAGAAAGCGCGGACGCTTCTTATCTTCACCTTGAGGCCCTGAGAATTGCCCACACTATACAGATAAGTCCGTCCACGCTATTGCGCAGACGTTCCTATTACTTCTGTATAGTGTTACATTTGAATCGGTTTAGAATTTCTCAGGTTCCAAGGTGATTCGATAACACAGAACGTTGTTAATTATTATAATATGTAGTTCCTCGCCCACCGGCAAGAGGCAGCATTATGCAGCCTGTATGTAATGCTCAGCAGTTATAAGCCATAATGAGCGTTGGGCTTTCTATATGTTATAGAACATTCTTCATTTCTTCCAAAAACTGCGGGTAGGTCATAATACGACAACCTTCCACCTGATTCAGAGATAAAAGATCGTAGTCTCCTGAAACAAGATAGATGGCCTGTGACTGCACAGCTAATTCCAATAGATAATCGTCTTTGGGGTCACGGCAACGCGGTGTTATAGTGTTAATGGTAACAGTAGTCATCACACTATCCATCCATTCCATAAGAAGATTCGCTTTTTCTATCGGAAAATACTTACGAAACTTAGGGCGCTGAACAACATTAATAATCTCCATTCGTAGAAATTCAGTACCAATCAACTCCAAACCGGGATTCATCAGTACTTCAAGGAGATTTGACAACTTTCCTCCAATCAACAGACTAATCCACAGATTTGTGTCCACAACGACTCTGATACGTTCTTCTGTCATCTCGTTGCTATTGTTTGATTATATATTTCCTGACGAGCTGCTTTGCATTCTGCAAGAATAACTGCGTCATCCAATTCGTCTGGACGTTCTGAGAGTGCAATCTTAGAGAATGCTTCCATACGAGATTGTTTTATGATATCATTACTCATTCGCATACGATCTGCGTATGTGAGCTGCATGACCATATCAAACATCTGGTCGTAAGTAAAGTTTACAGTAACAGTCATACACTTATAATTATTAGTTTTCTTTTCTGTTTTTCCTTGCCCACCGGCAAGAGGCAGCATTATGCAGCCAGTATTTTATTTCGCTGCAAAGTTACGATTAAGCGAGCGAAAAAACAAATTTATTTTTGTTTTTCCACTCGCTTTCCTTCAGATACTTAATAAAATGGCACTAATAGACACTTTGGATTTGAAAAATTTGACTATAATAAAAAGATTATATACCTTTGCAGCGTCAAAACAGAGGAATTCGCAGAAAGGATGACAACCTTTATGACCTCTCGGTCGTTTCGAGCCTCAAAAAACATAAGCCACTCTCAACGGAGTGGCTTTGTTTATTTTTGCAAAAAGGTTACATGAGAAAACAAAAATCCACTGCATCAAAATGAATGGGATGCGGTGGATTTTGTTGTATTGTTGCAGAAAGAGGATTACTTCTCTTCAGCTGGCTTAGCTTCCTTCTTAGGAGCAGCCTTCTTTGTAGCAGGCTTCTTCTCAGCTGCTGGCTTAGCTTCCTTTTTAGGAGCAGCTTTCTTTGCAGGTGCCTTCTTTGCCGGAGCCTTCTTTGCAGGCTTCTTCTCTTCGAGAGCGTCTGGAGAGATCTTTGTGATGAGAGCCTTGAGACGGCTGATCTCCTGATCCTTCATCGTGATTTCCTCACCCTGGTTGCGGATGGTAGTAAGGAGGTCGTTGAGCTCGTCGTCGTCGAGTGACTGATACTTGCTCTTCACGCGGTTCATGAAGTCGCCAAGGATGTTCATGTAGTTTGTGAACGCATCGAACGGAGTGATGTAGATGCCACGGTCGAGACCTACGTTAGATGGCTTTGTAGTCATGAAACGGAAGTTGTTTGCTGCCTGGAGGTAATCCCAGTCCTGAGTGATGGCAGGATCCTTCATGATGCGCACGCGCTCAGCAACGGAGTAGAGCTTGTTGAATGCCTCACGCTGCATGTTGTTTCCGAGCCAGCAAGAGCAGTCGCGCTCCTCGTCAACCCATGAGAGAGTGTCAGGAACAGAGATGTGGTCAACAGAGTTGATCTTGTTGAACACTTCCGTAGGAGTAGCAAACTCGATGCCCTTAGCCTTGGCGCATGTAGGAAGAGCCTTGATGAAGTCGAGGATGTTAGAAGAGAGTGGCTGAGCGATGCCGAGAGCAGAAAGCTCCATGAAGATATTGATGACCTGCTCCTCCTTTGGAGTATCTGCTATGCGCTGGATGTAAGAGTCGGCAAAGAGAGGATAGCCAGACCATTCAGGGTTGTTGAAGCGGAGAGAGATGTCGTCAGAAAGCTCTACGTCGCGGAGAAGGAGCTTGAGTTCTGGTGCTACAGCCGAGCTGTAAACATAGTGTGGTGACTTCCATCCGAGTACGTGCTTTGCACCTTCCGTGAGCATACCCTTGAAGCCCATGGCCTGAGCCTGCATGGCGATGTCGTCAGAATAGATGAGGGATGAGTTGCGGAGAACGGTAGGATACTTGCCGAAGTACTCCTTCATCTTCTCTGCCTGCTTCTTTACGTCCTCTGCGAAGCACTCTGGGTCAGCGAGTGAAGAAAGGCCGTGAGAGTAAGGCTCTGCGAGGAATTCCACGCAGCCGGTGTCGTTGAGTTCCTGAAGTTTTGCAATGACCTGTGGCGCGTGCATCTCGAGTTGCTCCATACCAACGCCGGAGATAGAGAACGCAAGCTTGAAGTATTTGCCGTGCTCCTTGATCATTTCCTGGAAGGCATTGAGTGCAGGCATGTATGAACGCTCTGCAATATCAGTGATGCTACGCTCGTTCTCGTAGTCGTCGTAGTAGTAATGGTCGGTACCGATGTCGAAGAAACGGTAACGCTTGAGATGAATTATCTGGTGAATCTCAAAGTATAATTGTATTGTTTTCATAAACAAGCCTCTCCCCCCAGCCCCCTCCCCGATTATGGGGAGGGGGAGTGATATGATTTTGTGGGGGGAATATCACTTATTGGTTATTGTAAACTTATATTTATAAAACATTTAGCCTCTATCCTTGAAAGGTAATTCCTCCCCCTCCCCATAATCGGGGAGGGGGTAAGGGGGGAGAGGCCTACTTAAGTCCCAAAGTGCGGTCGTAGAGTTCGCGAATCCAGAGGCCTACCTTCTCCCATGTGATCTGGTCAACTTCCTTCTTTCCTTCCACAGAGAGGTACTCGAAGAGCGACTCGTTTGCACAGATAGAGTAGATGGCGTCTGCCATAGCCTGGATGTCCCAATAGTCCGTCTTGATACAGTTGGAAAGAATCTCACCGCAACCTGACTGATAAGAGATGATTGTAGGCGTTCCGCACTGCATAGCCTCAAGAGGAGAGATACCGAAAGGCTCTGAAACGGAAGGCATTACATAGACATCGGAATCCTTCAGACATTCGTAAACCTGCTTGCCTCGCATGAAGCCTGGGAAGTGGAAACGGTCGGCGATACCGCGATCGGCAACCATCTGGATCATTGCTTCCATCATATCGCCCGAGCCTGCCATACAGAAACGTACGTTGTGGGTACGGTCGAGCACCATCTTAGCAGCTTCCACGAAATATTCAGGACCTTTCTGCATTGTGAGACGGCCGAGGAATGTAACGACCTTCTCCTTGCCTTTATGGTCAGGACGTGGGATAGCCTGATACTCTTCGTTGAGAGGATAAACGGCGTTGTGGACAGCAAAACACTTCGCTGGGTCCTGATGGTAGTGGTTGATTACGGTCTGGCGAGTAAGCTCTGACACACACATGATGCAGTCAGCATTGTCCATACCATTCTTCTCGATAGAGTAAACCGTTGGGTTTACGTTGCCACGAGAACGGTCGAAGTCTGTAGCGTGAACGTGGATACAGAGTGGCTTTCCGCTGACCTGCTTTGCATGGATGCCAGCAGGGTAAGTGAGCCAGTCGTGAGCGTGGATGATGTCGAACTCCTCTGCACGCGCCACAACACCCGCAACGATGGAGTAGTTGTTGATTTCCTCTGGAAGATTGCCTGTATAGCCAGGAGAGAAATAGAGACATCCCATGTCGTTGACCGGCATGTAGTTGAAGTCGGCGTAGATATGGTCACGCATCTGGAAATAGATCTGCGGATCCATCTTTGTGCCAATGCGCTCAACGACAGTGTCCCAAGCAGGGTCACGCCACGCGATAGGCACATTGCCGAGGTCGATGATCTTGGCAGCATTCTTCTCTTCGTCGCCGAACGGGTGTGGCAGACAGAGAGTTATCTCAAGGTCACTCTGCGCCTTGAGGCCTTGAGTGATACCGTAGTTAGCAGTAGCAAGTCCGCCAAACACATGAGGTGGGTATTCCCAACCGAACATTAATACTTTCATTTGTGCGTCCTTTCTTTTTATTTATCGTATGTATATTTACCAATAATGCTGATGGTGCGGAGGATTTCTGCCACATTCATTGCGAAAGAAACGGCTCCACGAGCGCGGAATGGAGGGTTACCGTCAGCAAGCTCTGGGATGGTAGTCACGCAGTTGAGCGTCATATCATCCTCATAACCTGCCATCTGGCGCTGGATGAAGCTCAGGCGAGACTTCTTGTAGAGACGGAGAACAGCCTCAAGATAGAAGCAGCCGAGCCATGGCCATGCTGTACCCTGATGGTAAGCGTAGTCGCGCTGATGCTGTGGACCGACGTACATCGGGTTGTAGCCACCACTCTTTGGAGAGAGCGAACGGAGACCACGAGGTGTGAGAAGCTCGCGCGTACAATAATCTACAACGCTCTTCTTCTGCTCCTGAGAGAGCGGAGAGTAGTCGAGAGCCGTAGCAAAGATCATGTTCGGACGAACGCTCCAATCCATATAGTTGCCATCGACATAGTCGAAGAGATAGCCGTACTCATTGACGAAAGTAGAGATGAACGACTGCTTTGTGAGCGAAGCAAGTTCCTCAAGCTGCTGTGCGTTCTTTGCGTCATTGTTGTAAACGGCAAGCTTGGCGCAGTACTTCAAGGCGTTGTACCAGAGAGCGTTGATCTCAACGACATAGCCGGTACGTGGCACTACAGGGCGACCGTTGGCAGTGGAGTTCATCCATGTCATAGCCTTCTCCTTGCCATCTACCCAAACAAGTCCGTTCTCGTCGTAGCGGAGGTTAGGGTGCTTGTTGGCGTGGATGTAATGCGCCACATCGGTGATGAGCTTTCCGTACTTCTCGAAAGTCTTTGCATCGCCTACCACCTTATTATATTGCTGGAGTGCCCAGATAGCCCAAAGCATTGCGTCAGGCTGCTCCATCTCATAGATCTTCACTGAGAGAGGCTTGCCTTCCATGAACTCACGGATGGCCTTCTCGCCTGTCTTCATGAACTTCTCGAACTTCTCAATCTCGTCGATGGAGAGCGTCAAGCCTGGAAGTGCGATGAACGTATCGCGAGCGCGTGCCTTGAACCAAGGATAACCTGCAAGGATGTAGCTCTCGTCACCGTCGTAGTTAGAGAACTGATGGGCAGAACCTACGAGACAGTCGTAGAAGTTGTCGCGAGGAACGCGCTTTGAACACTCTGACTCAAAGAGCTTTGTGAGCTGTGAACTCTTGTACTCGGAAGTAGATGCCGCGAAGACGATGCTGTCGCCCTTCTTCATGTCAACCTCGAAATATCCTGGTACGTAGAGGTCTTCGTTTGAAGCATAACCGCGCTCCTGCTCCTTTGGATATTCTATGCCACGATACCAATCTGGCTGGAACACGAACTCGTTCTTCTTAGAGAGCTGCATGTAGAGGTCTGGATAGCCTGCGTACATGCAAGTCTTGATACCGTTAGGAACGTGCTTGTACTCGCGAGAAGCAACATTGTTCTCGTGAGTAAACTGACGAACGCTACGGAAAGCAAGGAAAGGACGAAGGCGAAGCTTCGTTGGAGAGTGAGCGTCTTCCAATGTGTAGCGAAGAAGAATACGGTCTTCGAAAGTCTGGAAGATAACCTCCTTCTTAAGAATAACTCCACCAACACGATAAATCGTTGTTGGCATCAAATCGCAAGAGAACTCGCGAATGTACTTATGCCCCTTAGGAGCATAGTTGTTGCCCTGATACTTGTGCAAACCGAGATTGAACTCTACGCCGTGCTGCACAACAGTACAGTCGAGCGAAGAAAGCAAGACGTGGTTCTCGTCGTCCAGTTCTGGAACAGGAACTACGAGCAGACCATGATACTTTCTTGTGTTGCAATCAACGATTGTGGAACAAGAGTAAGCTCCCGAGCGGTTCGTACGCAACAGTTCTCGCTGCAACGATTCCTCGAGGTTAGTCA
Source organism: Prevotella sp. (assembly GCA_045600325.1). Classification (GTDB taxonomy): domain Bacteria; phylum Bacteroidota; class Bacteroidia; order Bacteroidales; family Bacteroidaceae; genus Prevotella. The sequence continues at coordinate 15,777 of JAZRXS010000113.1, forward strand.
TCAGAGCCTTCTCAAATTTAATATAACTCATGATATTTGTTTAGATTGTTTCTTTTTGTTTCTGGTATTATTGGTAAGTAAACAAAATTTGTAATTATGTTTTTGCGCTACACTTTTAAAAGTTTTTACTCAACACTTTTATTGGTTTTACGCACTACAAAATTAAAAAAATCCTTGATATGCTGCAAGAGAATCAAGGATTTTTTATCAAAATGAACCATTTTTTATAGTTTTTTAGCCGATTTGATACAGATATGTAACAAAAACACGCTTTTACTCTACTCTTTTTTCCGGAAAAACTTTCC
>JAZRXS010000114.1:0-5530 GCA_045600325.1 Prevotella sp.
CTTTGCCAAAAACCGCAAAATGTGTAATTTTGTAGCGAATTAAAATTGGGAGGTGCGTTGCCCTCAACGCACCAACATGGAGAAAAAGGTAATATTACTTTTATTGGCAGATGGTGTCCTGAGGGCAGGACACCTCCCAAAATGACTAAATCATCAAATCATAAATGAAACTGATGTACGTACACGGCTTCGGCTCATCGGCGCAGTCAGGCACAGTGAAGCTCCTTCGCTCCTGTTTGCCAAACGATGAGGTCGTAGCAAGAGATATACCAATAGTGCCAGAGGAAGCCATTGCCATGCTCAAGCAGATGGCAGAGGAAGAGCAGCCGGACATCATCGTCGGCACTTCCATGGGCGGAATGTACACGGAGCAACTCAAAGGCTTCGACCGCATTCTCGTGAATCCCGCTTTCCAGATGGGCGACACAATGAGTTCTCATGGTATGGTGGGCAAGCTCACTTTCCAGAATCCTCGCGCAGACGGCGTTCAGGAGTTCATCATCACTAAGGCCATGGTCAAGGAATACGCAGCCATCACACAGCTCTGTTTCCAGGACATCACGGAGGAAGAGAAAGGTCGCGTCTATGGTCTCTTCGGCGATGAAGACCCTATCGTCCATACCTTCGACCTTTTCCGCGAACATTACCCTAACGCAATCCATTTCCACGGTGAGCATCGCCTTACGGATCACACCGTCCACAACTACCTTCTACCGCTTATCCGCAAGATTCGCAATAAGCAGGAGGGCATTGAACTACCACCGCTCTTCATTCATTTTGACTGTCTCCACGACCAGTACATGCAGGCAGCTTCTTCACTGCGCATTGCCTACTACCAGCTTATTGAGAAATATACGGTTTACATCGTGGCAGACGCTCCTACCAACGACCACACATATATAAATAATGTGCAGACGTGGGTGGAGAAATATCTTTCCGCACCAGCTCACGACTCTATAATCTTCACAAACAAGCCGAAGCTCCTCCTCGGCGATTTCTACATAGCACGAGAGGAAGAGCCTGATTTCATGGGCACAAACATCCAGTTCGGCAGCGACACCTTCAAGTGTTGGGAAGATATCTGCACCTTCTTTGAGAGGCTGGGCTAGGCATTACCTAATAATTCTTCAGCACCTCAAGAGCTCTCTCATTGGCTTTCTTGCGCTTTCGGTGGAACAAGTCGTATAGAGTCTGTAAGTAATCATGTCCCGATGGCGCTGACGGCTTTGTCAGCACATCGTTGTTCTTTGGCAAGGCAAACTTCATACTCAAATCATTGCGCTGGCGCTTTCCCCACACTACGACCTCGTCGAGCGTATGTTCCTTTGGAATGAGCCAAACGCTGTCCTTAATCTCTTCGCTACGGAGTTTCGTTTGCAGATGGTTGACATTGCTGAAAGTGGCGATGCCGAAACTGTCAGGAAGCACAGCAACCCCCTGATAGTTAGTGCGAATAGGTGTTTTACAGGTATCTATCCTAACATAGACATCTCGCAAGGGCAACTGCGACTCATAGCTCATAACGACAATCTGCCGCTGTGCTCTGACAGACAGGCACAGTACGGAGAGTAGCAAAAGGGCTGTAAGTAGGAATTTCATGAGGCTAATGATGTTTCGTTGTGCAAAGTTAAACAAAAACTAATATATTGCCTCTACCCTAACTCGCTTTTTAAGTTTTATTGGCAAAGCATTGGCTGCCGTTAAAAGTTTTTTACTTAATATACGTTAAATGCGACAAAAGAAAAAGAAACTTAAGCTGCCTTCTTTTCCCTATTCTTCAAAAAAGCATTAACTTTGCAGCAGAAAACAAAATACGAATAACGCATTATGAAAATACTTCTCTTCTGCGAAAACAAATACGCCATAGACATTCTCCGTCCTATCCACGACGAAGCAGTCCTTGAAGGCGACAACGACATACTCTGGTTCATTGACGAGCGCAAGATAACAGACTTCCCCTACAAGGACGAGGTGAGATACACAAATTCCATTCAGGAGTGCTACGACTATCATCCTGAGGCAGTCTTCGTGCCAGGCAACATCGTGCCTTACTACCTTTCTGGTGTAAAGATTCAGGTTTTCCATGGCTATGCCGCAGAGAAGAAAGACCACTGGGTTATCCGCCGTTACTTTGACACTTACTTCACGCAAGGACCATTCTTCACTGGACCGTTCAAGAAACTATCAAGGAAATATGGCGACTTCGAGGTTCTTGAGACTGGCTGGCCACGACAGGACTGGATAGCTCGCCATCGTCATGACTATGATGATCTGCGCCAGCAGCTACTCAACGAGCATGGCAAGGAACGCATCGTCCTCTATGCTCCAACCTTCTCCCCTTCCCTAACCTCGCTTGGCGACATGAAGGAAGCGCTGCGCTCACTAGTCCGCTTGAACAAGGACACTCTCGTCATAATGAAATTCCATCCACTGACGCCGCAGCATCATCTTGACAACTACCGCCAGCTTGCTGCTGAAGAGAAGGACATCCTCTTTATTGACGATTTCACCGTAACGAAGTATATGCTCATGGCAGACGCAATGATTTCCGACACTTCATCAACAATATACGAATTTCTCCTTCTCGACAAGCCTGTCATCACCCTTCGTGCCGTAGCAAAAGACCTCTATTGGCAGAACTGCGACACACCGGAGGAGATTCCTGCTGCTTATCGTGCCGCCATCACCGACGACCCTGCACTTGAAAAGCGCCAATGGATCATCCGCAACTACGACCCTTACACCGACGGAAAAGTTGCCCATCGTATGCTTGAAGGAGCTCGCGACTTCATCCGTCGTCACGGCGTACCGGAATACCGAAAGGTGAATCTCTGGCGAAAATACACCAGCATAAAGACTTTCGGAAGGATTAAGAAATAGATTGAATGGAAAAAAGGCTCGTGTCAGATTGAACACGAGCCTTTTTCTTACCTTTATATTATTAGAACTTGAACTTTCCTTCGCGGTCGAAAGGAAGCGGATAGTCCGTACGACCAGGGATTGGGAAGTCGTTCTTCCATGAAGAAGCGTCAGTAATGCCCCAGAAAGTAACACGCTTAACGTGAGCAGAATGCTTGTTGATGATAGCGAAAAGCTGCTTGAAGCGGTCCTGCCATGGCTTCAACTGCTTTGCATCGATGCCGTTCTTATAAGGGTCTTTCTCTGGAGTATATTGGAAACGAGTAGAAACATCAGCACCTGTGTAAGGGTTTGGCAGAATAGACATGTCTGTTTCTGTAAGCTGAACGTCAACACCGGCGTTGATAAAATCTGTGATAGACTTCTCGTATTCCTTAAGATCAGGGAAGTCCATGCCGATGTGTGTCTGCAAACCGACAGCATCGATGCGAATGCCCTTGCTCTTGAGACGCTGAACCATCTTAACGACAGTAGCACGCTTGCCAGGAGCAGACATAGAGTAGTCGTTGTAATAAAGCTCTGTGTTAGGGTCAGCTTCCTGAGCGCACTGGAAAGCCCAGTCGATGAACTCCTCGCCCATGATCTTGTAGAAGTCGCTCTTGCGGTAAGAACCGTCGTCTTCAATGGCCTCGTTTACTACATCATAGCCCTTGATCTTGCCACGGAAATGACCATAGACAGTGCTGATGTAAGTACGCATGTTTGCCTTGAGTTGCTCCTTGCTTACGAGACTTCCGTCCTCGTTATGGCAAATCCAGCGAGCGCACTGTGAGTGCCAGATTGGAGCGTGGGCAATGATAGTAAGGTTATGCTTCTGAGCATATTCTACGAACTGGTCTGCGAGTACGAAGTCGAAGATGCCTTTCTTTGGAGAAATGACCTCAGACTTCATGCAGTTTTCTGCTGTTACACAGTTGAATTCCTTTGGCACAACGCTCATCTCAACCTTCATCTGCTCGCGGTTTCCCACGAGTTTGTAGCTTGGATCGTTAATCTGATGCTCTGAAAGTCCGAGGTCGGCAGCCACAACCCATTGGTTGACGGTTGCGCCTATAAGGATATTCTCAGCAGGAATAAGCTGACGAAGCTGCATATTCTTCTGTGCGCTGACGCCAAGAGAGCAGAGCAAAGCTGCGGTTAATAGTATCTTTTTCATGTTAGGTAGGTTATAAGCCCTCCCAAGAATGGGAGGGAACTGTTGTATTACTTCTTGTTGCGAGCTTCAATCTCACGGTTCATTTCGTCGAGCTTCTCGTCTGTGAGTGGGTATCTATAGATAAGGTAACCTACAACGATGAGGAGGATAGCAGGAATGATAGTTGTGAACCAGAGAATAGCGTTCTGAACTGTTGCAGAATAATCTGCCAGATTCATATAATAAGCGTTTACAGGACCGCTGATGAATGATGCGAGGAATACGACAATGAAGATTCCGATCATCAACTGCAAGCACTTGTTGGCCTTGAACTCAGCGAACATCTCGCCGTAAGTAACAGGCTTCTCAGGAGTGGTGGCAATATTCTCCTTACAGCTCTTGAAACAATAGAACAGAAGGCCAAGACCTACAATCGCAAACAGCGAAGTTACTGAGAACCAAGCGTATGGATCAGTTTCGAGTGCAGAAGATTCGCTTGAGAGGTCAAAACCAATCATACCCATCACAAGAGGAGTAATCCATCCAGCGATAGAAAAACCTGCCTTGAAAGCAACACCAGCAAGAGCGTTTACAGTAGCTGCTGGACGGTTGCCTGTGCGATACTCAGCCTCAGTGATAACTTCAGGTACGAGTGCCCACATCAATGAACCTACGAGCAAGCCGACACCTGTCATCACCTTGGCAGTCTGTACTAAAGTCTTGCAATCAGCCACATTTGCTACGTTAGGAACGATGTAAAGGATAACAAAACCAATGAAACCGATAGCGAGAAGGAGGTAGTAAAGACCCTTCTTACCGAACATATTCTTCAATACAGGCAATGATGGGAGGATGATGAAAGCAGGGATAGTACCGATAGCCATAAACAACGCCTGATCCCAGTTGATGCTTGCGCCGGCAAAAACAGCCAAGCCGATTGGGAAACCTGCCTGAACAATGATCTGACCGATGTTGGCGCATACCATACGAGTGGAAGTAAGCTTGAGAACCTCATCGTTGTCACGAGTCATACTTGCCATGATAGAGCCGTATGGGATGTTTACCACGGAGTAGATCATGCTTAATAAACCATAGCTTACTACAGCATAACCCATCTTGGCACCTTCTGACCACGCAGCCACCTGAGGAAGCATGAGCAAGCATGCCGCAATTGTCAAAGGAATACCACCATAGAGGAGGTAAGAGCGGTATTTTCCGAACTTAGGATTGTTGTTGTCGATGTAGCGGCCAACCACAGGTGACCAAATACAGTCGAGGAGTCGTACCACGAGGATAAGTGTGCCGACAAATTCAGGGCTGATTTTCAATACTGTTGTCATGTACAGCATCATGTAAACAGCCACTGTCTGGAAGATGAGGTTTTGTGCAAGGTCGCCAGAACCGAAGCCTATTCGCTGCAACCAAGAAAGCTTGTAAAAGCCGTTGTTTTGTTGATTTTCCATTAGGGTTAATAGT
>JAZRXS010000115.1:0-2569 GCA_045600325.1 Prevotella sp.
CTCCTGGTTCTTGAAGGCGCGGGAGAAGTTGCTGCTGTTGGTATAGCCACATTCTTCGGCAACGGCTTGGAGCGAATAGTCGGGATGGGCAAGCATGATGCGCTTGGCTTCCTCTATGCGGAGATAGGGCAGCCACTGGCGGTAACTTTCAACGGAGGTGTGCTGCTCAAGGTAGTAGCTGAGGGATGTGGAGGAAATGCCCATCTCTTCAAGTGCGTTGTTGATGGTGATGTTGGAATCGGTGAAGTGGCGCTCGCTTACCCATTGCTCTATGCACTGGCGAAGCTGTTCGTCCAGGTTCTCAGCTTCTGCTGTTACGGCTTCTGCAATCTCGTCGTCCACCTTGATGCACTCTGCCATGTTCCAGCCATAGACGATGAACGTGACAATGAATATCAGCAAGAGCATGAAGACGATGATGCCGTAGAAGGAATTGAGCAACAGGGATGACGACATTCCCACCCACGGAGAGAAGAGTGAGAAGAAGATGATCCATTTCATGACACTGGCAGTGAACCGCAGCACGCTGTGACGCTGCGACAGTTCCTCGTCCGTCAGACGTGTGCTTGCTTGTTTCATCTCATTGCCGAGAACCCATGAGAGTTCTATTACTTTCAGGAAATATAGCAATGCCACGACGAATGTTGCCGTCATCCATGGCTGTACATCGTTGACAAGAGTGTCGGTGAAATAACCTATGGCGAGGATGATATAACAAACAGCCATGAAGATTCCGTTGCTCCAGTATCTCGGCTTCATGTCGTGACCGGCACGCAGCAGGTTGAGCTCTGCCATGTTGTAGAGCGGTGTGGCGATGACGTACGCCAGCATGTTCACTGTCCAGCAGAGTGTGACGCTCTGCTCGCGAAGCTGATAGACAAACTGTATGGCGAAGTGAATGCCAAGCATAATGGTGGCTGCAGCGGTGAACCAGCGCGAACGGTTATATACAGCCGACTGCAGCTTGCCTCGGTTGAATAATACGAGACAAACCGCAGCTACAAACATTGGCAATGCGCCAAGGAAGCGTACACTTGATACAATCAGTTCATCCATCCAGGAATATGATTTATAATTATGAGTTATAAATTAGTTAGTTGGCATAGAAAACAAAACAAAGCCTTCCAAAGATGCCCGTAAGCACCTCTTGAAGGCTTTGTATCTATCTATAATTATGCGAGTTAGCTGCGCGCAACACCCCCTAAAACAGTGGGTATCAGCATGTTAGAACTTTCACTAACACCAAGAAATGTGTGATATGGAGAGAGGAGGTCAGTCATTTGGTATTTAATCTTCTAATCTAATGTGTTCTTTACTTGGATTACGGAATGACAGTACAGTATGACCATCGGCATTGGTTATCACAAAGTCTGACTTTGAGATGATGTCCATGCCTATAAGCATCTCATAATCGTCAATATCAATGCCATATACAAAATAGTCACGATAAATTTTGGCATCGGGCAAGGCTATAGCAACCTTATAGACGTCAGCCTCCTTATCGCCACCTACACCCATGAGAGGTACTTTGCCAAGCGACTTCAATTCAAGTGCTTCAGCAACATGCGGAGCTATAACGGTTCTTTGAGCACCTGTGTCCCAAGCCGCATTTTGTGTATAGAATCTAAGAGGTGGCAACTCACCCTCCTTAAAGGCAGGAAAAATGTGCGCCTCTGTTACTATTGCATTGACTCGAGTAGCGTATTCCTTCGTAAAATGGCTCATCTTGTTTGAACAGAGTTTGGTTTGACATGTGAAACCTGTTCAGGCTTGACTGCATAGAAAGATACGAACTCACGACGTGAGAAATCAAACTCACGCTCGGAGGATTGTACGCTGTACTTGAAATCCTCAAATGTATAATCCTTGAAAGCTTTCATTTTATAATGTTTAAGATTATGCGGTAATAATTATGACGAGATTTCTCCAAGGATTCGGTAAGCATCTGTCAATGTCATTGGTCTTGTTGTCATCACCACATTCTTACCAGCCTCCATCATCTGCATCGCCAAAGCATAGTTTTGCAGACGTCTGTTCCTGGCTTCTGCGCTTTCTGTTCGCTTCTCTTGCATTCGAGCTTCGAAGCGACGTGCGTCTTCGCCAAATAGTATAGGAGTTTCTTTAATCGGTCTTGCCATACTTCTTTTCTGATACGTAAAACAAAATTCATGACTTATGTCATCGATTCTATATTTCCTTGGTTTGTATTGAGAAATCTTTGTCTTCAAGAAGTGAACCGTCGGCATCTGTAATGCGCCAATGGGTGATGTTACGTTGCTCACTTGAAATGGATACTCCACATTTCGTAAGGGTTCTGCCATCTGCCTCGTAAGGAATAGCATATCCCTTATCGTCAATCTGCGAAAGGGCATTCTCTACGGTATCATCAACCTTCAGTTCAAGCACGAAGATGTCAGTCTTTGTCTTGATTACAACATCGGCACGACCGAGGATGCTCTTTACTTCGGTATCGACGGTGGAGTTGAGCATGGAGAATGCCATGTAGAGAAGAAGCTGATAGAACGCTTCGCGACTCTCCTTGTCTTCCCACTGCTCCTTGGTGATTACA
>JAZRXS010000116.1:0-16463 GCA_045600325.1 Prevotella sp.
CCGCACGACATCTCCCTCTACAAGAATGCGCTCATGCACAGCAGCGTGCGCCACAAGGGAAAGAACGGAAAGCAGGAAAACAACGAGAGACTGGAGTTTCTCGGGGATGCAATACTCGATGCTGTGGTGGGAGATATCGTATATCAGCACTTCAAGGGTAAGCGTGAAGGATTCCTTACTAATACGAGAAGCAAACTCGTGCAGCGTGCCACGCTCGGAAAACTTGCGGAACAGCTCGGCATAAACAACCTGATTCTTTCGGCTGGTCATACTAATTCCCACAACAACTACATGGGCGGTAATGCTTTTGAAGCTCTCATGGGTGCGGCTTATCTTGATCGCGGCTATGACGCCATTATGGATTTTATGCAGAACAGGATACTCGGTGTGTATATTGATCTGGATAAAATGGCAAAGAAGGAGGTGAACTTCAAAAGCAAACTGCTGGAATGGACGCAGAAGAACAAGGTGAAGGTGTCGTTTGAACTTGTAAAACAGAGCGTTGACAAGGACGGAAACAGCCCTATGTTCGAGTACAATGTGTTCATAGAAGGTGTGAAATGCGGACACGGCAAGGGATATACCAAGAAGGAAAGTCAGCAGAACGCAAGCAAGGAAGCGCTGCAGTTGCTCCGCAAGCAGCCTAAGCATGTGGACAAGATTTTCGCTGCAAAGTCGGAACGCACGAAGATGGAAGAGATGCCTATCATGGAGGTTGTGCCTGAGATTCAACCTGTTGACAACAATCCGCTGATAAACATCGACTCGCAAACAGACGATAAGTCTGCTGAAAGCCAGAAGAGTCGTAAGAAAATGGAAGAGGATTTCGACCTCTCTGACATCTCGCTGAAAGGAAAAACTCGCGAAGAAATAATAGCAGAAGCAGAAGCGGCAGCATTCTCTGCAAAGTAGATGCTCCGCAACAACCCCTTTCGGGGACGAACAAATATAAAAAGAATCCCATGAATTCCCATGGCTTTTTCAGGCTCATGGGGATTCATGGGATTCTTTATGTTATGTGATATTATGTGATAATCTACTGTTTCTTATCCGCCTTTATTCTCGTTGCTATGATGAAGTAGCAGATAAGGATGAGATATGCGCCGAGGGAGAGTATTTCGCTGAGTGGGTTTGCAAGCCATGCGGAGCTGTCGAACTCGAAGCCGGCAAACTTCATTCCTGCTGATACTACGCCCATCAATGCGCCACCGGCAATGAAACCGCTGGCAAGGAGTGTGCCAAGTTCGCCGCGTGCGTTGTTCACCTCTGCGTCCTTTGAACGTGTTGTCACGAACCAGTTGATGGCACCGCCGACGAGGAGTGGGGCATTAAGCTCCATAGGGATGAACATACCGAGGGCAACAGCGAGTGCAGGAACCTTGCAGAAGTTGAGGATGAGAGCCATGATAGCACCAATACCGTAGAGAGCCCAAGGTGCTCCTGTACCGCTCATGAGTGGCTCGATAACGGCTGCCATTGCGTTAGCCTGTGGTGCTACGAGTGCGTTCTCACCAACAAATCCGTAAGTCTTGTTGAGGATGATCATCACGCCGCCAACAGTTGCCGCAGAGACAAGGATGCCAAGGAACTTCCATGACTCCTGCTTTGCCGGTGTAGTGCCGAGCCAGTAGCCTATCTTGAGGTCTGTGATGAAACCGCCGGCTGTAGAAAGTGCCGTACAAACTACGCCACCCATGATGAGCGATGCCATCATACCCGCAGAACCGTTCAAGCCAACAGCAACCATGATGACGGAAGCAAGGATGAGTGTCATGAGGGTCATTCCCGAAACAGGGTTTGAACCAACGATGGCAATGGCATTCGCAGCAACGGTTGTGAAGAGGAATGCGATGATGCCGATGACGAGGATTCCCACAACGGCGTGAAGGAGATTGAAGTGAACCACGCCTGCATAGAAGAAGATGAATGTGGCTATGAGAGCGAAGATTACGCCGAAAGCAACAATCTTCATTGAAATGTCGCGCTGGGTTCTCTGAACTTGACTTTGACTTTGACTTTGACCTTGACTTTGACCTTGGCTTTGGCCGCCCTTCAGTTCGCGTGCAGCGAGAGAGACAGAACCCTTGATGATTCCCCACTGCTTTACTATACCTATAAGTCCTGCCATGGCGATGCCGCCGATACCGATATGACGTGCGAAGGTCTTGAAGATGACTTCTGGAGCCATGTTCTGCACGCTGCCGTCAGTAGCTGCGGAGAATGTTGGGTTGAGGACTTCAAGGAGTTGGTCGCCAAGGAAAGGCATGAGTGGCACGATGATAAACCAAATCAACGCAGAACCTGCGCAGATGATGGCTGCATACTTCAAGCCAACGATATAGCCGAGACCGAGGACAGCGGCACCAGTGTTTATGCCAAAGACGAGCTTTGCCTTCTCTGCAACGTAAGCACCGCCAGCGATGGCGCGTGTGGTGAATGTTTCTGCCCATGTGCCGAAAGTGGAAACGAGGAAGTCGTAGATACCGCCGACAAGTCCGGCGATGAGCAAAGGCTTTGCCTGAGAACCGCCTTTTTCGCCCGAAACGAGCACCTGAGTAGTGGCTGTGGCTTCAGGGAAAGGATACTTGCCGTGCATATCCTTCACAAAATATTTGCGGAAAGGAATGAGGAAAAGTATGCCGAGAATACCACCGAGCAATGATGAGAAGAATACCTGGAAGAAGTTTACTGTCACTTCCGGATACTTCGCTTGTATTATGTAAAGTGCTGGCAATGTGAAGATTGCACCGGCAACGACAACGCCGCTACATGCTCCGATGCTCTGGATGATGACATTCTCGCCAAGAGCACCCTTTCGCTTCGTGGCACTTGATACGCCAACAGCGATGATGGCGATAGGAATGGCAGCCTCAAAGACCTGTCCAACCTTGAGTCCGAGGTAAGCAGCGGCTGCACTGAAGAGCACTGCCATCAAGATTCCCCAAGTAACTGACCAGGCATTTACTTCGGCATACTTTTTGCCCGGCTCCATCAATGGCTCATATTCTTCGCCTTCTTTAAGTTCAGTGAAGGCATTTTCCGGTAATGATGTTTTCATTGTTGTTTTTGGTTATTTTAGTTTAGAGTGAGTCTTCAAGACTCGTTTGTAGTTATAAAATATGCGCAAAGTTACACATTTTTTCGGACTGACGGCATACAAGTAAGCAAAAAAGTGCATTAGCATGTGTAAAAAAGGAAATTATGCCAGCTCCAACACTACCCAATGTCCTGTCCTTGCCTTTCCTTCATGTCTGATAATATTGTTCTTCTGCATTACCGCCAAATCTCGCTCCAAGGTTCTTTCTGACATATTCAGCATTACCGCCATTTGCTTGACGCTCATATCATGTACAGCAGCTATCAGATGATATATTTTCCGCTGTCTTTCAGTAAGTTGCACTTTTCTAAGATTACCGACATCATTACCGCCATTATTACCGCCATTATTACCGCCATTTGCAATATCAGGACGTTTAATTGTAGCAAGCAAACCACCACAAAATTCTTCGTATGTAGGTAGTTCTCGTTTATCAGCACATTTAGGGTTTTCGTATTGACATGATAACTTATTGTACTTCAAGTGAAAAGTTTCTACTGATTAACAACAAACTTTGTACAACAGTATGCAGGTTAAGATGACATTGATAACAACTGTTACTAATGTCCAGTTTATTTTAGAATTAAGTGTTTTGCCTAACGAATCTACTTTCAATGATGTCTTTGAATAATGTTCTTCTTCATTATTCTTTATAGAATGTAGGAGATTCTTAATCGACGTAGTCTCATTAGTCAAGTTAGTTTGCAATTTTCCGAGGCAAGTATTCGCAGTATTCAAGTTTGTTGAAACTGTTCCTAACACAGAATCAATTGCTGTAGCCCTGTTTGATATGTCATCCGTAATGTTAGACAAATGCGTTTCTGTTTCGGACTTGAAAGGTGAAAGTAATGTTCTAACATTACTGATTTTTGTTTGTAATTCTTTTGAATTAGACCCAATTTCCTTTATTATTTCAGTTGAAACATTCTCACGAAAGTTCTTCTTGATTTCTTTCAGTTGACTAATGATTGTTCTCGTATTTTGGACAATAAATCCCAAATCCGTCGTATATTGCTTGGTTTCTTCTGACAACAAACCATAAGCCTTAACAACGGCATCAACTTGCTCTCTTGCTGATTCAACATTTTGCAAGTTTGTGTTGAGCTGATTTAACAACTCATTAATTGTATTCTCATTCATATTTTTATTTATTATGATAATGATTTGCAATATTTATAAGTAAAATCGTTATAGAATCGACTTAGTATCAGAAGGTTCAGTTCTGTTTTTACCCGTTTTATATAAGAACTAACAAAGCCATCTTTAGCCTTTGCGACTATCAAAGAGTTGAATTCCTCGATACAATTCTTTATCTTGATTGGATCTGTATTCTGCAACTTTGAGATAATTTCATCCCAACCTTTTTCTTTGTAACCAATCTTAAACTCTTCTATAAGTGTATCATTATTATTAGTTCCTAAAAATGCAAGACAGAATGAACGTAGTAAGAATAGAATTGGATTAGAATTTGCATCATTAGCTTGTGCACGAAGTATAATCAAAATAGCACCATACAGATGTTTGACATTATATATCTCCGTTCCAGAAGTGTCACGATTTATTACTTTAATATATTTCCAGATAAGATCTATTGATAATTCATCTTTTTGAATATCTTGCTTTAAAGAATAATTCTCGCCATCAACCTCATAATTGTCTCTAGCATATTTAGAGTTGAAATATAGATGAATAAAATCCTTTAGTCTTTCATCACCTTCATTAATGCCATAAGAACAAGCTTCTCTCATGTCATCAATGGCACGCTTTCTTTTAATTGCCAAATTCTGATAGACAAAATCTGTCAAATAGCCCATACACTTATCTGATACGGAATTTCCTTTGTGTTCTTTTGATTCTAACGTTTTTCTTTCAGCTTGTTCTGAAGAATAATACTTCTCAAAGAATGAATGCAGCATCTCATAATAATACTCATCATTATGTTTTACAACTTTGAGTTTGTATAATTCATTGTTATAATCAATGAGAACATCATCAACAAGACCTATACAACACATTCTGTATATCGCTTTATCTGTATCGTCTTTATCACGTTTACGATAAAACTTGTGTTTTAATGTTGTCAATACCGAAGATTTATAATGGATTCTCCAATTATCATCTCTTGTTACAGATGCCAGTTTATTGAGCAATACATCAAAGGAACTTATTTGACTGATATTTTGAAGTTGTCCAAGCAGCTGTGGAGCTGCCCATCCTGTTTGGTTGGCAACATTCTGAATTTCGGTAAAGATCAGTTGTTCAAATTCAACAGAATTGGTTTTGTACTCATTCTCCCAAGGAATTATAACCTCTGCAACTTCTCCGTCAGAAAGCACTAGTAAAGCAGAATAAATTCCTCCTTGAGGCAAGGTCCCCCATGGATTGTATGTTAATTCATTAAGTATGACTTTCTCTTTGTCTATTCCTTTGAATGAATTATTATGGAAATAGAGTTGTATGTCTTCGTCAGCATTCTGTCTTTTCTTCAAGAGGAATTCTTCATATCCATCGATAATACTATCTTGTACGTTCATTGCCCTGAAGCAATTACGTATATCACTTGCAAGAATGAATTTGTCCTTTAAACCAGCAAATAAAGACGGAATTGTCTGCCCAAACATATCAGACAGATTCTCAATAGAAAGCTGCACATACTCTGTTGGCTCGTATAGCAGATATGAAATGGCAACTTTCTTGTCACGACCAGCACGTCCCGCTTCTTGTACATAGCTTTCAATAGAAGAAGGATGAGTGGTATTTATTGTATAGCGAACATTCGACTTGTCTATACCCATTCCAAAAGCTTTAGTTGCAACCATAAGGTTCTGACGATTATGTTTAAAATGGTTCATAACCGTAGGATCATCACCACCCACAAAAGTTCCTATTTGAAAAGAAGGATACATATTTCTTACTCTATTTGCCACACCAAGAGTTATTCCCCATTGCGTAACTTTTGGCATTACTCCATAAATTCCTTCTCTATATGGACAGAAAATGATTCCAGCATTCTTGTAAAAAGAGTCTTGGGGGATATAGAAACTGTCTTTATTATAATCTTCTATATAATTTTCTTTGCTACAGAAATCGTTAATTCTTTTTATGTTTTCAGGAACACCATTAATTAGTGTTTCTATCGTATTCATTTTTGCCATAAACACGGTATCACGTAGATTCCACTGATTAGCATCCAACAGATAGTGATTCTGGCTATTTTGCAATTGGGAGAAACTGGCTCTTACTGGAATTATGCGATAAGTGAGTTCTTCTCGTTCACTCAAATCTGGTCTAACTATGGCATCACTATCTAAGGACAAAAGATTACCAAGAGTTAGTTCACGTTCTACATCAGCAAGAACATCAAATGATGCAGTTGCTGTTAGTCCTATAATTGAAATAGCTTCTCCAGATTTGGTTTGCATAAACCTCATCATATTTCTTCCTAATTGAAGATATGCTGGACGGAAATCATGCCCCCATTCAGATACTGTATGTACTTCGTCAATAACTCCATATGAGAAATAAACATTGTTTTGATGCGTCATAGAAAGTATTTCATCACGGAAATCTTCTTTCATCATGAACCTTTCTGGCGATAATAGCATGAACTGAACCTCTCCATTCTGCATTCTACCTAAATGGTACATCTTTTCGGTTCTGTCCATATTACTATTTATGCAGGCACAAACATCTATTCTACAGTTAATTAAACCATTGTATTGATCTACCATCAAAGAAACAAGAGGGTCAACAACAATCGCCACTCCTGGTTGAAGTAGAACTGGCAATTGGTATGTCAATGACTTTCCTCCGCCTGTTGGCAAGAGACCAATAGTAGTTTTATCTGATAATGCACGACTCAATATAGGAAGCTGCCCTTCCCTAAATGTTCGTTTTCTGAAAATATTCTGTAAGAAGTATTCAAGGAAGCCTTGTCGCTGTGGGATATTTATGTATTCACCGTGACTTGTCTTCTCAACAAGAGGTTGATAAGATATGTTTTCAGAACAATAAATACGCCTTTTATCCTTAAGGTGATGAGCAGTTCTTATGACATAATAAGTGTCGCTTTCTATGGAAATCGCAAAATCAGATATTCCTTCTCTTAATAAGATGGAAGCATCAATACAAACATCAAATCGTTTTGATGTTTGTTGATTAGTCTTTACTGGTCGATTATCATGTAAAGGTGAATCTTTAAATTCATCAGTTGAAATAATCTGCAAGTCTATCCTTGGCAATTTCTGTTCATTGCCCATAAGCTGAGATATGTTTTCAAACATATCTATAAAGTCTCTGATTGCAAGAGCAGCGCATGGAATATCTCTTTCGATAACAGCAATTCTCCATATATCAGCATCAAGGTCTAAATAGCCAGAAATTAGCGCCTCAATGATGACTTTTTCTATTCTAGCTATTGCGAAAGGTGCTAATACAAATTGAAGAAGATTCTTCCTTTCTTGGCTTAACTCTTTATGGTAATTGTCATTTAAGATACGCAAGTAATCAGAATACCTTGCATCATTTTCTATTGAATCAGAAAAAGTACTTTCGTTAATTGATTGCAATGCATATGCCCCCCAGCCTTGGCTGGATAACGAATATTCTCTTCTGACATCTTTAATTCTGTTTATAATGCTAGAATGATATTGCTGACCATTTATTTCCAGAACAAAGCCGATATGCTTGTTAGAGTCCTCTGTTGAATATGGTAGTTCTAATGCAAAGTCAACTCTTTGGTCATTACGTAAACGGCTATCTCTTTCATGCGGGGTTGATACTATAGAATTGAGATTCCGTTGTGGTTCTAGTATTTGTGCAAGATACTCTTTGCCTCTATTAGGAAGATATGTGTTAATAAAATCATTCTCAAAATTACTTTCAAGAAGACTTGTATTGTAATCATAGAGTGATAATCCAGGATATATCACATGCAGAGCTTCAAAAAACTCGTTTGCATTACAGCTATCAGTCTTATCATAATGGTATTCTACAGGTTCAATCACAGGCATCTGAGAATAGGAGAAATGTCTTGCAAGCATATCTTCAACCATCTTAGGAGCTTTTGTCGGAAGTCCTCTTGACACTATATTACTAAGTACAGCTAATTTGGAATCAATATTTGCTTGATGTACTAGACTTTTGTTTGATTTGACTTCAAAAACAGAAAGGAAAGACATTAATTCTTCTGCTTTTTTTGCACAATCTGATTCTGACAAGGTGTCAGAAACAGCATCTGCTACATATCCAGCAAAGAATTGTTTCGTTTTTTGTGCATCATCAATTCTTCTTCTAATAGCGGCTATGTCTTCAACATGTTGAACAAAACCTGCTACTATGCGAAGGGATATCGTCCAATCATTTTGCCATTCTCCTTTTGCCAAGTCTATGCAAGCGTATCTGTAATCTGGTTTTATTGCTTCAATAAACCAATCTATACGAGTTTGCTCATTATAATATGGACCAACACATAAAATATAATTTCCGCCTCTTTGTGTTTCTTGGAAGAGTTGAGTAAATCTTGCCAAATCAAATGTCGTAACATCCAATATATTACTAAACAGATGTAATTTCCTGCAATTAAGACAGCTTAGGTCGTTTTGGGTTAGATTGTTAAAATCCTTATTGACAACTCTTATTTCTGAGTTGTTGCATATATCATACCTTTGTACTAGTAATTTGGCGCGTTCTATAGCAACAGTAGAAGGTTCTACAAGTGTGATTCTTTGTATCGAGGGATTGGCAATATTGTGTCTATTAATGTGATCAAAAAGGCATAGTGTGGCAATTCCTTGTCCGCACCCCCAATCATAGATTTCAATGTTATCTGTAAATAGTTGGTCAAAATGTGGCATCTGACCAAAAGCGTATTGGAGTTTAGCTTCATGCATATTTCCATAACACTTTAGATACATATTCATGTGGGGTTCGTCCGCAATTATTGCTTTACCACGTAACAATTCGTCGAACAATATATCCTGTTCTGCTTGTGTAGGTGGTAAATTACTTATCGCAGCCTCTCTAATTTTCTGAAAATTGATATCTGAGGCTATTGCATTAATGTCGTCAACAAATGCCATATTCTTATCTTCCCGTTATAGTTTCTCCGTTTGGATTAAGTTTATGTTGTTTCCAGTTATTTAAGGCGAGTTCTTTTGATGCGTTAGCATAGCAGTATTCGCAGAGGTGTGGGCAAGTATCATATTGTCCTATATCCTTTGCAGCCATGCAACCGCATAGTTCTCGCTGACCAGAGTCTTTCTTGTGCGCACTTATGAAGTATTTGTTGTTTGGTAATAAGATGGCACCTTCGGGCATCACCACATCATCAAACAAGGATGGCTGTGGGGTGTCTTCTATCTTTACCTTCATGAACTCCATCAGTTCCTTATCTTTCCACGCAAGGCGAGTTATGAGGTCGCCATCGATGCAACGGTTATGCTCAATGCCATATTTATCTATATCTATCTTTTCTCCGCAAGTGGCAAGTGTATAATTCCAACCTCTTTCTTTATTCATGGCTGACAGCCTCTGAGCAAAGACTTCCATCTGCTCCTCTGTCCACTCATGATAAGGGATGCCGTTTCTTTCCAGATTGGTTTTAACCTTTTTGTACAAGGCAATGTCTGCATAGCTGAAGACAAGCTTTTCCGTATAGCCTTTAAGTTGGTCGCCGATATTCTGCACCTTCAAAAGAAGGTCATCTACAGAAATATCATCCGTAAGAATCATTGGGTCAAAACGCCATACTACAGAGCCAAATCCGAGACGCTCTACAAGTAGTTTGAATGTTTCAATACGCTTCTCTAACGAAGGTACTTTCTCCAGTTTTTCATCTTCGTAATCATTGAGAGTGTATTGGATATAGCACTTGATGTTTCGTTCTTCAAGGATATGCAGATAGTCCAAAAGTGGGCGGGGATTCTTTGACCAGAACACAATAAAACGTGTCTTGTCGTAGGAAACGTATGATTTTACACCATTAAAAGGATTGGTCCAAGCAGAATAACCTATTTCAAGGCGCTTGAAGAACCAATCTGCATAGAAAGCTGGAATATCTGTACTCCTGCTTGCAGACACAATGACAGGCGCTTGTGCTTTTACAAGTCGTCCATCAACAGTTATTTCCGTGTGTTTCCAGGTTGCCATGTTTGCATACACCTACTTGTAATTTTTGCAAAGGTAAGTGATTTGTTTCAAATAGCCAAACAAAATCAAGGAAATGTGTGAAAATAGAGTTCTGTGCTTGATGTTCTTGTGCGGAATGCTATGAAAAGAAACTCCGTCTGTATGTGATTGGGGCAAAAACATACAGGCGGAGTTTGTGATTAGAATGTTATCAATATGTCTTGTGTACGATTATTACACGAGGTACTGGTCAGAGATGCTCTCGTTGTCGAGTACGCGGCGGATGGTTTCTGCGAACATTGCGGCAACAGAAAGCTGCTTGACCTTTGCGCAGCGGTTAGAGTAAGGAATAGAGTCTGTGAAAACGATTTCCTCAAGTGCTGACTGCTGTACGCGGTCACTGGCAGGACCTGACATTACGCAGTGGGAAGCGCAAGCACGAACGGTGTTTGCACCAGCCTCCTTCATGATGTCCGCTGCCTTTGTGATGGTACCAGCTGTATCTACCATATCGTCAACGATGACAACATCCTTGCCCTTTACATCACCGATGATCTGCATAGACTCAATGACATTTGCACGAGCGCGTGTCTTGTTGCAGAGCACGAGTGGGCAATCGAGGTACTTGGCGTAGGTCTTTGCACGCTTTGCACCACCGACATCAGGAGATGCGATGACGAGATTCTTGAGGTCAAGGCTCTTGAGATAAGGAAGAATGACACCAGATGCGTAGAGATGATCTACAGGAACATCGAAGAAGCCTTGGATCTGGTCTGCGTGGAGGTCCATTGTGAGCAAACGGTCGATGCCGGCAACGCTGAGGAGGTCGGCAACAAGCTTTGCACCGATGCTTACACGTGGCTTGTCCTTACGGTCTTGACGTGCCCATCCGAAATAAGGGATTACGGCATTGATGCTTCTTGCCGAAGCACGCTTTGCAGCGTCAATCATCAGGAGAAGCTCCATGAGATTGTCTGAGTTTGGGAATGTGCTCTGGATGAGGAAGATATCACGTCCGCGGATGGACTCCTCATAAGAGACAGCAAACTCGCCATCGGAGAACTTTGTCATGACAAGTTTTCCGAGTGGACATCCAAGTTGCTGACAGATGCGCTCACCAAGGTCGTGTGTGGCAGTGCCAGCAAATACCATGAAATTCTTTGTATCCATTAGTAAATTGTTTGTTCGCAGCAAGCTGCGAGGGTAATGGGTGATGGCTAATGGGTAATGGCTCTTTTTTCAGGTGGCTTCCATTTGCCATTAGCTATTAGCCATTAGTCTCAAGCAAAGCTTGAATAATTCTTTTAATAGAAGCGGATGCCGGTGATGACTTGCGAGTTCACCTTGGCATTGAGGTTTTCTGTCAGCTTTGCTCCGTGCATTGATAGCTCTTGGCGCAAGGCTGGGGAATTGAGTTTCACCATGAGAGTCTGATTCTTGATGAAGAGGTTCTCGGTGAGGGAGTTTATGTATTCGCCAACGACTTCCGGCCAGGCTGCTATCAGGCGGCGCTGGAGTAGGGGAGTCTCAAGACCTGACCTACGGAGAAACTCGTTGAGGGGAGCGTCTATGTGGGTTTCGCGGCGTTTGAACATTTTTTGTACCGGCGATGAATCGCCGGGAACGGTGGCTTGATGCCGAAGCGGACGCTTCGAGAACGGTGGCGGATAGCCGAAATCGGCAGTTGGAACGCTTAGGGAACGGCAGGTCGGCGGCGAAGCACTTCGGGGGTAGTGGGCTTTTAGAACTTGAGGACGACGGCGTTGTTTGCTGGGACGAAGAGGCGGATTGGGTCTGAAGGAGAGACTTTGATGACGTATTCGTCGCCAGAGATGAGGTCTTTTGCGCCGTAGTCGTCAGCCTTGATGTTGAGATAATCGAAGGCGTGCTGTGGGATGTTGACAGCAACTTGCTCCATGTCGTCGGAGAAGTTGGCAACGATGAGCAGTCGTTCGTTCTCGTGGCAGCGGAGGAATGCGTAGATGCGATTAGCATTGAACTCGTCGCTCTGTGGGTTGACATACATGAGGTCGAATGTCTTGCCCTTAGTGATTGCCTTTTCCTTTGCTGCGATGCCTAATATATTAATGTGCTGCTTCTCAAGTTTCTTCTCTTCGGCTGTGAGCTTTGTGCGCTTTACATAGCCGTGATAGAGAGACTGAGGGTTCCAGTAGTCGAAGATTGTGGTGCGACCATCCTTGCCAGAGAAACCTTCTTCGTCCATGCCCTTCTCGCCAAATTCCTCACCTGCGTAGAGCATGAAAGGATTGGTGTTGAGCATTGTAGAGACAACGAGAGCTGGAATTCCTTTCTGTGCATTGTCTGCGAAGAATGGAGATGCTATGCGCTGCTCATCATGGTTCTCGAGGAAGTTGAGCATGTGACTTTGGATATCCTCTACATTCTGCCACTGCTGAGTGATGGCCTGTGCAGAACATTCGCCACGAACGACAGCCTTAAGGCAGTCGTACAAGCCGACTTTGTCGTAGAGATAGTCGAAACCAGCCCAGATGTATTCGCGATATTGCGCTGGATTATAGACCTCGCCAATGAACTTTATCTCTGGGTTCATGTACTTCACCTTGTCTGTAGCCCAATGCCAGAAAGCAGAAGGCACCATCTCTGCCATGTCGCAACGGAAACCGTCAACGCCTTTCTTTGTCCAGAAGAGGAGAATGTCGGTCATCTTGTTCCATGTGTCAGGGATTGGGTCGAAGTGCTCTGAGCGTCCGCCGGCATCACAATAGTCAACACCGTAGTTGAGCTTTACGGTCTCGTACCAGTCGTTGCGACCAGGAGCGTTGTTGAAGCAGTCGTTACCAGTAGCCTTTGCTGGTTCTTCCTTGTAAGTCTCAAAGCCTTCAGCCTCAAGAGAGATGGAAGGAGAGAAAGGTTGTCCCCAACAGTAGTAGAAGTTGTTGCCAGTAGCGAAATGCCACTCCTTGACATCACCTTCACCAAGATCCTTCACGCCCTCAGGTTTTGCGATAGAGTTGTACTGGCGAGCGACGTGGTTTGGAACGAAGTCCATAATAACCTTGAGCCCAGCCTTGTGAACTCTTGCAAGCAGTGCCTCGAACTCCTTCATGCGGTTTTCTGGATTGTCAGCGAGATCTGGGTCGATGTCGTAGTAGTCGCAGATAGCGTAAGGAGAACCTGCCACGCCTTTCACAACAGCAGGGTGCTGACGTGGAATGCCGTAGGCTGAGTAGTCGGTGGCTGTAGCGTGACGCACGATACCTGTGAACCAGATGTGAGTGACTCCAAGCTTCTTGATGCGGTTGAGAACGGCAGTGGTATAGAACGACATCTTGCCGCAACCGTTGTCAGCAAGCGAGCCGGCTGGGAGGTTTGTGGTGTTGCTATTGCCGAAGAGGCGAGTGAAGATTTGGTAGATGATCATTGTTTGAAGTCTTAAGTCAAAAGTATAAAGTTTAAAGTATGATTACTTTTGTGGGAAGCGCAGCCAAGAATGGCTGCGGAATGCAAAAGCTATTATGGAATCTTACCATATAAAATCTTATCGCATAAAGGTAATCATACTTTATACTTTAAACTTCATACTTGATACTTGATATTACTGAACGCCCTTGATAGAGACGCTGCGGTCAATCTTTGCAATCATGCCCTGAAGAGCCTTGCCAGGACCGCACTCAGTGAAGTCTGTAGCGCCGGCAGCAATCATAGCCTGAACTTCGTAAGTCCACTTAACAGGAGCTGTGAGCTGAGCGATGAGGTTCTGCTTGATTTCCTCTGCGTCAGTGTGAGCCTTAGCATCAACATTCTGATAAACAGGGCACTTAGGAGCACTGAACTCAGTAGCCTCGATAGCTGCCTGGAGTTCGTCCTTAGCTGGCTGCATGAGTGGAGAGTGGAAAGCGCCACCTACAGGCAGTGGGAGAGCGCGCTTTGCACCTGCTGCCTTGAGAGCTTCGCAAGCTTCAGCGATAGCTTCCTTGTTACCAGAGATAACGAGCTGACCTGGGTTGTTGTAGTTTGCAGGAACAACGATGTGACCTTCCTTGCTGATGCCAGCGCAGATTTCTTCAATCTTCTCGTCAGGAAGACCGATGATAGCTGCCATTGTAGAAGGAGCAGCCTCGCAAGCCTTCTGCATAGCCATAGCACGCTTGCTAACGAGCTTGAGACCATCCTCGAAAGAGAGGGCACCAGCTGCAACGAGTGCAGAGAACTCGCCGAGAGAGTGACCGCCAACCATGTCTGGGTCGAACTCGTCGCCGAGGCAGATAGACTTGATTACAGAGTGAAGGAAGACTGCAGGCTGAGTAACCTTAGTCTGCTTAAGTTCTTCGGCAGTGCCTTCGAACATTATCTTTGTGATTTCGAAACCAAGGATCTCGTTAGCCTTGTCGAAAAGTTCCTTTGCCTTTGGATTACTGTCATAGAGGTCTTTGCCCATTCCTGAAAACTGAGCGCCCTGACCAGGGAAAACGAATGCTTTCATATTTGTGTTTTAAGTTTTGAGTTTTTATTTTTGGGACCCGCTCAAAAATGAGCGGGAACGGTGGCGGCTTTTATCCGCATGCCTTTAATTCGCGTGCAAAGGTAACAAAAAAATGTTAAGGAGCAAAAGCACTCCTTAACATTTGTGTAAAAAGTTTGTAATAATTGATTAAGTCAATTTTGCCTAATGACGAATGTCGCGTTTTTAGGCTCTTGTTACTTCTTGAAGAGCTTGCTTATTCAGCAGGAGTTTCCTTCTTAATGAACTTACCAACGATCTCGTTAGTGCCCTTGTAAGAAGTCTTGTAAGCGAGGATAGTGATGATATCACCTTCCTGAACACCTGTTGCCTTGAAGTTCTTTGTAACACCGTCAAGAGCGTCTGTTACGCCGTAAACATAAACTACGCCAGTTTCGTCCTTAAGTCCGAAGTTACCGTATGTTTCAAGATCGAACTTAGTACCTTCTTCCTCAGCGTGGCAAACAGTTCCCTTGACATAGTAGTAAGTCTTTGTGTCGTCTGGAAGAGCCTTGAGTTCAGCAGCAGTCTTTGTCTCGTGAGCAACAGAAGAAACAACAACAGCATTCTTCATCTGTGCAGCACCCTTGTAAGATGTCTTGACACTCTGGAGAGTAACCTCGTCACCAACCTTAAGGCCGAGAGATGCGAAGTTCTTGGTATTGCCTTCTGCATCAAGTACGCCGTAAACATACACCTCACCAGTACCGTCGTTGATGTAGATGTTGCCAAAGACATCATTAGCAATAGAAGTGATAACGCCGTGAACCTTGTATTCTGCAGCACCATCCTCAAGAGCGTTGAACTGAGCGCAATTTACGTCCTGAATAGAACCTTCCTGAGTGAGAACCTGATCAGCAGAGTAAGTCTTGCTGCCGTCAGAAGTAGTGAATGTAACGGTAGTCTCGCGAGCACCGCCAGCGTTTGCTGTAGCGTGGAATGTCACGGAGTTGCTGTTTACCTTCTTGATAGAAAGCCAATCCTGAGCATCCTCTGGAACTTCTACGCCAACGCCATTGCCCTTGCAGTCGAGTTCAACAGTAATGTCGCCGCCTGTCTTAGGGAATGTTGCGTCTTCTGGGTCAATTGAAGCAACCTTGATGAGTGACTTCGTGATCTTCACAACGGTTACGTTCACGAGTTCTACAGTAGTACCGTAAATAGACTTAGGTCCTTGAACAGTCACTTCGTCGCCAACTTCAATGCCGAGAGAAGCGAAGTTCTTTTCACCACCGTTCTTGTCGAGAGTACCATAGATGTAAACTTCGCCTGTACCATCATCAAGATACCAGTTGCCGTAAGTAGTGTTTGCAATACGTGTAACAGTACCCTTTACCTGATAAGTCTTGCCCTCTGGACTAGAGAGAGCGTTAACCTCTGCACAAGTGGCTGTCTGAACAGTAGCCTTGCCCTGAATTACGTTGATGACCTGAGTCTTGTCGCCAGAAATGATCTTAACGGTAGCCTCGCGACCTTCGTAAGGGGCAGCAGAGAAAGTAACTTCAGTAGAACCAGCGCTGCCGTTCATTGGAGATATTTTAAGCCACTTTGCAGTAGCCTCGTCCATTTCGATTGACCAGTCGGCCTTGGAGTTTACGGTGATAGTAGCAGTGGCTGGGGAATCGCCCTTGTCGCTGAGAGCTACGTATGACTGTGACACTGTCAAGCCGTCCTGATATGTTGGTTCGAAATCTTCACTACAGCTAATAACTGAAGTAAGACCCAACACAGCGATAATAGCTGAAAAGAAATATT
>JAZRXS010000117.1:0-2986 GCA_045600325.1 Prevotella sp.
CGCAACACCCTTTGGACAAAGGGCGAAACAAGCGGAAACTTCCTTACTCTTGTTGACATGAAAGTAGATTGCGACAACGACACTCTCCTCGTAAAGGCGATTCCTGCTGGCCCTACATGCCACAAAGGCACAGACACTTGCTGGGGCGAGAAGAACGAACGCGACGCAGAAGGCAACGTAGAGAAGAATCCACTCCTCTTCCTCTCTTTCCTTAACGACTTCATTGAGAAGCGTCACGAGGAAATGCCTGAAGGTTCTTACACAACAAGTCTTTTCAAGGACGGTATAAACCGCATGGCTCAGAAGGTTGGTGAAGAAGCTCTTGAAGCAGTTATCGAAGCTTGCAACGGCACTAACGACCGCCTTATCTACGAAGCTTCAGACATGTTCTACCACCTCATCGTACTCCTTACAAGCAAAGGTCTCCGCATCGAGGACGTAGCAAAGGAACTCGTAGTACGCCATGATCCTAACTGGCACAAACATTAAAATAAATAAAAACACAATATGCTTATAACTTATAACGACGTTACACTCCAGCATCTCGGTGAAGATCCTATCCTTGACCACGTTACATTTGAAGTCAAGGAAGGGGAATTTGTGTACCTGATTGGTAAGGTTGGTACAGGAAAAACCAGTTTATTGAAGTCTATCTATTGCGAGCTTGACATAGAAACCGCTTCAGAAGCAACTGTTTTCGGAAGAGATCTGCTCAAGCTTAAGCGCAAGCACATCCCAGAACTTCGCAAGCAGATGGGCATTGTCTTCCAGGACTTCCAACTTCTTCACGACCGCACTCTCTACAAGAACCTTCGTTTCGTTCTTCGCGCTACAGGATGGAAGAGTAGAGAATGTGATGCGCGAATCGACGAGGTGCTTGAGATGGTAGGACTTTCTGACAAGAAAGACCGTATGCCACATGAGCTCTCTGGTGGTGAGCAGCAGCGTGCTGCCATTGCTCGTGCCATCCTCAACAAGCCACAACTCATCATTGCCGATGAGCCTACTGGTAATCTTGACCCAGAGACAGCCAATGGAATCGCAACTCTCTTGCATGAGATTTCACAGCAAGGCACATCTATTATAATGTCCACACATAATCTTGGACTTCTCAACTCTTTCCCTGGCACAGTATATCTCTGCAAGGACAACCGTCTTGAGAACGTAACAGATTCATACAAGGACATCATCGCAAGCCTCGAAAACTAAGAGACTTTCTCGGAAACAAAAAGTCTCTTCACTAAGACTTACACCCCAATTCGTCGCCAATCTTGGCGTCGTCAAAATAAAAAAACTCAAAACAACTATACTAGAATGAAAGTAATGAAATTCGGAGGCACCAGCGTAGGCTCTCCAGAGCGTATGCAAAGCGTGTCAAAACTCATAACTGAAAGCGGCGAACCAACATTCGTAGTACTCTCTGCGATGTCTGGTACCACTAACTCGCTCGTAGAAATCTCAAACTATCTCTACCACAATAACCCGGAAGGAGCTCACGAGGTAATCCGCCAGCTTGAGAACAAGTACAACAAGCATGTTGACGAACTCTATGCAAAGGAAGAAACCAAGCAGAATGTTCGTGAGATTCTTGCTGACCGTTTCAACTATCTCCGCTCTTTCACCAAAGGCCATTTCACAAGTGCTGAGGAGAAGAAGGTTGTAGCTCAGGGCGAGATTCTCTCAACAAACATGGTTGTGAACTATCTCAAGGAATGCGGTGTGAAGGCTATTCTTCTTTCTGCTTTCGACTTCATGAAGACAGACAAGAACGCAGAACCTGACATGCACTACATCACAGAGAATGTAAACCGTGTACTTGCTGCAAACGAAGGCTATCAGATTTACATCACTCAGGGCTTTGTCTGCATGAATGCTTACGACGAGATTGACAATCTTCTCCGTGGTGGTTCTGACTATACAGCTTCTCTTATTGGTGCTGCCATCAAGGCTGACGAGATCATCATCTGGACAGACATAGACGGAATGCACAACAACGACCCTCGCTTCGTTGAAGGTACAGAGGCCGTTTCTCAGCTTAACTTCGAGGAAGCTGCAGAACTGGCTTACTTCGGTGCAAAGATTCTCCACCCAACTTGCGTTCAGCCAGCCAAGTTCGCTGGTGTTCCTGTACGTCTAAAGAACACGATGGATCCAGAAGCTCCTGGCACAATCATCAACAACGACCTCCAGCGCGGCAAGATCAAGGCTGTTGCTGCAAAGGACAACATCACTGCAATCAAGATTAAGAGTAGCCGTATGCTCCTTGCTTCAGGGTTCCTCCGCAAGATTTTCGAGACTTTCGAGCGCTACAACACTCCTATCGATATGATAACAACAAGCGAGGTTGGCGTTTCCGTTAGCATCGACAACAACACAAATCTCGGCAAGATTGTTGACGAACTCAAGAAGTATGGCACAGTAACTGTGGATGCAAACATGTGTATCATCTGCGTTGTAGGCGACCTTGAGTGGAACAACGTAGGTTTCGAGACACTCGCTACAGACGCAATGAAGGACATTCCTGTTCGCATGGTATCTTACGGCGGCTCTAACTTCAACATCTCTTTCCTCATCCAGGAAGTTGACAAGAAGCGTGCTCTCCAGAACCTCAGCGCAACTCTCTTCGCAAAGTAAACATTCGCAGCTGGCTGCGAGGCTAAAAGCTAAAGGCTAAAGGCTAAAAGCTCCATCCGGGCAAAAGCCTTTACCCTTTAGTCTTTACCCTTTAGCCTCAAGTTACGCTTGCGGAACTTGAATATAATCCAACACAAAAACACCCTTAAACTATGACTTTCCCTATTCAAAAACTTCAACAGATCGACACGCCGTTCTACTATTATGACGCAGATCTTCTCCGCAAGACTCTCGACACCATAAATGAAGAAGCTGGCAAATACGAAAACTTCTGTGTACACTACGCAGTAAAGGCAAATGCAAACCAAAAGATTCTCCGCATCATCGCAGCTTCAGGTCTTGGAGTTGACTG
>JAZRXS010000118.1:0-7400 GCA_045600325.1 Prevotella sp.
GCACAGAACTTAAGGAAAAGCGCTACGACGTGAAGCCTGATGCGTCAGGTCCTGTAAGACATTTGATTATTGGAAAATAACCGTAAATCCCTAAGTTACGGACGGTAATTTCAGAGGTTTCAGATAGAAACTTCAAGAGATTAAAAATTTTTTGTATACAAACCTGAAGTGAATTCGTATACAAACTCGGACGGAGTTTGTATACGAATTTTTTTGTAACTCATAGAGATATTGAACAAAAGCCCAAGGCTCTTGCTACAAAACTGCCGATGTTGCAGGGCGTTAAGCTATGGCTTTCATTCCACCACATCTACCCCTCAACATCCTGATGGCTATTGCTTTAGGATAACAGATGTTACTGAGAAATCAGCTTCGCGTGCAGGTGGAGGAGAAGTGCAGTGTACTTTAGAGAATGCAACAATTCTTGAAGCTTTCGATAATCTTCACGAAGTGCAAAAGCCTGAATTTGAAAAGATTACGGCAGACAATATAATTGCTTTTGATGTTGATAAGCAGTGGGATACAGATTGGATGTTCAAGACATCATCATCGTGGAATACTGTAACTTGGAATAAAGGCGTTTCTTCCGAAGACAAGTTTTCTTTTGGTGTGAAGGATGGGGCAATCTCAATAGGCAGAAACAAGTGTAAGTTTACCCTCGATCCAGAGAAAAAGACTATCGGCTTAACCTATAAGATATATGAGGAGGAAGATGTAACAGTTACAATTGGAGGAACGATCAAAGCAGATTTCGGCTCGATGACCCGTAAAATCAACTATGGAAAGTTTGAGTTTTCCGGAGATTTGACATGGTCTGCCATCGGAAAGGTTAAACTGGAATCAAGTTCAACAAATTCTATACTCCGTGACAAGGATAAGGAAATGGCAGTGGTGGAAAAACTGCGTCAGCGCTTCACTGGAAAGCAAATACATCTTGGTAGCGTGGACATCCCTATGCCAGCTGGTTCGCAGATCATAGTGCGTCCAAAACTTGATGTGTTGGCAGAGATAAAGGTTACTTTGTCAGGAGAAGTGGAAGTAGAGTTTGGCTTGAGGGACGGAGTGGCACATTACCAGTTTGCAAACAAGAACGCTTGGGGCGCAGAGTTGGAAGAACCAATTATCAGACAAACTACAAAGCCTGCGAATGTCTTTACCGTTACAGGCAAACTGGAAGGCAAAGCGTCTGTCGGAATGCCTGTTGGAGTGTCGGTAGAGATTCCTGGCCTCAAAACCGTCAAGCCGAAGTCAAGTGACTATCCGGTGGCGAACACTTGGAGCGAATTGGCTGCAAGGGAAAAGGTGGCTTCATACTTTGGCCTCTATTTCAATCCTCACTTTGATTTTGATGTCTCTTTGAATGCAAAATACGATGCAACATTGAATGCGACTATACTCCTATGGCCAATGGTACTATCTATTGGTATGTAAATGCAAAGACGGCTTCGGGAATGTCTTACGATTCTGACATTTGGAGTTTTGTAGTAAACGGTTCCGCTGGTGGCACCCACGAATACGTTGACCTCGGACTTTCCGTAAAATGGGCGACATGCAATGTGGGCGCAAGCAAGCCGGAAGATTACGGTTACTATTTTGCTTGGGGCGAGACGAAACCGAAAGAGGTGTACGATTGGAGCACGTATAAGTGGTGTAATGGTTCTGAAAATACCATGACGAAGTATTGTACTTCATCTTCATACGGAACTGTCGATAATAAGACCACCCTTGACCTCTCCGACGATGCTGCCCACGTAAACTGGGGCGGATCTTGGCGCATGCCGACGAGAGAAGAGCAGGATGAGCTCCGTGCGAAATGCACTTGGGAATGGACTACTCAGAACGGCGTGAATGGTCGCAAAGTAACTGGTCCTAATGGTAACTCCATTTTCCTTCCTGCTGCCGGCTCTCGCTACGAAGGTTCGCTCTACGATGCTGGCTCCTACGGCATCTACTGGTCGTCGTCGCTCCGCGAGTCTTTCTCGGAAGACGCGTACTACCTTCGCTTTTATTCGAGCGGTGTTGATTGGTTCGGCAGCGGTCGCTACCTCGGTCTTTCCGTTCGTGCTGTTTGCCCGTAGGGTTAGAATTACCTCATAGCCCCCCTTATCCCTAAGCAGAACTCCCGCATTTAAAAGATGATGGCGAAATAAACTGACATCTGAGCTTTATGTCTCTAAAATGGATGAAATATAAGTTAAATTCCATTAATGTTAAAAGAAATGCAACTTAAATGTTGTTTGTTTCAATTCTTTTACTTAATTTTGCAACCGAATAGGTGTCATGAGCCCTAATCCTATATTATTCCAAATATACAATAACAATGAAACTCTTTCATGGAACTGATACAGTAGTAACAATGCCGGAGATTAGAGTCGTCGGTTTCACCAAGGACTTCGGCTATGGTTTCTATTGCACGCACCTTGAACGACAGGCAAAGAGATGGGCAGTCACAAAGCGAAACCCTCACATTGTTTGCGTCTATGAGTACGAGCCAGACAATACACTCAACATAAAGCGATTCCCAGAGATGACGGACGAGTGGCTCGATTTTGTGGCAGCATGTCGTCATGGTGAGTCGCATCCTTATTTTCCTTGTAGGTCGCATCACAAGGGAAATCTTTTGGGCACTTGCCAAATTCAAACATCCTACACACCAGATCATCTTCTGCAACGACAAAGCATTAGCGACATTGAAATATGTTGAACACTATGAAATCAAAACCAAGCAATGAGTAACATCTATTTTCCAGACGAAGAGATAACCTTCAACGACCTCTATTTCGTATGTTACATGATTGAGCGTGTGGCACGAAGCATCAAGCAACGTAATCGCTATGTGGTGGAGCAAATAGGCAGTGATGGGCTTGCTCGCCAACTCTCCATAGCAGAGACCAACCATTGTCTCAACCCCGAGCAGGTGGTGAGCAATTGGAAGGATGAATACCACCTTGCAGAGGGCAATACGGATGTAACTGTAATCGACGCAGAATACACAGACAAAGTTCCTACGGAATTGCAGATGGGCAAAGTGTATGCACGACTGATTGACTCCGTGTCAAAACAAGGACAGGACCTCGTTCGCACTATTCAAAACGTCTATGCCTCACCCATCTGTGACACGATTGACAACTACAACTCCAGTGCCTATTACGAGCCAAGCTATGTACAGACACGTGCCTATCACAATGGGGCGTTTTAATTGAAAAATGAGAACAAGATATGATTCTCTATCTCGTATATAACTTTGTTTTTGCCTATTTACTTTAGTTAGTTAAATAGGCTGTTTTTTTTGTATTTAGCTCGTTTTTTCGTAACCTTGTCTTTGCCTAAATTACTTTCGCTTGAAAAAACAAAAGAAAAACGGGTCTTTCTTTTGCTTTTCACTCGCTTTTTCGTAATTTTGTGCCCTAAAATATATTCAATAAAAGATATGAACGCAGAAGAATATAAAGCATTGAAGGCGATGGCTCCGCAGGAAGGCCTTGTAGTGGGCGTCTTGTGGGTGGCTGCTTTTGCTTGCTATATAGGGCAATTGCAGTTTACGATACTGGGATTGTTCGTAATGCCTTTGTCTTTTTTGTCGGTCTTTGTTGCCGTAAACCATCTGAGGGGCTATCGCAATCGTTTCTTGGACTCCCTCCCTTATTTCAAGGCTTTCGTCTATTTGTTTCAGGTGTTCCTTTACGCCTCGCTGATAATGGCACTCGGACAATGGATCTACTTCCAGTTCATGGACAATGGATTCCTCTACAACGAGATAACGAAGGTTATGGGAAGCGCGGAATTCAAGCAGGCGATGGAAGTCTATAAGGACATGGAAGGCTTTGACGAGAATATGTTCAAGGTGGCTGTGGATCAGATTTCCGGGATGAGACCAATAGACATTGCATTCCAGTTCCTGTCGATAGATGTTATAGTAAGCCTGTTCCTGTCGCTTTTCCTCGCGATGTTGTCGATGGGAAAGGCTGTAAAGAAAGCATAAAATTCAGAAAAATAACAATACAAGAATATGAATATTTCAGTAGTAGTACCACTATACAACGAAGACGAATCGATTCCTGAGCTCCACAAGTGGATAGCTCGTGTGATGAAAGAAAACAACTTCACATACGAAGTAATCTTCGTGAACGACGGTTCCACAGACCGCTCATGGGACGTTATCGAACAGCTTGCCGCTGAGTATGAGGAAGTCAAGGGCATAAAGTTCCGCAGAAACTACGGAAAATCGCCTGCCCTCTATTGCGGTTTCAAGGAGGCACAGGGTGATGTAGTAATCACTATGGATGCTGACCTTCAGGACTCACCAGACGAGATCCCAGAACTTTACCGCATGATAATGGAAGACGGCTACGACCTTGTCTCTGGCTATAAGCAGAACCGCAAGCAGGGTGACCCACTCTCAAAGACAATTCCAACGAAGCTCTTCAATGCAACGGCTCGCAAGGTCAGTGGCATCAAGAACCTGCACGACTTCAACTGCGGCTTGAAAGCATATCGCAAGGAGGTGGTCAAGAATATTGAGGTCTATGGCGAGATGCACCGCTATATCCCATATCTTGCAAAGAACGCCGGCTTCAGCAAGATTGGCGAGAAGCCTGTCCACCATCAGGCACGCAAGTTCGGCAAATCAAAGTTCATGGGTTGGAACCGCTTCGTGAACGGTTATCTTGACCTTATCACGCTCTGGTTCCTCGACACGTTCGGCAGAAAACCAATGCACGTGTTCGGCTTCATCGGCACATTGATGTTCATGATAGGCTTCTTTGCAGCCTTGGGACTTGGAATAGACAAGATTTATTGCCTCGCGAGCAACATTCCGCAGCGCCTTGTAACCGACTCGCCTTGGTTCTTCATCTCCCTAACGATGATGATGATTGGTACGCAGCTGTTCATAGCCGGCTTCCTCGGTGATTTGATAAGCCGCAACTCACAGGGCAGAAACGATTACCAAATAGAGAAGATGGTTTGACCCCCTCTAACTCCCCCCCAAGGGGAGGATAAAACCATCCGGAAGGTAAATTGTAAATCTGTAATTCGTAAATGAAGACGGTGCTTAAGAAGTTAACATATATATTCATCGCAGTGGTGCTCTTTGCGTCATGCAGTTCGTTGGATTGTCCGATGAACAGCCACGTCTATGCCAATTACGGCTTCTATGTGGACGAGGAAACACCAGTATCCTTGAACGGGCTCCTGTCGGTGAGTGTCAATAAGATAGACGGAAACGATACCACTCTGCTGAACAAGAAGTCGGGTGCTCATTCCATTCAGTTGCCTATGAGCTATACGAATCCAGTGGATCAGTTGAACTTCATGCTTCAACTTGAAGACGGTACTGTTCTGACCGATGTCGTTAGTGTGGAGAAAACCAATGACCCGCACTTTGAATCCGTGGAATGTGGCGCGAACTTTTTCCATACATTGACTGGGATTTCTTCCACCAATAACTTCATCGACTCGGTGGTGATAAAGAAAAATAAGGTTAATTACGATGCAACACAAGAGCATGTTTACATATATGTCAAGCACTAAATGGCTGCGATGCCTGGCTCTGGTGTGTTGCTTGTTATGCGTGCAATACCTTGCTGCCCAGGACTATGTGATTTCGGAAACAGCCAAGCAGAAGGCGGAACTGGCGGAAGCAGCCAAGGCAAACAAGCCGAAGAAACTGGTTTATGCTGTGGAGAAAAAAAGTGTTTTCCGGAAGTTCAGGGAAGATTCCACGGCTGTTGTCCACGGCTTGCAGTTGAGTGCAGACCTTGTAGGCGTTGTTCAGTCAATGCTTTCCGAGAAGAAATACTACGAGGCATCAGCAAGGGTGAGCATAAAGGACTGGATATTCCCAACGGTGGAGCTGGGCTATGGTACGACGGACTTCCATGAGATTACTTCAGATACATACTATTCCTGTGCAGCTCCTTACGGAAGGTTGGGCTTCGACCTGAACATCCTTAGGGACAAGCATGACGACTACCAGGTGTTTGTAGGTGCAAGAGGTGCTTTTACCAGTTTCAACTATGACGTTTCCGTGCCAAGTGCAATCGATCCTGTCTATGGCGGAAATGCACATTATGACGTGAAAGACGCCAAGTGCAACTACCTTTGGGCAGAACTGCTTCTGGGTGTTGATGCAAGAATCGTTGGTCCTCTGCATCTTGGTTGGACAATGCGCTACAAGAGCAAGCTCTCTTCTAACTACAAAGGTATAGACAAAGCATGGTATGTGCCTGGCTATGGCAAAGATGGAGACTCAGGTTTCGGTGCTACATTCAATGTGGGCATTGACCTATGGGACTTGAAATCGAAGAAGAAAAAGGCGATTCCTGTCCTTGAAATCATTAATGAACAAGAACCAAATGAGACGAATAACGAATAATATACTATCACTTGCGCTGCTTGCCGTTGCGGCTTTGCTTATGGCTTCATGCCAGCAGAAGCAGTATGTCACGACAAGCGGAGAAGTGTTTGGCACGATTTACAACATTACTTACGAGTATGATCGCGAGTTGAAGGACGAGATAACGATGGCTCTCAATGAGGTCGATTTCTCGCTTTCGCCATTCAATAAGGAATCTGTCATAACAGGAGTGAACAACAATGAGAAGACAGAACTCGACAAGCATTTCCTCACCGTGTTTGAAACGGCAATGAAGGTGTCGGAAGATACCGAAGGAGCTTTTGACATCACGGTTGCTCCGCTCGTGAATGCGTGGGGATTCGGCTTCAAGGAAGGCAAGATGCCAACAGACGAACAGGTGGATAGCCTAAAGGAACTCATTGGCTATCAGAAGATAAAGCTTGAGAATGGTGTGGTTGTCAAGGAGAATCCGAACATGATGCTCGACTGCTCTGCCATTGCAAAAGGCTACGGAGTGGATGCTGTTGCCAATAAACTGAAGGAGCTTGGCGTAGAGAATTTCCTTGTGGAAATAGGCGGAGAAGTCGTTTCTCAAGGTGTGAACTCAAAGGGAAATCCTTGGCGTGTAGGCATTATAGAGCCTGTAGATGATCCCCTGAGCACAGCTACAGAGCACAAGGCAATACTCAATGTGCAGGACATCGCAATGGCAACGAGTGGAAACTACCGCAACTTCTACATCGCAGAAGATGGCAAACGCTATGCCCACACCATAGATCCACGAACAGGTCGCCCTATCCAACATAACATATTGTCAGCTACAGTGTTAGGACCTACCTGCACTATCGCTGATGCCTACGCTACATCATTCATGGTGGTAGGCTTGGAAAAGGCAAAAGAGATACTGAATCGCCACCCGGAACTCATGGCTTACCTTATATATAATAATGAGGAAGGCAAGAATGATGTGTGGTATTCCCCAAAACTAAAAGAACTTATCAATGAGTAACAATCCGTTTTTCAAACCATTCAATACTGTTCA
>JAZRXS010000119.1:0-11009 GCA_045600325.1 Prevotella sp.
GAGTCAGAGCGTCGCGGCGAGACTTTCGTAACTCGCAAGATCACTCTCGCTGCCGCACGCATCGCTCAGGGCAAGCAGGAGAAGCTCTTCCTCGGCAACCTCTCTTCACTCCGCGACTGGGGCTATGCCAAGGACTATGTAGAATGTATGTGGCTCATCCTCCAGCAGGAGAAGCCAGAGGACTTCGTCATCGCTACCGGCGTGCAGCACTCTGTCCGTGAGTTCTGCTACTATGCTTTCAAGCACGCAGGCATCGAACTTGAGTTCCGTGGCGAAGGCATGGACGAGAAGGGTTACGACAAGGCTACAGGCAAATGTCTCGTTGAGGTATCACCAGACTTCTACCGTCCAACAGACGTTGTCAACCTCTGGGGCGACCCTACAAAGGCACGCGCAAAACTCGGCTGGAATCCAGGCAAGACATCATTCGAAGAACTCGTAAAGATCATGGTCGATAGCGACATGGCAAAGGTAGCCGTGGAGCGCGAAGGCGAACGCGTCCGCACAAACCTCGCCGCATATCTTGAGAAGGGAATTGTGAAATAAGATTTCTCGCAGATTAATATATTTTTAGCACGCAGATTATGCTGATTACGCAGATATATTAGCTCATAAAGAATCCGCAAAATTTGCGTAATCCGCGTGGATAAAAGATAAGTGTATGACTGAGAACCAAATAAGCTATCAGATACGAGGCGCAATATTCGATGTCTATAACAAGTTAGGGCCAGGTCTTTTAGAAAGTGTATATCATGCTGCCATGATACACGAACTAAATAAACGTGGATTAAAAGTAGAATCCAAGAAGAAACTTGATGTCATATATGACGGAGAAAAACTCCCATTGGATTTTGAACTGGATTTACTTGTTGAGGACAAAGTCATTGTTGAACTTAAATCAGTCTTGGAAATGAAGAATGTGTTTTATCTTCAAACGAAGACTTATCTTAAAATAGCCAACAAGAAACTTGGCATATTAGTCAATTTCAATTGCGAAGATATCACCGAAAATATACATCGTATCGTCAACGGTTTATAACTTGGTGAATTTTTAAGACACGCAGATTATGCTGATTACGCTGATAAATTGCTCATAAAGAATCTGCAAAATCCGCTCAATCAGCGTGGTAAACTATAAAAAAGCACGCAGATTATGCTGATTACGCTGATATATTAGCTCATAAAGAATCTGCAAAATCCGCTTAATCTGCGTGAGTAAATAATAATAACATGTTATCAAACGATTCTAAAATTTATATTGCTGGCCATCATGGTCTTGTTGGCTCTGCCATTTGGAACAATCTCCTTCAGCGTGGCTACACGAACCTTGTTGGTCGTGTCCATAAGGAGCTTGACCTTACAGATCAGTACGCAGTAAAGAAGTTCTTCGACGATGAGCAGCCGGATGCTGTTGTCCTTGCTGCCGCTCATGTTGGCGGTATCATGGCAAACTCGCTCTACCGTGCCGACTTCATCATGGAGAACATGAAGATACAGTGCAACGTCATTGGCGAAGCCTACAAGCACGGCGTGAAGAAGCTCCTCTTCCTCGGCTCTACCTGCATCTATCCTAAGAATGCACCGCAGCCAATGAAGGAAGACTGCCTGCTCACTTCCCCTCTTGAATACACCAACGAGGAGTATGCCATCGCGAAGATTGCGGGCCTTAAGATGTGCGAATCGTACAACCTCCAGTACGGCA
This sequence comes from Prevotella sp., assembly GCA_045600325.1. Taxonomy (GTDB): domain Bacteria; phylum Bacteroidota; class Bacteroidia; order Bacteroidales; family Bacteroidaceae; genus Prevotella. Next base: position 1,703 of record JAZRXS010000119.1, read on the forward strand.
CAAACTACATCGCTGTGATGCCTACGAACCTCTACGGTCCGAACGACAACTTCCACCTTGAGAACTCTCACGTCATGCCAGCCATGATGCGCAAGATCTACCTCTCAAAGCTGCTTAACGACCAGGATTGGGCAGCCATCCGCGTGGATATGAACAAGCGCCCAGTGGAAGGCGTTGACGGCTCTGCTTCAGAAGAGCGGATCAAGACCGTTCTCGCGAAGTACGGCATCGAGACAAACAAGGTAACTCTCTGGGGCACAGGCACTCCACTCCGCGAGTTCCTTTGGAGCGAGGAGATGGCAGATGCTTCCGTGCATGTCCTTCTGAACGTGAACTTCAGCGATGTCATTGGCATGGAGAAGTACTCTTCCGTTCATTTCGGTGCCTCTGCCGACGGCTCTACCGATCGCAACACGAACGCCGGTCGTGGCGGTGCAGTGCCATCACTTGGTGAGATTCGCAACTGCCACATCAATGTCGGCACAGGCAAGGAACTCACCATCCGCGAGCTATCCGAACTCATCGTGAAGACCGTAGGCTTCACAGGCGAAGTCTTCTTCGACTCCAGCAAGCCGGACGGCACTATGCGCAAGCTCATCGATGTCAGCAAACTCCACTCCCTCGGCTGGCACCATAAGATAGAGATTGACGAAGGCGTCCAGCGCCTCTTTGACTGGTACAAAGCATCACTCGCATAGCAATTACCACAAAAAAACTCCCACGGCTTCACCTGCCATGGGAGTTTTGTTTCTATTTTTAGCACTTTTTCTTGTTTATTTACGTACAAACATTTACCTTTGCACCCGTATAGTACTTTCTATTCTTTCATCATTATGCAAAAGAAACCTATCATCCAACGACTTGCGGAAGCTGCCAAAGGAACTGTTCTACGCTTCCCACTGACTATTTCCTTCCTCGCTGTGCTGACCATCCAGATGATATATCTGGTGGTGGCAGAGGAAAATCCTGACGCACTGACATTCTTCCTTGCTGTAGGACTGTTGGTGGGATTGCTCTATCATCTCTGCGCAGAGGAGGTGCCGGAGGGCAACAAAGGAAAGATAAACACTGCTCTGGGCATTGCTCTTGCTGCACTTGCGGGCGACAGTATAGCGCTGCATGTCATGGACAAGATTTCCGATGCGATGGCAATAGCACAGTCGGCTGCCATTCTGGCTCTCGTCGTTGCTACTTGTTTCCTGCCGTTCCATAAGGAGAAGGACGACAGGAAGTCGTGGAATTTCGTCTTCAACCTGATGCTCAGCGGAGCAATAGGCTATGTCGTGGGAGGCATTATGTTGCTCGGACTGACCTTCCTCTACGCAGGGTCGTGCGAACTTTTCGGCATCACCTCAGAGAGCAAGGTCTATGGAGTGATGGCTGTTCTTTGCCTTATCACACTCCCTGTACTGCTCTTCCTCATACGCATTCCAGAAGGAGAACGAAAGAACAATAATCAGTTGCCAAAGAATCGCTTTGTGCTTGGCATCTCGCGCTATCTTTTCCTCCCTCTCGTACTGCTCTATATGGCTGTGCTCTATGTATATGGAGCAAAGATTCTGTTCACTTGGGAACTGCCTCACGGCACACTTGCAGGAATGGTTTCCGCGCTGATGATGGGAATAGTGGGATTGACCTTCCTGCTCTATCCTTACCTTAACGACAGTCTGCACAAGGGTTTTGAGAAGAAGGTCATGCGATGGATACTGCCTGCCGTACTGCCGCTGCTGGTTCTGATGAGCATCGGTCTGGGCAGGCGACTGATGGACTATGGCATCACGGCAAACCGTCTTTATGTGCTTACGCTGAACGTCTGGTTCTACGCCGTAGCCATTGGTCTGTGGATCAGCAAGGCACGACGCATCCATTGGATAAGCATAAGCTTCGCCATCATACTGATTGCCACTTCCTGCCATCCGCTGAACTATACAAACATTGCACGCAATGTCATTCTCGGACGTTTCGACAAGGCTCTTGCCGCCTATCCGATAGAAAAGAGCAAGACGATAGGCGATGACGACCTCCGTAAGTATTTCCTTTCGGTACCTGAAACAGCTGCCCACGAACAGTATCGCGCTTTCCAAGACTGTGCAAGACTTGACTACGATTATTATGCGAAGAAATTAGGCTCTCCCGAATCAGGACCTTCCCACCTATATTCAGATTACGAGGACTTCATGGGCATTGAGACAAAGGAAGACAAGGAGGCAATCATGAATTCGCTGGCTATGGACTACCAGTATGAAGGGGCCATTGCTGTACCACAGGGTTACAAGCAAATGATGAACTTTAGCATTGATCAAGCCATAGGTCAGAAACTTGATGAGAAACGCAAGGATATTGCAGACCAAATATTCGAGCTGAACGAAAAATCCTTCAAGCTCAGCATCGCAGATTACGGCGTTGTGGAAATAAAGCATGCTGACCTGAAAAACGACAAGTATTACACCTACACACTCCCCGACAAGAAGGCAGTGCTCATAATCAACAGATTAGACCTCTGGCGTTATAACAAGGACCGTTACAACTGCTCTATGAGTGGCCATCTGTTCTATAATTAATCAAAAAGTAAGCTATTCCCCCACTTTTCCTTACAATCTGTAAGTTGGCTACTCCGCAAGTTTTTGGGGTGTTCCAGGGAAGCATAAGCATAAAATCCAGCCTGAATTGAGTCTTTGACGGCTCTTTTCAGGCTGGATTTCTGTTTTCCATGGACTTTTTGGCAAAAACTCCCACGCTTTTTCTCAAAAAACATGGGAGTTATTCCGTAAAAAGCCATGGTTTTTCAGCCAAAATCAGCTGTTTTTTGAGACATCAAAAACCAAAACACCTGATTATCAAGCAGATATAAACCCGCGAGAAATCGCAGAATTTGAACCGCATTAGAAGTTCGTGATTTTCAAGCCACGTATGAGAGGGAATGAAAAATCAGATTGTAAGCAAAAATGTGTATTTTGCTTACAATCTGATTTCTTCCAAAGAAAATGCACTTAAAACTACACATTTCCTTGTTTTTATTTGGCTGTTTTAAACAAAATAATTACTTTTGCAACATCAAACTCGTGCGATTCAGTATAGAATCGCGAACTCAATAGGTAGTGATATAACACACTATAGGTGGGTTCTATAAAACATTTTAATCCAAATCCCCCATTACCCCATGCCGATAAAACGATTAGCCGACAAGGCTGAAGAGATAAAGGCTGCCAGAATACATTTGGTAAGATACTTCGCTTTCTCGAACTCTATAAACTACGTCGACGCTGAGAATATCTGCAACCTCAACAGATTCCGCAAGAAGGATATTCTGGAGACTACGGAGTATTACATAGAAAAAGGATGGATGACGGGCAAGCCTCTCAAGCCTCATGGTGAATACATACAGGGATGCAAACTGGACGCCTTGTACCAATGTGCCATAATAGCGCACTGCCCTTTCACAAAGGCTAAGACAGTCTTGGCTGACGCAAGGGATACATCATACGAAAACATTTGGCGTCACTACACTGAAAACGAGGAGGAAGAAGCTTTCTTACTCATAGCGGAAGCCCTGAACGCCTATTGCCAATGTCACCCAGAGACGCTCAGTGTGTTTCCCGATATGGACGACATTCCGACACGAGTGTCCAAAGCAAATACAGACGTTCAGGAGAAGTCATTGCTGGAAAACGATTTGTTCCCAGACATTGTTGACAAGCCAATAGCCATTTCTGACGAGAAAGAGGAACGTTGGGCACGACAGCGTTGGGAGGAGCTTAGCCAAAAGCTTACGGCAGAGCAAGTGACGGGTGCCGACATCTCACCCTTTGTGGTGGTCATGGACAAGCCAGAGTTCATGGATTTCTTCAGAGGCATGCCTTCCAATCTGATATGCAACATCATTGCACATAAGTCATTGGATTATCAATCGCTGAACATGATTCCTGAGGATATACTCGATTATTATCTTCAGCTGACAACTACTGCCCAACGTCCAAATGAACAGCCTTTCTATGAGGAAGTATATGACCATCTGCAGTTCTACCAGCACTTCCTCAGATATGGAAACATAGACGAGCACCTTGCCAAGATGCACCCTCACACAAAGCCTTTTGCATTGCTTTCTGCTCTGAAGTTCATGAATGAGGGCAAGGCTAACGATGCCGTAAAGACGGTGGAGGCTTGCTTGAAAAAGCGCGACTTATTCCTCTTTGATGACGTTTATTCCAACTTCATCTATTGCGCAGCGCTCCTAAAAGCCGACTCTGCGGCAAGCCTGAAGATGGCTACTTCTCTTTCAAAGAAGAAACTCATAAAGGAACGTGCCACACCTCTCGCCCGACTGATGCTTGAGATGAAAGCGCATCCCGAAACCGATTTCACGGCATGGGTAAAGACCTATGGCAATAACAGCAATTGCTCACTACTTCATGCCGCCTTGTTTTCTCTTATTGCAACTACTCGCGGCTACTCAGACAACTACAAGGATGTTGCCGAACAATATGCAATCTTAACCTTGGAGCAGAATATCCGTGTGCTTGCCCTTGAACTTGCGCAGGTTTCCGACGTGTATAAAAAGAATGTCGAAACGCTTCAGGAAGAGACGCAGATGAAGCCTCTGCTCGACAAGGTGAAGCGTAAGGAGCAATGGGAACTGCTTCTCGACACGATGCTCCTGAAGTTTGGCGAAGAAAGCGCCGACGGCAAGAAAAAGAAGCCTAAAGACACGTCAAAGGAAGTGGCACGAGTGGTGTATGAGGTCAATACAAACAATTACGACGTACAGCCTCGACTCAAAAAGTCAAAGGATGGTGGCGTGACTTGGTCTGGTGGCAGGAACATTGCGCTGAAGACATTTGAGAAGGGCATTCCAGAAATGACACCTCAGGATGTCATCGTGTCAAAACTTGTAAAGACTTATTCATACGGTTGGTATGGCGGTGTGGAACTGTATCTCGGAGGTAGTGACGTAGTTGCTGCCTTGGTGGGACATCCATACGTTTATGACCACCACAACCCTAACATAAAGATTGAAATCCAGGAGGAGAAACTACAGGTTCAGGTAAAGGAGGCAAAGGCTGGCTACAAGGTGTCGTACAACGTAAAGAATGACAACGGCACCTACCGCCGCATCTCTGTAGTGAAAGAAAACGCACAACTTCTGAAAGTAATCAGGCTCTCTCCGCAGGAAACGGAACTGCTTCATCTTTTCGATCGTGTAGATACCTTCCCACTTGAGGCGAAGGAGCAACTCACGAAGCTCTTGGCTGTACTGGGCAAGAGGGTGACAGTAATGTCGCCACTGCTTGGCAAGGCTCAGAACGCGAAGATGCAGATGGGCAATTCCATGCTTACCGTGCAGGTTGTTCCTTACGGCGATATGTTCACCGTACGCAGTTTCGTAAAGCCACTCGTTGACACTCCGCCTTACTGCTCTCCTGGACATGGACTTGAATACATAGCCGCAAGCGTCAAGGGCGAGAACATACAGGTGGCTCGCGACCTGAAGGCTGAACGCAAGAACCAGAAAGAGCTGCAGTCATGGATGCAGCCGTTCGACGAATACGCATCGGACGGATACTGGCAAATGCCTATCGAAGAGTGTCTTGCCGTGCTCGACCTCCTGCGCCAACACCCGGAAACGTGCCGCATAGAATGGCCGGAAGGAGTGAGATTTGCAGTGAAGCGTCCGATGATTGGTGCCGACCAGTTGCGACTGAGCGTAAATGGTGTGGGACATTGGTTTGAGGTAAACGGCGAGGTCAATATAGACGATAAGACAAGCCTGAAGATAAGCGAATTGTTGAAGCGCGTCCGTGAGTCAAAGGGACGCTTCATACAACTTGATGATACAGAATACATAGCCATCAGTCGCGATCTTCAAAAGCAGCTTGTGGCTCTCGACCGCGTAATGCAGACAGAGAAGAAGCAGCTGAAGGTGTCTGAGTTCAACAGCTCCTTCCTTCACGACCTGCAGCTTTCCGGCATTTCGCTCACTGGCGACGAGAGCTATCAGTCGCTACAGACGCGCATGGAAGAAGCCGACCGTCTGAAGATTCGTGTGCCAAAGATGCTTCAAGCAGAACTTCGCGACTATCAGATGGACGGCTATCGCTGGATGTGCCGTCTGGCTCATTGGGGAGCAGGAGCTTGTCTCGCCGACGATATGGGTCTTGGTAAGACCGTACAAACCATTGCCTTGCTGCTTTCGCGTGCCTCGCAGGGGGCATCGCTGGTCATCATGCCTACGTCCGTACTCATAAACTGGCAGAACGAACTGCATAAGTTTGCGCCTACGCTAAACCCAGTCATTCTGCGTCAGGCGCAAGACCGCAAGAAAGCCATCGATGATGCTGGAAAGAACGACATCGTGCTTGCCACATACGGACTTCTGCCTACGGAGGAAGAACTGCTCACGGCGAAGAAATGGAACGTGATAGTCCTGGACGAGGCGCATACGATAAAGAACAAGGACACAAAGACTTCAAAGGTTGCCATGCAGCTGGAAGGCGACTTCCGACTGCTGCTCACAGGCACTCCGCTGCAGAACCATCTGAGCGAAATATGGAATCTCTTCCAGTTTGCAACCCCAGGTCTGCTGACCGACTACAAGCAATTTACTCAGGAGTTCATCAACCCTATAGAACGCGATCAGGAGAAAGAACCTCAGCGTCTGCTGAAGCGAATGCTCTCGCCGTTCATACTCCGTAGAACAAAGAACGAGGTGCTCAACGAATTGCCGGAGAAGACCGAAATCACGCTCAAAGTGGAACTCTCTGACGACGAGCGCGCACTCTACAACCACCTCCGTGAGGAAGCCATACTCACCCTTGAAGACGGCGGTCGCACATCAGCCATCAAGGCTTTGGCAGAGATAACAAAGCTCCGTCAGGTGGCTTGCAATGCAGCACTCGTACTGCCAGCAAAGGAGGCGAAGAAGATTCCTTCGTCAAAGTGCGAGGCGTTCATGAAGCTTATTGATGAACTGATACAAAACCACCACCGTGCTCTCGTCTTCAGTCAGTTCACGTCTCACCTTCATCTGATAGAGAAGCAGCTGAAGCGTCAGGGCATAGACTATCAGTATCTGGACGGAGCCGTATCGCCTACGGAACGCATTCGCCGCGTAGATGATTTCCAGAAGGGCGAGCAGCCGCTCTTCCTCATATCACTGAAGGCTGGCGGCACAGGGTTGAACCTCACCTCTGCCGACTATGTCATTCACCTCGACCCATGGTGGAATCCGTCCATCGAAGACCAGGCATCCGACCGTGCCTACCGCATCGGACAGGACAAGCCTGCCACCGTCTATCGACTGATAGCCGCCGACACCATCGAGGAGAAGATAATTGCCTTGCACCAGACAAAGAAATCCCTCGCTGATGCACTGCTCGAAGGCAGCGACATGGCTCACAAGCTCAGCACAGACGAGATTCTCCAGCTGATAAGGGGGTGAGCATGCCCACTTTAAATTCACTAATTCTTGATTATAAAAAATAAAAATGAAAAAGATCTCACTCTTCACTCTTCTCTTTTCACTCTTCTCTTTTCACTTTTCCTATGCCCAGCAGAGGGAGAAGTATGAGTTTGTGCGCAACCTGCCTGCATACGCTGACTCGCTGATTGCCGACATGACCTTTCCTCTTGCGTGGGGAAACAGCGAGATAAAGGACTTCAATGTATGGAAGCAGACCGCCCGTCAGAAGGTGTTCGACTGTATGCTCACGCCACCACCGGCTCCTGCCAACGGATATGAGACAAAAGTAATCTTCGAAGAACAGCGCAACGGCTACAAGGCACGCAAGATAGAGATTCGTCTGTCGCGCTACTACACCGTACCAGCATACGTGCTTATCCCCGACGGAAAGGGTCCGTTTCCAGCAGTAAACTGTCTGCACGACCACGGAGGACATCTCTTCATTGGCAAGGAGAAGACGATCCGACCGCTGGCATGCGAGGATTCTACGGTCATCAAGGATGCGGAGGAATGGCTGGAAGGCTACGAAGGACAGTTCTTCGGCGACTATCTGGCACAGAACGGCTACGTAGTATTCTCTGCCGACGCGCCGATGTGGGGCGAACGTGGACAGAAAGAGGGACCTAAACGTGACAAATACGACATGATTGCCGGCAATATGATGATGTACGGCATTGATCTCTCTGCTTATATGACCTACGACGACATTGCCGGCACGGAGTATCTCGCCTCCATGCCAGAGGTGGACTCTAATCGCATTGGATGCACAGGCTGGTCTATGGGAGCCTATCGCACATGGATGCTGTCTGCACTTAGCGACCGTATCAAGGTGGGCGCTGCGGTCTGCTGGATGGTGACTACCGACGAACAGATGGGATTCAAATACAAGCGTACTGAGAACGGCGGCTTTGCCAATTGCTTCCCTGGCATGCGTCGATGGTTGGATTATCCTCACATAGCCAGCATAGCCTGTCCGAAACCAATGCTCTTCATCAACGGTTCTCAGGACAAGCTATTCCCCGTGGCAGGCGTCAATAAGGCTTTCAATATCATGCACTCTGTATGGGATAGTCAGGGAGCTGGCAGCAAGATAGAAACCGAGCTTTGGGATATGCCCCACAGTTGCGGCTTGCGCTCACAGCAACGAGTGCTGGAATTCTTCAAGAAGCATCTTTGACGAGTCTGGAGTTTCATGAAAATGCACTTAAAACTACACTTTTCCTTGTTTTTATTTGGCTATTTCAAAAAACATTCTTACTTTTGCCAACGATTTCAAATGTTATGCAGAATCGCTATCAGAACCACATTCGTGGAAGATGCTTGTGATATAGCTAACAAAGACTTTGAAATCACGACATAATAATAAGGCGTTCAATTGGCGCCTTGTTCTTGACGCTGAGAAACTTCGCAACTTTCCAAAGATTGTCAGAACATTGCAACAAAGAATGTCCTCGGGATGTGTCTATATGCACATCCCTTATGCCTATCTATATAGGATACCTCTCCACATCAATGTGGATATTGTATCCTATCCGATAGTCTGTAAGGGATAATTATATACATATCTATCGTGGGCTCTGGGTACTCAAAATTACGCTAAAATCAGTTGTTAGAGATTTAGAAATTTGTTTGTGTAAACAACTGAAAATAAGGCAAGAATCGGCAAAAATGGAATCTTAAACTATCTTAACGAGAGAGCGATAAGTTTAGGATATAGGGGAACATTCTCGGGAATAGTTTTTATCTTTGCGGCGAAAATTTTAAGCGCAAGATAAAAATGAAAATTACAACTTATTTAACAGATTGCAAGCGCAAGGTCGCTGAGCAGAGTCCGCTCCTTAATAATTTAGG
>JAZRXS010000120.1:0-14318 GCA_045600325.1 Prevotella sp.
CTGAAAGCATCTAAGTGCGAAGCCAGCCGCAAGATTAGAGCTCCTTTGAGGGTCGTCAAAGACGATGACGTTGATAGGCTGCAGGTGTAAAGGTGGCGACATCAAAGCCGAGCAGTACTAATTGCCCGAAACTTTCCGGGAAAGAAAGTAGCTGATACTTTCAGTCTGAAAATTGTATATTACAAGACGAAGAAGACGAATCAGACAATGACTGTGTAGCTTTTGTCCGATAACCATATTTTGGGTGGTTATAGCGACGGGGATCACCTCTTCCCATTCCGAACAGAGTAGTTAAGCCCGTGCGCGCCGATGGTACTGCAATGCAATGTGGGAGAGTAGGTCGCTGCCCTTCTTAAATGAAGAAAACCCTGATATTCTGAAAAGAATGTCAGGGTTTTCTTTTTTATATCATTTATATTTTGTAACTTTGCAGCGGTTATTAAGCACTAATTAATCCTTTTTACTTTAAAGGTTACGATGAAAAATATTATAATTGCAGCTGGGTATGCTACTCGTTTATACCCTTTGACTGAGAATTTTCCAAAGCCACTACTTAAAATTGGAGGCAGTACTATCTTGGGAAGAATCTTGAATGACGTTGATTCTTTTCCTGAGATAGCCGAGCATATTATTGTATCTAATCATAAGTTTGCTTCAATCTTTGAAGATTGGGCAAGGACTGAGTGCAATGGTTTGACAAAGCCAGTCCGTATCATTGATGATGGTACTTCGACTAACGAAACAAGACTTGGTGCTGTAAAAGATTTGCTTCTGGCTATAGAGCAATGTGATATTGATGATGATATCATGGTTCTTGCTGCTGATAATATCCTTGATTTCTCTTTCCGAGGATTCGTGGATTTCTTTAAGGCAAAGAATACTTCCTGCATCATGTGCCATAATCAGCCTTCCATCGAGAAATTGCAGCGAACAGGAGTTGTTGTTCTTGATGAGAGCAATAAGGTGCTTAATATGGAAGAGAAACCTCTGGAACCAAAGAGCCACTGGGCTGTTCCTCCTTTCTACATCTATAAGAAGACTGACATGCCACTCATTATGGACTGCATGAATCATGGTTGCGGGTTTGATGCTCCAGGAAATCTTGCTCATTATCTTTGCGGAGTAACTGAAATGCATGCATGGGAAATGCCTGCTGGTAGATTTGACATAGGATCATTGGATACATACGAGGAAGCAAAGAGAATATATGGAGAATAAGCAATATCACATATTTTCGCCTTATAGGATATGTCCTGTAGGTGCTCATGTTGACCATCAGCATGGATTGGTTACTGGTTTTGCTTTGAACTATGGTGTTGACCTTTGGTTTGATGTAACTGATGATGGTAGTGTTGAACTTGATAGTCTTTCTTTTGACGGTCATGTTTCTTTCAATCTGAAGTCAGGAACATTGGTAAAGCAGCATAATTGGGGTGACTATGCACGTGGAGCCAAATATGCTTTGCGCAAGGAATTCAAATTGTCTAAAGGTATAAAGGGAGTTTTGAAAGGATCTTTGCCAGTCGGTGGTCTTTCCTCAAGTGCAGCTGTGCTTATTGCGTACGTTATGGCATTTGCTAAAGCTAATCACATAGAACTCACTCCTTTTAAGGTCTGTATGCTTGCCTCCATTGCCGAACGTGAATATATAGGACTGAATAATGGTTTGCTTGATCAGGCTTGCATTGCTCTTGGCAAGAAGAACGAACTCTTGATGCTGGATTGTGATAGCAATGATTATCGTCTGATAGCTCGTAATCCTGAGATGCCTGAGTTCAAACTTGCTATTTTCTTTAGTGGATTGACACGTTCCTTGGTTAATTCTGATTACAATCTTCGAGTAGGGGAATGCAAGACGGCTGCTTGGAATGTGCTTGCTTACGATGATGCTCCGCTGAAAACATTTGACAAGACTTTCCTGCGTGATGTTCCAAAGAAGAAGTTTTTGCTATATAAGGATCGAATGCCTGCGCGTTTTGCCCGTAGATGCGAACATTTCTATTCAGAATACAAACGTGTACGAGAAGCAGTTACTGCATGGGAAACAGGAGACATAGAATGGTTTGGCAGATTAAGCTTCGAGAGTTGCGAATCGTCCATTCACAATTACGAATGTGGGTCGCCAGAACTGATAGCCATCTATAATGCAATGCGAGAGACTGATGGCATCTACGGTGGTCGTTTCTCTGGTGCCGGTTTCAAGGGTGCATGTATAGCAATCATCGATCCTGCAAAAGAAAAGGATATTGTCAAGAGTGTGACCGAGAAATATCTTGCGGAGTTCCCTCAATATAAAAAGACATTTAAAGCTTACATTTGCGAGTCGGCTGATGGCGCTCGTTTTATAAAAGAATAAGAAATGAAGAATATTATCGTAACAGGAGCAGCGGGTTTTATAGGAAGTAACCTCTGCCACAGAATACTAACAGAAGATAAGGAAGCTGTAGTAATAGGTCTTGACAATGTCAATGACTACTATGATGTGAATATCAAGCACTGGCGTTTGGAGCAGCTTGCAAACTACGGTGAGCGTTTCGTCTTTGTGAAAGGCAACATTGCTGACAAGGCTTTGATAGACGATGTCTTTGCTAAGTATCAGCCAGAGGTGGTTGTTAATCTTGCTGCACAAGCTGGTGTCCGTTATTCAATAACCAATCCAAATGCCTATATTGAAGCAAACCTCATCGGTTTCTATAATATTCTTGAAGCTTGTCGTCACAGTTACGACAATGGGGCAGAAGGGGTAAAGCACCTTGTTTACGCATCTTCTTCATCAGTCTATGGAAGCAATAAGAAGGTTCCATATTCTACAGACGACAAGGTTGACAATCCTGTATCGCTTTATGCAGCTACAAAGAAGAGCAATGAGCTGATGGCGCATGCTTACTCAAAGCTTTATAATATTCCTTCTACAGGTCTACGGTTCTTTACTGTCTATGGTCCCGCCGGTCGTCCAGACATGGCATATTTTGGCTTTACCAATAAACTTATCAAGGGTGAAACCATCAAGATCTTCAACTACGGCAATTGCAAGCGTGACTTTACCTATGTTGACGATATAGTAGAAGGTGTGTGGCGCATAATGAACAAGGCTCCAGAGCGCCAAAAAGGTGAGGACGGATTGCCAATTCCTCCATACAAGGTCTATAATATAGGTAATAACCAGCCAGAGAACCTTCTGGATTTCGTCCAAATTCTTCAGGAGGAACTTATCCGTGCAGGCGTTCTTCCTGTGGATTATGACTTTGAATCGCATAAGGAACTTGTGCCAATGCAGCCTGGAGATGTGCCAGTGACCTTTGCCGATACGACTCCTCTTGAACAGGATTTCGGTTTCAAACCTTCCACTTCGCTTCGAGAGGGTTTGCGAAAGTTTGCAGAATGGTATAAGGTGTTCTATGAAGTATAGAATTTGTACTAATGATAATAAGATAAATAAAAATGGGGTTAAACTTTAGAATGTAAGTTTAACCCCATTTTATTATAGTAGTCCCATCGGGAATCGAACCCGAATCTAATCTTTAGGAGAGATTTATTCTATCCATTGAACTATAGGACCATTTTTATTTATGCCTCACTATATGGCACTTGCCCGGAAGGGAGTAAGGTTATAATGTGATTTTTTCGACCTCAATTTCTTCATGAAGGAATAGCTGGGCAGAGTCTTTGAATTTATCTGGACTTTCTGTCGTCATATAGTGCGTTATGCCGTTCTTTGAACAGAGCTTATCCAACTCTGGATGGCGTTGGAGATACTCTTGTAAGCTGTTGGCAACGAACTCGCCTTGCGGAATCACCTTGACACCTCGTGGAACGTATTTCAAGATTTTGTTCAGTAGGAGAGGATAGTGGGTGCAGGCAAGGATTATGGAATCTATCTCTGGGTCGGCAGCCATGATGTTACCTATGCGCTTGTTCACGAAATAGTCTGCACCTGGGCTATCATATTCGTTGTTCTCTACAAGTGGCACCCACATAGGGCAAGGTTCTCCGGTAACCTTTATTTCTGGCCATAGCTTTTTGATTTCCAGCTCATAGCTTTGGGAGTTAATCGTTCCCTGTGTAGCGCAGATGCCCACATGGTTGGAGTGGGTGAGGTTACCGATGGCTTCTGCTGTTGGACGAATGATGCCGAGTACGCGGCGAGTCGGATCACCCAGTTTTGGCAAGTCTTCCTGCTGTATTGTGCGTAGAGCCTTGGCAGAAGCTGTGTTGCAAGCAAGTATAACAAGGTGACATCCCATGTCAAAAAGCTTCATCACAGCTTCGCGTGTGAACTCATAGACAATATCAAATGAGCGAGGACCGTATGGCGCACGAGCATTGTCTCCAAGATAGATGTAATCGTATCTTGGCATCAGATGGCGCACTTGGTGCAGAATTGTCAAACCGCCGTAGCCAGAATCAAAAAGTCCTATAGGCCCCATTAATTAATGAAAGAGAGGAATGTTTTGTCGTTTATTTCAACTTGGCGATAATAGCATTTGTGATGTCAACAATTCTCACGTTATCAATGAACGGAATGGAATTGTTGTCGCTATTCAACACCATATTGTAGCCGCCTTCTTTTGCCACTTTCTCTATAGCTTGCTGCACTTTTTCTTTTAAAGGGGCGAACTTTGCTGCCTCCGTGTTAGCGAGAGTTTCTTGTGCTTTTGCTTTGAAAGAAAGGTTCTCTTCCAGAATCCTTTGTAGTTCCGCCTGTCGTTTGTTGCGAATAGATGGAGCTAACTTTGATTGCTGTTCAAGGAAATCCTCGTATTTCTCGTTGAAGTCGGTCTCTGCACGCTTCATTTCTGCAGCATACTGGCTGTGAAGAACTTTCATTTCTTCGTTGATCTTTGCCACTCCAGGCATAGATTGCCAGCACTTTTCGAAAGAGAATACAGCTATTGAAATGGACGGTTCTGCTTTTGCTTGCTGTATGGCAGAATCTCTCTCTGTAGTAACAGGGATTGATTCCTGTGCATAGGCACTCAATGGCAGAACCATTATTATAGAAAGAATGAGATTCTTCATTATTCTTGTTTCTTCGAGAAATACGGTTTCTTTAAAGAAGGAATTACTTAAGCTTGTTGATTTCAGCCTTTACTTCTGCAGTTACATCCTTGCTGAGAGTTTCGCTGATGTAAGGGATTCCTGCAGATGTGTCCATGATATACACGTAGCCGCCAGCCTTGCCTACGTTCAAGATGGCATTCTGCACCTTAGTGAGAATAGGTTGGAGCTTGTCTTGTTGCATCTTCTGGAGAGTCTGCTGGTTGTCTTGGTAAGTCTGCTGAAGCTTCTGCTGGAGTTCCATGAGTTCCTTCTCCTTAGCTTCCTTCTGTGTTGCGCTCATTGTTGCGGCAGCCTGATCGTAAGCTGCAACTTGCTTCTGAATTTCCTCCTGCATAGTCTGGAGCTCGTTTTCGTAAATCTTTGCCTGAGACTCGATTTCACCATTTGCCTTGATGAAGTCAGGGAGGCTTTGAATAACTGCCTGAGTGTTAACGTGTCCGAACTTCTGTGCGAATACTGTCATTGGCGCTATGAGAAGCGCAATCATTAAAAGTTTTTTCATTTTATGTATCTTGTTTTAGTTATTGTTCATTTATACTTAGAGAATGCTCTTATAATAAGAAACGTATGAATGTTCTGTTTATTGCACTGAGTATCCAAGTTTCTGCAGAACCTCATTGCTAATGTCTACTTTTGGAGAGGCGAAGATGATTCCACTGTTAGAGGCGCGGTCGAGAATCAGAGAGTAGCCTTTGAGTTCTGAAATCTCCTTTACGGCTGTGTATATCTCTTCTTGTATAGGAGCCATCAGAGCAGTACGCTTCTTGTAAAGCTCACCTTCTGGAGCGAAGTATTTCTTTTTGAGATCTGCTGCCTGCTTCTCCTTTGCCATGATGGCTTCTTGCTTTGCTTTCTTTTGCTCTTGAGAGAGAAAGACAACCTCGTTCTGGTAGTTCTTGTACATGGTTTGGGCTTCCGTGTTGAGGGCTTCCACTTCAGCCTGCCATTTCTTAGTCACCTGATTGAGCTGTTCGTTGGCACGCTCGTAGGCGTCTATATGTTTAAGGATGTACTCCATATCTACGAGTGCAAACTTCTGTGCATTTGCAGTACATACTGATGCAAGCAATGCTAAAAGTAGCAGAATCTTTTTCATTTTTCAATGTGATTTAGGGGTTGAAAGTAAAAGTTGAATGTTTGGTTTTGGATGTGTGAAAGGTATAAAGTGTCTGTTTTCAAGGTGCAAAGTTAAAACTATTTTCAATATTCGGCAAATTATTAAGTTAAAAAATCAAAAAAGTCTGTTATTATTTGTTAGCGACTCCAAAGTGTTTGAGATAAATTAAGTTGTGGAGAGAAAATATCTAATCGTCAGTACTTTTCAAGCAAAAATGCATTAACTTTGCACCCCGAATGCGCACTTTAGGCTTTCCATTGTAGGTCTAATGTGTCGCACGTGTGTATTATTTAACATTGTCGGGATAGTCCCGATCAATTAAATTTTTTCTAACATGACAGATCCAATAGCAGATTTTCTCACTCGTTTGAGAAATGCGATCCAGGCAAATCACCGCGTTGTTGAGGTGCCTGCATCAAACTTGAAGAAGGAAATCACAAAGATCCTCTTCGAGAAGGGTTACATCCTGAACTACAAGTTCGTTGAGGATGGTCCACAGGGCTCTATCAAGATTGCTCTTAAGTGGAATCCTGCTACAAAGTCAAACGCTATCAAGTGTTTGAAGCGCGTGTCAACTCCAGGTCTTCGTAAGTACACTGGTTACAAGGACATGCCACGTGTTATTAACGGATTAGGTATTGCTATCTTATCTACATCCAAAGGTGTAATGACAAACAAAGAGGCTGCTGACCTTAAGATCGGTGGTGAAGTTCTTTGCTACGTTTATTAATTGGAGGGTTACATCATGTCAAGAATAGGTAAATTGCCAATTAGTATTCCAGCAGGTGTGACAGTTGCACAGGCTGCTGACGGTGTTGTTACAGTAAAGGGTCCTAAGGGCGAGCTTTCACAGAAGGTTGACGCTTCTATCAAGGTTAAGATTGAGGACGCTCAGGTTGTACTTGAAATCGATGAGAACTCTCCTGTAAACGAGAAGCAGAAGCAGGCTTTCCACGGTCTCTATCGTTCACTCGTTAACAATATGGTAGTTGGTGTTTCTGCTGGTTACCAGAAGACTCTCGAGCTCGTAGGTGTTGGTTACCGTGTACAGAACACAGGCAACCTCATCGAGTTTACTCTCGGCTACACTCACCCAATCTTCATTGAACTTCCAAAGGAGATCAAGGTAGAGACTAAGTCAGAGCGTAACCAGAACCCTATCGTTATGCTTGAGTCTTGCGACAAGCAGTTGCTCGGTCTCGTATGCGCTAAGATTCGTTCATTCCGTAAGCCAGAACCTTACAAGGGTAAGGGTATCCTCTTCAAGGGCGAAGTTATTCGTCGTAAGTCTGGTAAGAGTGCTTCGGCTAAGTAATTCTAATCTTACACATTAATTATTATTAAGACAAAAGATTATGACAACAAAGAAAATTGAAAGACGAATCAAGATAAAGTACCGCGTTCGTAAGAATGTATTCGGTACAGCAGAGCGCCCACGTTTGAGCGTTTTCCGCAGCAATAAGCAGATCTATGCACAGGTTATCAACGACGTAGAGGGTAAGACTCTCGCAGCTGCAGCATCTATCGCTCTTGAGGCTATGCCAAAGAAGGAGCAAGCAGCAAAGGTTGGTGAGATGATTGCAGAGAAGGCTATCGCAGCTGGTATTTCACAAGTAGTATTCGACCGTAACGGCTACCTCTATCACGGACGCGTAAAGGAACTCGCTGATGGAGCACGTAAGGGCGGTCTTAAATTCTAAAATCGACTATGGCAACAAATAAAGTTATTGTAAAGAGCGACGTAGAACTCAAGGACAGACTCGTTGCTATCAACCGTGTTACTAAGGTAACAAAGGGTGGTCGTACATTCACTTTCGCTGCTATCGTAGTGGTAGGTGATGGTAATGGTATCATCGGTTGGGGTCTTGGTAAGGCTGGTGAAGTAACAGCAGCTATTGCCAAAGGCGTAGAATCAGCTAAGAAGAATCTTGTTAAGGTACCTGTACTTAAGGGTACTATCCCTCACGACGTAGAGGCTCGCTTCGGTGGTGCTCAGGTATTCATGAAGCCAGCTGCTGCCGGTACTGGACTCGTAGCCGGTGGTGCTATGCGTGCTGTACTCGAGAGCGTTGGTGTAACTGACGTGCTCTCTAAGTCTAAGGGCTCTTCTAACCCACACAACCTCGTAAAGGCAACTATCAAGGCTCTCTCTGAGCTTCGTGATGCTCGCGAAATCGCAGAGGCTCGTGGCGTATCAATGAGTAAAGTATTTAACGGCTAATAAGGAGATTTTTTAAAATGGCTACAATTAAGATTAAGCAAATTAAGAGCAAGATTGGTGCTCCAAAAGACCAGAAGGCTACACTTCAGGCTCTTGGTCTTCGCAAGATTTCACAGGTAGTTGAGAAGGAAGATACTCCGGTTATCCGTGGTATGATTCTCAAGGTTCACCACCTCGTAGAAGTAGTTAAGTAATTTTTAAAAACACTAAATCACAATGAAACTTCATACATTAACACCTGCAGAAGGTTCTACACACTCACGTCGTCGTATCGGTCGTGGTCCTGGTTCAGGTCTCGGTGGTACTTCTACACGTGGTCACAAGGGTGCTAAGGCACGCTCAGGTTACAAGCGTAAGATCGGTTTCGAAGGTGGTCAGATGCCACTCCAGCGCCGTGTTCCTAAGTTCGGTTTCAAGAACATCAACCACAAGGAATACCTCGCAGTTAACCTCTCTACACTTCAGGCTATCGCAGAGGCAAAGAACCTCACAGCTATTACTCTCGAAGACCTCAAGGCTGCTGGCGTAGCTAAGGGTTCTGTTCTCGTAAAGATTCTTGGCAACGGTGAGCTCAAGGCAAAGCTTGACGTAACTGCCAATGCTTTCTCAAAGAGCGCAGAAGAGGCTATCAAGGCTGTCGGCGGTACTGTGACTGTAAAGTAAATCTCCCACATTAAGGAGCTGAGAGCCTTAAGAATCCAAAGGTTCTTGAGGTCCTTGACTCCCTTAATATTATTTAAAAATGAAAAAATTAATCGAGACACTGAAGAACTGTTGGAAGATAGAGGATTTGCGTACACGCATCCTCGTCACAATTGCATTCATCACGATTTATCGTTTTGGATCCTTTGTGGTACTTCCTGGTATCAACCCTGGTGAGCTGGAGGCAATGCAAAAGCAGACAGCTGGTGGTTTGATGTCACTCTTGGATATGTTCTCTGGTGGTGCGTTCTCAAATGCGTCTATCTTCGCATTGGGTATCATGCCATACATCTCAGCGTCTATCGTTATGCAGCTCCTTGCCGTTGCTGTTCCTTACTTCCAGAAGATGCAGCGTGAAGGTGAGAGTGGAAGAAAGAAGATCATGTGGTACACACGTGTGCTCACAGTCTTCATCCTTCCCTTCCAGGCTCCTTCATATCTCATGAACCTTAAGATGCAGTCTGCAGGTGCTCTCGCATCTGGAATTGACTGGACAATGTTCATGATTCCTGCTACAATCATCTTGGCAGCAGGTTCTATGTTCATCCTTTGGCTTGGTGAACGTATTACTGACAAGGGTATCGGCAATGGTGTATCTATGATTATCATGATAGGTATCGTGGCTCGCTTCATTCCTGCGTTTGCTCAGGAAATCACTTCTCGCTTCACAGCGATTACTGGTGGTGGTCTCGTAATGTTTATCATTGAAGTCGTAGTGCTTTACGCAGTAGTATGCGCTGCAATCATGCTTACTCAGGCTGTACGTCGCGTACCAGTACAGTATGCAAAGCGTATCGAGCGTAATGGTCGTCAGACTATGATGGGTGGTGCTCGTCAGTATATCCCATTGAAGCTTTTCGCTGCTAACGTGATGCCTATCATCTTTGCTCAGGCATTGATGTTCATCCCTATGATGTTCATGTCTTTTGGTGATAATCAAGGCAGTTGGTTGATGCGTAATCTTATGGATCATACAAGTTGGCTTTATAATATAATCTTCGCTGTGCTCATCATCGCGTTTACTTATTTCTATACAGCCATCACTCTCAATCCAACTCAGATGTCAGAGGATATGAAGCGTAACAACGGCTTTATCCCAGGTGTCAAGCCTGGTAAGGATACAGCAGACTTCATTGAAGGCGTAATGTCTCGTTTGACATTGCCAGGCTCTCTCTTCATTGCATTCATTGCAATCATGCCTGTATTTGCACGCCTCTTGAATGTACAGGATCAGTTTGCACAGTTCTTCGGTGGAACTTCATTGCTCATCCTTGTAGGTGTTGTTATTGATACTCTTCAGCAGATTGAGACACACCTCACTACACGTCACTACGAAGGTCTCCTCAATTCAGGTCACGTTCGTTCTCAGCGTGGAGCATCTGCTTACTAAAGTTCGCAACATGTGCGAAAGATAAATAAATTAGGTTCTGCATTTTCATGAGAGTGCAGAACCTTTTTTGTACTTATAGACTTACTATGAAAAGAAGTAATTTTGGCTCAAAGCTTGGTATTGTACTGGCAACAGCAGGTTCAGCAGTAGGCTTGGGTAATATTTGGCGTTTCCCGACGATGACTGGTCAGAATGGAGGAGCAGCCTTCATTCTCATCTACATAGCGTTCGTGTTCTTGCTTGGCATACCTGGCGTACTCTCTGAGTTTGTGATTGGTCGCAAAGCGCATACAAATGCGCCGAGAGCATATAGGATGCTTGGAGGCAAGACACCATTTGCTGGTATTGGATATGTAGGAGTATTGGGAGGAATGCTCGTTTTTGGCTTTTACAGCGTTATTGCAGGCTGGTGTGTGCATTATCTGTATGCTTCCTTGACATCCCAGTTGAACGGCTCTCCAGAACAAATAGTGAACTACTTCGAGACATTCTCTTCAAGTGTCTATGAACCATTGATATGGACAGCTTTGTTTATGCTGCTTACGCATCTCGTTGTTTGGGGTGGAGTCAATAAGGGAATAGAACGCTGCGCGAAGACACTGATGCCATTGCTCTTTATTGTGCTCATCATAATCGTTGTTGCCTCACTCTGCGTTCCTGACGCCTATAAGGGTATTGAATTCCTCTTCAAGCCTGACTTTTCGAAGATTACACCATCAACCATTCTCGCGGCCTTGGGACAAGCGTTCTTTACGTTGAGCCTTGGTGTGGCTTGTCTTGCTACATACGCATCGTATTTTGATGAGAATGTCAACATGACCCGTTCTGCTGTGCAGATAGCTCTCGTGGATACTCTCATAGCAATCCTTGCCGGCTTGATGATTTTCCCAGCAGCGTTCTCCGTAGGTGTAGAACCAGATGCTGGACCATCGCTTATTTTCATCACTCTTCCTAATGTGTTCCAGTCGGCGTTTTCGTTCGTACCAGGTGCAAGTTATGTCATTTCCGTGCTGTTCTATGGCCTGCTTGTCTTGGCAGCCCTTACGTCAACGATTTCTATGCATGAGATAGGCACGGCATTCTTCACAGAGGAACTTAAGCTCACTCGCGGTTGGGCAGCAACAATTGTTACCGTACTTTGCTTCGGTGTGGCAGTCTTGTCTTCCCTCTCTTTCGGTTTATTGAAAGACGTTCACATCATGGACAAAGGATTCCTCGACTTCTTTGACTTCATCACTGGTCAGGTTATAATGCCAGTCTGCGCTCTTCTCACTTGCCTTCTTGTCGGCTGGTACGTACCAAAGACAACCGTTTATGATGAACTTACCAATAAGGGCACAGTGACAACAAAGCTTTTTGAAGTAATCTTCTTCGCCATTCGCTACATTTGTCCAATAGGCATCACAATTATCTTCCTCAATCTTTTTGGAGTGATTTGATGTTATATAATTCTCGTAGAACAAAAAACGACCGCTTTTCCAATGTTGGAAGAGCGGTCGCTTTTGTTTTGGGGGGAGTACAAGTTATAAGACCCCGTCCTTATTACTTTTCCTGCATTAAGTATTGCTCGTAGTCCGGAATCCTTTCTTGCGTGACAGTCGTGAAGTCGTCAAGAGCAATGTATTGAGGAGTGTTGATTCCGTGTTCCCCCTTGTCAGAAGAGTCGAATGAGATGAGGATCTTGCTGACCTTACCGAGGTAGTAGAGAGGAATCTCTGTCCATAGATTATTTGCGCTTTGTACATTGATAAACTTCATATAGCCGTAACCCTGGTATGGGTCATACTGGAAAAGTCCGAGGCTCTTCACGAGGTTGAAGCTAATAACGCTACCCTTGATAAGCTCACCGTTTGCATCACAACCTTGGATCTTGACAGCGAATGTGTCCTTCTCCTCAAATTTCTTTGCAAAAGAGTCACCGTTGAAGATAGACTGCATTGTGTAAGTAGTAGGAGCTACGAACACAGAGTAAGGATAGAATGCCTGACCGTCCTTGCGTTGGATGTAACAAGTAGCTCCATAAGGAGGGTTGTAGATGAGGAACTGGTTGTTTGCATTATTAGATGCAGAATACACAGAGTACTGGTTTTCGTATCCAGGAGTCTTAGAGTCCTTGTTGTTTGATACTGTGAAACCAGAGTTGTAGGCTTCAGCAGTTTCAGTGGCAGGAGTGTAGTAGTTCTGGAATACGTAGCCATTCTCCGACTCGTATGTCTTGCCAATCATTACACCAGGATAGTCTCCGTCCTTAGGGAGCGAAGCCTTCTCGAAGTTCACTGTTTCGAATGTTACGTTTGCAGCAGGGTTGTCATTGTTGTCGTCACCAAGACAACTTGCAAGGCAGACAGTGAGAACTGCCATCATTAATAGTTTTAGATTCTTCATAATCATGTTTTTTTTTATTTTGCGGCTGCAAAGTTACGATTAAGTGAGAAGAATACAAAATAAAAACCAGATTTTATTTTGTATTCTCGAACGTAAGTAACTTAGACAAGGTCAAAGTTGCGAATAAGCGAGTGAAAAAGCAAATTTATTTGTTTTTTTTCCGAGTGAGAGTGTTATACATTTCTTATAACTTTGCCCTTTTCGTCAAACCTTACTCCTTCTTCTTCCAGCATCATCCGTTTTCTGAGTATCTCAGCTCCTTCCTTTTTGCCATAGAACCCACCTATTGATCCATCGCTTGCCACAACCCTATGGCATGGAACAACCGGCGCAAACGGATTCTTGCGAAGTGCCTGACCAACGGCCTGTGCACATCGGCATCCTATCTGCTCTGCAATCTCGCCGTAAGTGGCAACACTACCGCGAGGTATCTGGCTCACAGCGTCATATACACGCTGCTGGAAGGAAGTAATCTTTGGCATATTATGAATGTGAAGTTTGCTTTTTCTGATTTATAATTGCATGCAAAGGTAGTTAATTTTATTATGAACATTGTGTTTTCTTGCAGTTTTCTTTTCTTATTCCAAATAAATACTTAACTTTGCACACGAAATATATATAATGAAATCGTAATAAAGGTGTATTTAAAAAGATAATAGACTATGGCATTAGCAGTAAAAGCAATTCCTACACTCTACGGAGAGGAAGCTCGTGAGTTTCGCGATAGGGCCGACGAAGTAGAGCGTCGTTTCTTGGAGCGTCCAAGAAGGGATTTGAAAAATGATCCGAGGATTCAAGCGGTGCGCGAGATTCTTCGTAAAGGAGGTCTTTTATAAGAAGTGCATTTTATGGGATTCCTCGCAGAGAAATGTACTATTAGTTTCTTCACGGAAGAAGAGTTCGATGATTGTCAACCATTCTCATGTGGTAAAGATGATGATATGGACGAGTTCTTCCGTAAGGATGTTTTTGACTATAACCATGGCTTGATGAGTAAAGCTTATTGTTTTCGTTTGGACGAAGACCCTTCGGTGATAGTCAGCTTGTTCACTCTTTCCAATGATAGCATTCGCATATATGACCTTCCGAGTTCCCCACGCAACAAGATGTGGAGTCACACACATCATGAGAAACTACTGAAGCGTTACCCCGGTGTTCTTATAGGACGTTTAGCAGTCAATGAAAAGTATGCAGGAATGGGAATAGGTTCCGAGTGCATTGATATTATCTCACAGATGTTTCTTGATCCTTTGACTCGCACCGGTTGCCGCTTCATCATTGTGGATGCAAAGAATATACCAGAAGTAAAGCGCTTCTATGAGAAGAATGGTTTCTCCATGCTCTTCAAGAAAGAGATGCAAGAAGACCTTTACACCAAACCTCCAAAGGACGAGGCTGAAAAAGCAGAACGTATTGCCAATCCTCGCCACCTTGAAACACGC
>JAZRXS010000121.1:0-8855 GCA_045600325.1 Prevotella sp.
GTGGCAGTGCCTGTTGCTGAGGGTGCAACCATTGCCAAGGGCACAGGATTCTTCATCAACGGTGCGGAAGGCAGCCATAGTTTCACGGTTTCTACAGCCTCTCCACTGAGCATCACGGACAACATGCTCCTTTGCGGTGCCAACGCAACGATAACGGAAGGCAGCCTCGTGTTCGGTCGCAACTATATCAACGATATATTGACCGTAGGCTTCTTCCCTCTGGCAAGCTACGACATCATGCTCCCTGAAGGAATAGTCTATATCGATGGTGGCAGCTTGGGCAACAACAATGCTCCACAGGCCATCTCTGTAATCTTCGACGAGGCTACCGATATTCGTTCTGCTAACGGGGCTACAGGCTACAACAAGCAGGCTACAGGCATATACAACCTCAGTGGTCAGAAGGTGGATGCCAACTACAAGGGCATCGTAATCATTAACGGCAAAAAAGTATTGAAACGATGAAAAAGAATTATAGAAAACCAAGAATAAAGTTCATTGAACTGGATATGGAAGCAGCCCTTCTCGCTGCTTCCGGGACTATGCCTACGGGCAATAACGGATTAAACAAGAATGGTGCCAGCAATAACAGCAATAACAGCACTAATTCCATTGGCTGGCTCGCTCCTACTGCACATGGCATAGTCGATGATGACGAAACTGAGAACTAATGATGAGAAGATTCATAAATATCCTACTTTGCTGTCTGCTCCCTTCCATAGCTTGGGGGCAGACAGCTTTGCGTTTTATACCTACATGGTCGAAGCCGATGGTGGAGGCTCGCGGGGAAAGCGCCATGAAAGGGCATGACGAAAATCCCAACCGCTATGCCAACAGCTACTGGGACTATGTGGGCGGACTTGTGGCAAAGTCGCTGCTGAAGTATTACCAGCAGTACAAGGACGTGCCTGAATACACCGAGAGTGCCGAGGCGGCGTATGCTTTGGCAAAGGGCTATGCCGACAAGAGCGTGGGCAACAATGCAAGCAATCCGATAGAGAATGGCTTTGCCTACGGGTCGATAGATGCCATTGCCGCGTCAAAGATCCTCATAGACCTGCATGAAAGGGAAAAGGACGCCAAGGGAAACTCCAAGTACAAGACGGCTGCGGAGTGGGTTACAAACTATGTGCTCACAGACTATCCGAAGATCACGCAGGAGCTTGGCAAGGGCGGATTCTACCATAAGAAGAGCTATCCTAACCAGATGTGGCTCGACGGACTATACATGGGCGCTGCCTATCTGGCAGAATATCTGCACGCATTCCATCCGCAGAACGAGGCGGAGGTGTGGAAGGTCATCGCTCTTCAGTTCAAGACCGTCCACGAGCACACATGGGATGCCGAGAAGCACCTCAACTATCATGCGTGGGCTGCTGCCATCGACGACAATGCTTTCTGGGCAAAGGAGCTATGGAACGAGGACCATACGGAGAAGACCACGCTAAGCATAAAGGAAGGTCACTCGCAGGAGTTCTGGGGAAGAGGCATGGGCTGGTACTTCGCTGCATTGGTTGACGTGCTGGAATTCATGCCGGAAGGCAACGACAGAAACGCGCTGATGGCTATTCTCGAGGATGTGGCTGACGGACTGAAAGCCCGCCAGGACAAGGAGAAAGGCGTATGGTGCCAACTGTTGCAATACCCTGAGGGCACAGAATTTACGAAAGGTCGCTACGAATCAAGCAAGGCTGCGGGCTCTACAGTGTCGAAGGATACAAAGAAGAACTATTTCGAGGCATCGGCTTCGTGCATGTTCACCTACGCCTATCTGAAAGCTTGTCGCCTCCAACTGCTCGACAAGTCCGTCTATGAGCCTGTGGCACGCAAGGCTTTCGAGGGCGTGCAGCAGGTGTTCATAAAGGAGGACTCCGAAGGAAAGCCGTCGCTTGGCAACATCTGTCGCTCGGCAGGACTCGGTGCCAGCAGCAACAAATACCGCGATGGTACGCCGCAATACTATCTTTGGGGCAAGGACGCTGCGGAGATAGCCACAAACGAGGGCAAGGGTATCGGTCCGTATATCATGGCATGCCTTGAATATGAACAGCTTACAGCCGCTCCGAATAACATCAACAACACACGCTCAAACGAGTCAGATGTACGTGAGTTTGGACTTTCCGGACATCATATAGGGCAGAATTACAAGGGCGTGGTAGTGAAAAATGGGAAAAAGATAGTGCGAAAGTGACAAAATTTGTTTAATTTTGCACGCGAAATATATTATAAGACAATGCTTGAAATAAAGAACTTGCACGCCAAGATAGGCGACAAAGAAATACTGAAAGGCATCAATCTGACCATTCCTACTGGTGAGATTCATGCCATCATGGGTCCTAACGGCTCTGGAAAATCCACGCTTTCCGCTGTGCTCGTGGGCAATCCGCTCTATGAAGTCACAGAGGGCGAGGCTTGGTACAACGGCAAGAACCTCCTTGAGATGGCACCGGAAGACCGTGCTCACGAAGGACTCTTCCTCTCGTTCCAGTATCCGGTGGAGATTCCGGGAGTATCGATGACCAACTTCATGCGCGCTGCCATCAACGAAAAGCGCAAGTATCAGGGCTTGGAACCGCTCAATGCAGCCGAGTTCCTGAAGCTTTCTCGTGAGAAGCGCAAGATCGTTGAGCTGGACAACAAGCTCGCAAACCGCTCCGTAAACGAGGGCTTCTCCGGTGGTGAGAAGAAGCGCAACGAGATCTATCAGATGGCTATGCTTGAGCCTACGCTCAGCATCCTCGACGAGACCGACTCCGGCCTTGACGTTGACGCCATGCGCATCGTGGCAGAAGGTGTCAACAAGCTGAAGACTCCCGAGACTTCCTGCATCGTGATCACTCACTATGCCCACCTCCTTGAGCTTATCAAGCCTACAAAGATACACATTCTCTATCAGGGAAAGATCGTGGAAACTGGTGGTCCTGAGCTCGCAAAGAAGATCGATACTGACGGATTTAAGTGGATAACACAGTAGCCCCACCCCGACCCTCCCCGAACGGGGAGGGGGAAGCCTCACCCCCAACCCCTCTCCATAATGAGAGGGGAGTTATTACATCTGTAAATATAAATATGACATGAATTCATCTTACAAAACTAATATAAATCACTCCCCCCTTGGGGGGGGAGCCGGAGGGGGGCAATATATTGAACTCTTTCAGCAGTGTCGCGCTATGATCGACAAGCATAGTGCGCCTGTGATGAACGCAAAGCGCGACGAGGCATTCGCTACTTTCTGCAGCAATCCTCTGCCTACAAGGAAGGTGGAGCGCTACAAATATACCGACATCCCTGCGATGTTGGCACCCGATTATGGACTGAACCTCAATCGCCTTGAGATTCCTGCCAACCCTTACGATGCCTTCAAGTGTGACGTACCGAACCTCTCTACCCTACTCTACTTCATCGTCAACGACCAATTCTACACCAAGGCACTGCCGAAAGTGTCGCTCCCCGAAGGAGTCTTCATCGGTAGCCTGAAGGAGTTTGCAGAGCAGCAGCCGGAGATTGTGGAGAAATATTACGGACAGTTGGCTATTATGTCTGGAAAAGAAGCTTCTATTGATGGAACTTCCCTCCCCCATGTGGGGGAGTCGGAGGGGGTCTTGACCGCTTTGAACACCATGCTCTGCCAGGACGGACTGATGGTCTATGTGCCAAAGGGAGTGAAGGTCGATAAGACCGTGCAGGTGATAAACATCCTCCGTGCAGACGTGCCAATGATGGTCAACCGCCGCATATTGGTGGTCCTTGAGGAAGAAGCCGAGATAAAGCTCCTCTTCTGCGACCATTCTGCCGACGACCGCGACTTCCTTACCACACAGGTTGTGGAGGCAAGCGTTGGCAGTCGTGCCCATCTGGAGATGTACTGCCTTGAGGAAACCCACTACAAGAACAATCGCATCTCTAACGTATATATCCGCCAGGAGGCAGACAGCACCGTGCATCACAACGTAATAACGCTGCACAACGGCACCACTCGCAACCAGCTCGACCTGCAGCTTGCGGGCGAAGGGGCTGAGTGTTTCCTCAATGGATGCGTGATAGCCGACAAGAAGCAGCACGTGGACAACAATACTGTCATAGACCATGCCGTGGGCCACTGCACCTCCCACCAGCTCTACAAGTACGTCCTTGACGACGAATCCACAGGAGCTTTCGCCGGAAGAATACTCGTTCGCAAGGACGCACAGAAGACTTCCTCAGAGGAAACCAACCGCAACCTCTGCTGCACGAAGCAGGCGCGAATGTGGACACAGCCGATGCTCGAGATATATGCTGACGACGTGAAGTGTTCTCATGGCTCAACAGTAGGCCAGCTCAACGACCAGGCACTCTTCTACATGCGCCAGCGCGGCATTTCGGAAAAGGAGGCAAAGACCCTCCTTCAGCAAGCCTTCGCTTACGAAGTGATCGACCAGATAACACTCACCCCACTCCGTGACCGCCTCCACTACCTCGTGGAAAAGCGCTTCCGCGGGGAACTCAACAAGTGCGAAGGCTGCAAGCTCTGCAAATAAATCCACAATTTTGCAATTGGAGGTATAGTGTCGCTTCGCGAGTGATTGCTCCACCTCCTACACAATAGCATCGCATAATTTCATAAAATGAATAGCAATATAATGCCACAATGCAATGATTTCCCAGAGCTGGTAACAAGAATTTCAGAAACCAGCAGAATGCTTAAAGCTAATGCGTACGCTGTAATCAATCACAGTGTAACCGCACGTGCATGGCTAACGGGCATGTATATTGTGGAATATGAGCAGAACGGTAATGATCGGGCGAAATATGGTGAGCAACTATTGAAGAAGCTGTCAGAGCGTTTGGGAGAGAATCACTACAGTGTATCCACTCTAAAAGATTACAGACAGTTCTATCTTTATTATCCACAACTATTGGCGCCGCTTGCAGGGTATCTTATCAAGGAATTTCCCCAGCAGTATCATGATCACCCTCTTCTCTTAATAAGCCAACCAGTGGTTGGCGAATTGCTTGGAGGTGATGCCATGAAAAAAAGCCATCCACTGGTTGGCGTTTCACGAAAGAGTGAAAATCAAGCAATTGTAGGCATCTCAGGAGATGGTTTTGCGCAGCAATGTGAAGATGGTACAGTAGAACCAGTACCTCAGATGTTGTTTGACAGAATATCTTATTCGCAGTTTGCATTACTCATACATATTGAGGATAAGCTCAAACGTACTTTCTATGCCATAGAGACAATGCGAGGACCGTGGAGCAAGCGTGAACTAAAGCGTCAGATATCCTCCAATTTTTATGAGAGGAGCGGATGGAGTCAGAAGCCAGAACTACTTTCACTAAAAGTAAACACTTCGGCAGAGAAACCGTCATTCGCTGAAGACTTGAAATCTCCATACACCTTTGAGTTTCTCGGACTTGCCTCCAAAGACACAATTACTGAAAACGATATAGAAGATGCTATTGTCGAGAACTTTGAGGATTTTATAATGGAACTCGGTATGGGGTTCTGTCTGGAGTCACGGCAAAAGAAAATGTTGATTGACAACGAATACAAAAAGGCTGATCTCGTATTCTATCATCGTATACTCAAATGCCATGTAATTGTTGAACTCAAGGCACATGAGTTGGAATATGCAGACATAATGCAACTGAATTTGTACATAGAGTACTATCGCAAGCATTATATGCAGCAAGATGACAATCCTCCAATAGGTCTGTTGCTCTGCACCGCATACGGCAAGGAGATGGCAGAATACCTCAAGCCTTTTACCGATCCGCAACTATTCATTGCCAAATATGAACTTCAGCTCCCCGCAAAAGAGAAAATACAGCAGTTCTTGATGCGAGAGAATACAGTAAAAAGATAAATCATACTACCAGATTTCATGAAATAGTATTGTGCCATTTGAAATTGAAATTGTAATAAGGTCAGATATGTTCCGTTGCAGCCTTGTTGGTGTATTTATTTACTGCCAATAAATAAAAATATTCGGTTTTATTTGGTGGTAATGAACAAAATTGCTACTTTTGCATCCAAATAGTTAACTCATGCAGTATGAACAAAGATGTTTTCAAGACCCTTATCAAAGAGGGGCAGGAAGAAATACTTGAAGTGGAACTGAACCGCAGACACTTCGATTTTGAGGAGCAAGGACGATAACTCACGCACAAAGGACTGCAACGGTGATTGTGCTGTTGCAGCACTTTTTTGGACTATAAGATGAATGTGTTTTGGGTTTGAATATCGCCGTAGGCAAAGATAAATTTGGGAAACGCGAATTATATCAGGATGAGATTTAAACCACAAGTAGTATAGGATGAGATTTAAAACACAAGTTGCACAAGTTACACAAGTTTTCTCGCAAGAGATGATTTTTAGTTGCACAAGTTTGAGAACTTGCGTCACTTGTGAAACCCGAGTTTGGATAAAAGACTTGTGTCACTTGCGTCACTTGCGTTTTATTTCTACCGCAATTTTCTTGTGATTTTAATATCATCTGCGTAATCTGCGTGCAGAATTTTACGAGTCATTTTCCGGCAATTTTACGTTATATTCTTAAGATTTTGCCGTTGCAAGCACTTGGGGTTTTACCGTTTTTGTAACGTGTTGGAAATAAGGGCATTAGGAATGCACGAAAAAACTCCCACGGTTTTGGGTAAAAACCGTGGGAGTTTTTGTAAAAAGTCTATGAGTTTTTGGGCAAAAGTCATAGAGTTTTTTCTTTACTTTGTAAGCTCCTCTGGAATCTGTGGCATTGCGCCATTCTGTGAGCAGACGAAGGCTGATACCTGTACGGCTGTCTTGTGAGCTTCAGCGATTGGCTTGCCGTTGAGCACGCAGGCCACGAAAGAGCCGGTGAATGAGTCGCCAGCGCCTACTGTGTCTGCCACCTTCACCTTTGGTGTTGGCTGGAAGGAAACGCCATCAGCATGGAAAACGTATGAGCCATTGGTACCACATGTGAGGATGATCATCTGAAGATCATAGATACGCATGATGTCGCGGCACTGATCCTCGAAGTCTGTGAGCTGCAGTGGCTCAGCATCTGTTGGTGCAGGCACCTCGCCAAGGTCGAGAAGTTCGGCAACGACGCATATCTCCTCATCGTTGAGCTTAAGGACATTACAGCGGTTGAGATTCTCCTCGATAACCTCCTTGGAGTACCACTGCTGACGAAGGTTGATATCGAAAACCTTCAGAGTGCCGAGCTGTGGCATTGTGTCGAGGAACCTCTGCACTGTTGAGCGAGTAACTGCTGTGCGCTGAGCGAGAGAGCCGAAGCAAACGGCACGGGCATTCTTTGCTATCTCCTCGATGGCAGGAGTCCAAGGGATGTTGTCGTATGCCACGCCGAGGCAGATGTCATACTGTGGAATACCATTGCCAGAGAGAGTCACCTGCACTGTGCCTGTAGGGAAATCGACAGTCTCAAGATGACTCTTTGCACCTTGTGCCTTAAGGATATCCACTATTTCACGGCCGTTCTCATCATCACCGATAGCTGATACTGCGATGCCATTGAGGCCAAACTGACTTGCATGATATGCGAAATTGGCAGGAGCGCCACCAAGTTTCTTTCCGTCTGGGAGACAATCGAAGAGTATCTCACCAAGTCCTACGATGTAATTTTCCATAATTTCTAAGCCCCCTAGCCCCCCCCAAGGGGGAACTTTTGATTGTATTGAGGGCGATGGTTTAAGTTTTAATGTTAATACTCAGTTGCTATAAAGAGCTCCCCCTTTGGGGGATGGGGGGCTTTTACTTTAGCTTATTAATGTATGTGAAGAGATAGACAACGCCCACTGTCATGCAGAGCACGGCACCTGCTTGGCCCATGGCATCGGAAGCGACACCCATAGCGAGAGGGAAGAGAGTGCCGCCGAAGAGTCCCATGATCATCAGTCCGCTCACCTCGTTCTGTTTCTCTGGCACTGCCTGGAGTGCGTTAGCAAAGCACATAGAGAAGATGTTTGAGTTGCCATAGCCCACGCAAGCGATAGCTCCGTAGAGCATCCACTGCTCCTGACCGAAGAACATACCCACCATAGAGAGTGCCATAAGGATGACGGAGATGATGAAGAATGTGCGAGTCTTCAATCCGCGGAGGAAGAAGGAGCCTGTGAGACAGCCGATGGTACGGAAGATGAAGTAGAGTGATGTAGCGAAGGCTGCATCGTTCAGTGACATTCCGAGGCGCTCCATGAGAAGCTTTGGTGCAGTTGTGTTAGTACCTACGTCGATACCTACATGGCACATGATGCCGAGGAAGGAGAGCAATACGATAGGCATGCCGAGCAGTTTGATGCAGTCAGCGAAGCCACTTGCCTTGCCTTCTGTCTTTGGTTCCTCGATAGGAGTAACGAAGAGGAGGAGCGTAGCCAATGTGCCTACCACGAAATAGATGGCGAAGAGTACGCGCCAGTTGAGGCCGAACTCAGGTATTGCAGCCACGGCACCCCACATTGCAAGGTAAGGAGCGAGAAACGAAGCGATAGCCTTAACGAACTGTCCGAAGGTGAGGGTAGAGGCAAGGTTGCCCTGAATGACTGAGGTAACCAGCGGATTCAGCGATGTCTGCATCAAGGCATTACCGATGCCGAGCAATGAGAATGCCACGAGCATGAGGTAGAATGACTCTCCGAAGATAGGGAGAAGGAGTGAAACCACAGTCACGATGAGTGAGAGAAGTACTGTATTCTTACGTCCTATCTTGTTCATCAGCATACCTGTAGGCACTGAGAAGAGGAGGAACCAGAAGAATACGAGGGATGGGAAGATGTTTGCTACGGAGTCGGTGAGACCGAGATCTTCCTTCACATAGTTGCTGGCAATGCCCACGAGGTCAACGAAACCCATGGCAAAGAAGCACAGCATC
>JAZRXS010000122.1:0-15410 GCA_045600325.1 Prevotella sp.
TTACTCACCTCAAAACTCGCATAACTAATGACTAATTTTGAACTTATAACCCAATGGGCAACAATATTAAGTCCAATTATTGCAGTTATCATCGCAATATGGACCTATCGTGACAGTCGGAAAACCTCACAAAAGCAGATGGAGGCTTTGAAGATAATGTGTCGCCAGCAGATAAATGTGCAAATAACGATGCTGGAGATTGAGTTGCAGAAGTTGGCTATGGAGCAATGTGAGGATAAGGACGAAATATACTTGCTTTCAAAGGAAATCAGCAACCTGTCTCAAAAAAGAAATGCAAAGAAGGCTGATATTGAGTCACTGCAAGCAAAGATAAATAGTCTTTCAAAGCAAGTTGGTTTCAAAGGCAATAGACAATGGCAGATTATCAATACACAGTTTACTTTGCTAAAACAAAGTGAAGGTATAAAGAATCTCAAATAACTTCTTTCCATATGGCACTATTCAACGAAGCTCAGTTGGAGCAATCTATCATACAGCTATTTCTGGAGCAGGGCTATGAATATGCTCCAGGGGCAACCGTAAGTGGGCGAAATGGCGATGGCGACGTGCTGATGCGCGATGAGATACGCCACTACCTGCATGACCGCTATCAGACCGATGGTATCACAGAGAATGAGATAGAGCGCATCATCCGCCGTATGGAACAGGATGGTGGAGGCTCATTGTATGATGAGAACAAAGAGGTGATGGAACTGGTGATGAACGGTTTCTCGTTCAAGCGTGATGACGCCTCGCTGCCTAACCTTTACATCTACCCCGTTAGTTTCGATGAAAAAAATGCACAACACAATCGTTTCCACATCGTAAACCAACTGGAGATACAGGGCATAGAAAATCGTCGCATACCTGACGGTATCGTATTTGTTAATGGTTTGCCGCTAGTGGTATTGGAGTTCAAGAATGCAATAAAGGAGAATACCACAATTGAAGATGCCTATAAGCAGCTGACGATTCGCTACCGCAGGGATATTCCGCGCCTGATGCGCTATAATGCCTTTGTAGTGATAAGCGACGGAGTGAACAATAAGTTCGGTTCACTATTTACCGACTACGATTTCTTTACTTCATGGCGAAAGGTGGAACCACAGGAGCGTCCTATCGATGGCATTCCATCATTGAGGACAATGGTAGCAGGACTTTTCAACAAAGATAGGTTCACGGACGTGCTGCACAACTTTATCTACATGCCCGACTCTACGAAAAGCGAAACGAAAGTGGTGTGTCGCTATCCACAGTATTATGCAGCAAGGGCATTATACAATAATGTTTTAAAGCACTCCAAACTGAATGCTGGAGGTGATGGTAAAGGTGGAACTTACTTCGGAGCAACGGGTTGCGGAAAGTCGTTCACAATGTTGTTCCTCAGCCGATTGTTAATGAAGAGCAAAGCTCTCTGCTCACCCACCATATTGCTTATCACCGATAGAACGGACTTGGACGATCAATTGTCTCGTCAGGTGCTGAATGCGAAGCATTTTATTGGTGATGACATGATTCTTCAGGTAGAGAGTCGCGAACATCTAAAGACATTGCTTCAGGGAAGAACAAGCGGTGGCGTCTTCCTGACAACAATACAAAAATTCTCAAAGGATATTGATGAACTGAGCCGACGTGCTAACATCATCTGTATAAGCGACGAAGCACATCGCTCGCAGACGAGTCTTGACGAAAAAGTGCAGATAACGGATGATGGTGTGAAACGCACGTATGGTTTTGCGAAGTATCTGCATGATTCTCTGCCTAATGCTACATATGTTGGCTTTACAGGTACGCCAATTGATGCCACGCTACAGGTGTTTGGCGACATAGTTGATGAATATACAATGATAGATGCTGTAAACGATGGCATTACGAAGAAGATTGTGTATGAGGGAAGAGCGTCAAAGGTAATCATTGACTCAGAGAAGGTCAAGGAGATAGAAGATTACTACAATCGTTGTGCCGACGAAGGTAGCAATGAATATCAGATAGAAGCGTCAAAGAAGGCTATGACCCAGATGGAGCAAGTGCTGTCGAATCCAGACCTTATCCACCGACTGGCAACTGACTTCATCCTTCACTACGAACGCCGTGTAGAGGAAGGCTCTTCCATAGAGGGCAAGGCTATGATTGTGTGCGCTACTCGAGAGATAGGCTACGCCATATACAAAGAACTCGTAAGTATGCGTCCAGAATGGAAGGATGTACGCACCTGCGCTGAAGGCGAGGTCCTCACTCCTGAGGAAGAGGAACGTATTAAGCCAATAGAGAAGGTGAAGATGGTGTTCATCCGTCAGAAAGATGATGCTGAGGAACTTTACAAACTGCTTGGCCCAGATGATGAGCGAAAGAAACTTGACCTGCAGTTTAAGGAGCCAAAATCAAACTTAAAGATTGCCATCGTGGTAGATATGTGGATAACAGGCTTTGACGTTCCTTGTCTTGATACGATGTACTGCTATAAGCCCTTACAGATGCACAATTTGGTACAGACGGTGAGCCGTGTAAACCGCAATTATCCTGGCAAGGAAAAGGGATTGATTGTTGACTATCTTGGCATAAAGAAGAATATGAACGCAGCCATGCGTAAGTATGCGAGTGGCGGACAAACCGAAGTTCCAGCAGAAGTAACTGAGCAGTCTTTGAAATTGTTCCGTGACGAACTTGACGTACTCCGCAAGATGTTCTATCCGTTTGACTACACTAAGTTTTGGACAGGAACGCCGCTAGAACAGTTGGAAACATTGAATCAGGGAGCTGAGATAATACAGGTGACAGACGAGAAGGAGCATCGCTTTATGAAACATGTCAGCATCATGGTGTCAGCATATAAGATGTGCCACAATGATGACAGCATTACGAATGATGAAATCAATGAGGAACACTTCTTCACCGGTGTAAAGAGCATTATCTATAAGCTTACAAAGGGTGAGGCACCTGATGCAACTAAGATGAATAGAATGGTTCTAAAGATGGTGAATGATTCCCTGATAAGCGAAGAGGTTGAGATGCTTCACAACATGGTGATGGATAACACCGAAGAGATTGACCTGTTGGCACAAAGCTACATGGCTCGCATAAACCGTCTGCCACTGAAGAATACGAAGGTAAAGCTGCTGCAACAACTTTTGAAGCGTGTCATAGACAGTGTGATGAAGGTGAATAAAGTGAAAGGTATTGATTTTACTCAACGCCTGAATGAGATAGTGAAACGGTACAACGACCGCACGGACGACCTTGTGTTTGCCGATGAGGTGATAAGCAGTGTGGCACAAGAGTTGACCGACCTACTGAACAAGATAAAGGATGAATCAACTTTGCCTGAAGGCATCCCCAATATTGAGGTCAAGGCATTCTACGACATCTTAAAATCAGTAGCCGTGAAGTATCAGTTCGTTGATAACTTCACTGAGGAACAATTCAAGCGAATGGCTCTTGAGATTAAGGATATTGTGGATGACAAAAGTCAGTTCATAGATTGGGACAAGCGTGATGACATAAAAGCGGACATGAAGGTAGCTATCATCCTTACACTTGCCAAAGAGAAATATCCACCATATACCAAAGATGAGATTTTCAAGGAAATCTTTGAGCAGGCTGAGAATTTTAAGAAGAATACAATCGTGATGAAACCTAAGAAGTATGAGTTGCCAGTGGAGAGACAAATATCCATGGCAGCAGAACCAGAATTAGAATATCCACATTCCGACAGTTCTCATGAATAGATCTTTAACAATATAATATTAAGGTAGCATGAAAGAATATATTTTCATTACAATTTGGATTGGAGCGATAATTTTGTTCACAATATTCTATGTCAAATACAGAAACAAGATAAAGAACTTTGAGCGTTCTTTATCCAAAGATGTTGTCAAGACACGATTTAATATAAGTAATCGTAATCTATATAAAGATGTTGAAAACTCATTGACAATCGTTCTAAACGCTGTGCCTTGGAAGGTTAACCGCATTGAAGATTTCGTGTACGAACGTACTCTAAAAGCTGGCAAAACAACTTTTCTGTTTGATTTGAACCGCAAGAAATGCGCCATATTCAATGATAAGGTAAAACAAATGATTATAACACGTTTGTTTGATCAGTACAAGTCTATAGGACTCTACCAAGAGGCAAAAACCAAAACTGTGACTAGAGGAGGAATATCACCGATAGCTATACACGGTTACAGAGTTGCTAGTGTCTCTAAACGCAGAGAGACTAAAATCTCACGCATCTATTATATCTTGACATATATGGCTGAAGGGAAAGAATGGAAGCAAGAAGTCGACCTATATAATGGTTTGTTGGATTCTAATAGTTCGTCTTATGGCTCTAAACTTCGAGAAGCCGAAATATTCATGAATGATTTTTCTCGTTATACTGGGTGTAAAGTTGAATCATGATTATTGACTATTAAACAACGCGACAGATTATAGGAGATAGATTCCTTATAAGAATATATTCTGTGACAATAAGCTTAGACAAATCAACGTTTATCTAGATAAAGGAGCAATATGACAATAGAAGAACTTAACGACATACTGGCTATCGACGAGAGCTATCGCATCGAGCGTACCATCTCAACAGGTAACATGGACAAGTTTCAAGAGGCGATTTGTGCTTTTGCGAATGATCTTCCTGGCAAACGTCAGAAGGGTTATTTGCTTATCGGTGTGCATGATGACGGCAAGATAAGCGGACTCAAAGTTGATGATGCCTTGATGAAGAAAATTAGTGGAATCCGCTCAGATGGTAATATTCTGCCTCTGCCAGTAATGAATACTGAGAAGGTTGAAACGCCTGAAGGTGATGTGCTGGTGGTGGAAGTTACTCCTTCCTTCGATACTCCAGTGAGGTATCGCGGAAGAACATTCATCCGCATTGGTCCGCGTCGTGATATAGCCACACCGCAAGAAGAACGCATACTGAGCGAACGTTGTGCAGCAGCATTGCCAAACTTTGATACTTATCCTTGTCGGGGGGCATCTTTGGATGATATTGACACAGATGTTATTGTGAATGAGTACATGACTCGTGCTATTGATTCAGAAGTTCTTGCTTCAGATCATCGTCCTCTTGTTGAGCAACTGGCTTCATTGCACCTCTGGAATCTGCAATGGAATTGTCCTACATATGCAGCAATCATTATGTTCGGCAAGAATCCTAAATTCTTTATGCCTGGTGCGTACGTTCAGTTCGTTCATTTCAAAGGAAATGATAATGGTGGTGCTATTCTCAATGAACGACGCTTTGAAGGATGCTTATACAAGGTATTACCTCAGATAGACAATTTCATTCGTGATGGTATCGTAACAAAACGTCCAATATCTATCAGCGTTTTGAAAGAACGCAACGTTACCAACTATCCGTTCAAGGCTATACACGAGTTGATGATGAATGCTTGTATGCATCGTGACTATCAGTCGAATATGCCTACTCGCCTTTATCAGTATGACAGACACATAGAGATAATGAACCCAGGAGGGCTCTACGGTCAAGCTCGCCCAGAGAATTTTCCTCATGTTAACGACTATCGCAATAACGTTGTCGCTGAAATAATGAAGACCTTCGACTATGTCAATATGTTCAACCATGGCATAACGGAAGTACAGGATGCTTTGCGCACGAATGACAATCCACCTGCTGAATTCAATGTAAACCTAGTAACCGCATTCAGTGTAATACTCAAAGATGAAGCGGAAACATACGAGGAATCAATAGAGAAGGTGAACTTGGACATTGCTTGCTCACAACTTATCCTAAACTTGGCCCGAGAAGTTAAAGTATTGATTGCAAGCATGAAAGATGGTGAAATGACCGCTTCAGAACTCCAACTTGGACCACAACTTGGACCACAACTTGGACTCGAACTTGGTCAGAAAAGTCAGAGATATTTCAAGAAGGTGTGCCTATATCCCGCTCTTGAACTCAAGCTAATTGCTCAGACTCACCCAGAAAGCCCTCGTCATCCTCGTCAGAAATACTATCTTACGGAGTTAGGGAAACAGCTGAGAGCAATGCTCAAAGGCTTCATCATGTAGGAACTAATCAAGAAAATGTGCGTATTTCCCGTGGAAATCTATCAAAAATGAATACATTTCCACGGGTTATCGCAACATTTTAGATCTCAAAAGGACCGTCAACGGATTGTTTATCAAGATGAAACACGAAAAAGTGTGGATTACATTTGGTGGTTTGAAACAAAAACGTTAATTTTGCGAGCAAAATTGGCAGAATGTGCTTTTATTGTGTCATCACGATGAACATATGATGCCCAAGTGACTGTAGAAAGCAGGACAATATGTCGTGCAATAATGTAAAATAAATAACAAATAATAGATGAAATTAGAAAGAACGATCAGCCATTAAACATGCTCCATGACGATGGGCGCATGTAATAATGTGCAGAACGTGATTGACGAAAATAGCCATTACTTTGCAAGTAATTCGTATATTACTGATATTCAAGTCTCTATAAATGTCGCGCAGGCTGCGGTTGAGGAATAATTGGCATATACTTAAGATATGTGTAATACGAGGCAAGGGTTTGGAAACAAATCCTTGCCTCGATTCTTTTTGCTCATATTCAGCATTGCCAATGGGCGGCTCGGGAATCCTCGCCCTACAAGCAAATAAGAAGGAGTTGCCACTATGATAGAACAACGAATTACAGAGGAACAGCAGATGGCAGTAAACTGCTCCCATGAACTTTGCTGCAAGGCATTGTGATTTCCAAGAGATGCACAAATCATTTTGGATAAAAAACGCCAATTTTGGGATTTGTACACAATTATCAAGCGTTTTCTACGTTATAAATGTATATTTGCAAGAACAAAAAAACGATAAATCATGAAAATAATACACACCAGCGACTGGCACTTGGGTCAGCACTTCTATCGTTTCGATAGGGATGATGAGCATGAACATTTTGTGGGGCAACTTGTCGATGTGGTCAGGACGGAGCTGCCTGATGCCATTGTGGTGAGTGGCGACGTCTATGACAATGCAGCGCCAAGTGTTGTGGCGCAGCAGCGATTCGTACAGGCGATGATAGCCCTGCACAATGCTTGTCCTGGCTGCATGATAGTGGTGACGGCTGGCAATCACGACAGCGGCAACCGACTCGACGTGCATCGTCCTATTTGGGAGAAGATGGGCGTGAAGGTGGTCGGAACTTGCAAGAGAGCAGAGGATGGTACTTTCGATGCCAATGAGTTTGTTGTGCCTATCGACGGGAAGGGCTTTGTCGTGGCTGTTCCGTACTTCCATCCGCACAACTTCCCAATGGCTGAGGCTGACATTGAGCGAGAGATCCGTCAGCAGAGATTCTTTGAGAAGGTGATGGAGACCGTTGCCGTACAGAACGAGGCGAACCTGCCTGTTGTGCTCATGGCGCACCTTGCCGTAGAGGGTTGCGACATAAAAGGTCACGAGGACAGTTCGGTGGGTGGCATGGAGAAAGACAGTCTCACGAAGCTCGGCTCCGGCTATGACTATCTGGCTCTCGGCCATATCCACAAGCCTCAGAACATCACGGAGCGTGTGAGATACAGTGGAAGTCCGATACCTCTGAGCTTCAGCGAGGAATACGAACATTCGGTGAGTGTGGTGGAGATGGAGGCGCATGGCGACAATCCTAAGATTAGGGAGAGGCAGACACGTCCTCTTCGCGACCTGAAGACTATTCTTGCCGATAGCCTTGACGATGCTCTCCAGAAGCTCGGAAAGGTGCAGAGCGAGGTGTATGTGCGCATACTCATTGACCAGGAGGGCATTCTTCCTGCCGATGCTGAGCAGCGAGCACAGCTGGTGGTGGAAGGCAAGCCTTGCCGACTGTGCGAAATACGAAAGGTGATGCACAGGCGTGAGGTGGCAGCCGATATGGAAATGCAGGAGATAGACATAACCGATCCAGACAGCACCATCCTTCCTATGGATATTGCCAAGCGTCATTTCCTGAAACAGCATGAAACGGAAATGCCTGCCGACCTGTTGCAGATGATGGAGGAGGTGATAAGCGAAACTTGCGAAGCATAAACACATCAAGAGCTATGAAAATAAAGAAACTCACAATACACAACATAGCATCCGTGGAGGATGCAGAGATAGACTTTAACGGTGGCGTTCTCGGCAGCGAACCGCTATTCCTGATCACAGGCGAAACGGGTTCGGGCAAGACTACCATCCTCAACGCCATCTGCCTCGCGCTCTACAATACCGCGCCTAACATAGAGGGTGTGCAGAGTGCGCAGAATGCGGCGAAGATAGGCGGCGTGAGCATAAACGACCCGTTGCAGTTGATGCGCCAAGGTACATACGACGCTCATGTAGAACTCGTCTTCGATGGCAACGATGGCCATGAGTATGTGGCAAGTTGGGTGGCTCATCGTGCAAAGAACTACAATCCGCAACCCGTGAAGATCAGCCTGACGTGTCAGCATACGCAGCTCTCTATCCAGAAGAAGCGAGAGATGACAGCTGCCATTGAGAGTCCTAATGTTGTGGGCTTGACATACGAGCAGTTCTGCCGTACTACGATGCTTGCACAGGGACAGTTCTCGAAGTTCATGGCAAGCAAGGACGACGAAAAGTCTGCCATCCTGGAGAAGTTGACAGGTACGGAACTCTATGCTCGCATCGGTCAGAAGGTCAATGAGCGCTACAAGGCAGTGAGCGAAGAGCTGACCGCCATAACAAACCGCATAGCCGGAGCCAAGCTGATGACCGACGAAGAGCGTGAGGCTCTGAATGAAACCGTCATTCAACTGAATAAAGACCTTGACGAGCAGCAGAAAGCTCTTGATGTGGTAATGGGAAAATACAACTGGCTGAAGTCTGCTGAGGCTGCTCAGAATACGCAGAAGGCGAATGTAGCGAAGCTTGAAGCGATGAAGGCGCAGCTTGACGACGAACAGATTAAGGCTCACGGCAAAACTCTCTCTCTATGGGACAAGACTTCTGACATCCGAAGCACGCTGAAAGGCATGGAAGAGAAGGCTTCGCAGCTTGATTCTTCCGAGAAGCAACTGAAGGAGAAGCAGGTGGAGTTCGTGCAGTTCGTGGCTGGATTGGAGTTTGTCAAGAGTGAACTTGCTGCCATAAACGATGACATCGCCAGCATGAAAATACGTCAGGAAGCGGAGTCGAAACATGCGGAAATGTATGGCAACATCCAGCGCATAGAAACTCTCATCGGCACCATCCTTGACAAGCGCAAGGCGGTGAAGACTCAAGACGGAAATATTGCGTCTGCCGAGAAGGAACGGAAGTCAATGGCTGAGCCACTGTCTAAGGCGGATAAGGTTGTAAAGGATGCACAGGAGGCGTTGGCTTCGGCTCACAGGATAGTGGAAGAGAAGGCTACCGTGGCTATGAGCGTGAACATTGAGGTGCTACGCAAAGCGGTAAAGGACAATGAGGAGGACAGCAAGTTGGTGGACGACTGCATGGATGCCATGGCAAACCTTCGCAAGAAAATCCAGGCAAAGAAGGATGCCGACAAGAATCTGGCGGAACTCCAAGCGCAGATGGCTGACCATGCCAAGAGGAAGGAAGCGCAGACGGCTTTGCTGCCAGAGGTCAGGAGGGAGGCGGAAGCACTCGGCAACCAACTGAAGGGCAAGATGGATTTGCGTAGTCATCTCGTGGAACTGCAAGCGCGTTTTCACGATACCGGCACTTGTCCGCTCTGCGGCTCTGCGGTGGATGGCATTCATTCGGAGAGCATTCTTGACGAAGAGGTGGCAAAGGCTAAGGAGGCGGCTCTGGAGGCAGAGTCGCGCCAAAAGAATATTGAGAAGAACATACGTGAGGCAGAAACAATACTCCAGGCAACGAAGAGGCTGCTGGATCGTGCCATCAAGGTTGCCGAAGATGCCGATGGCGATGAGAAGATGGCTATGGATGCTGCAAGCGAATTGCTCTGCAAGTTCCAACTCAAGTGGAACGATGACGGTCTTGACAAGCATCTCCATAGCTTGAAGGAATCGTATGAGCGAACTCTTGCCGACGCACAGAAGCAGCTCGCCGACGGTCAGGCAAAGCTCGATGCCATAGAACCTGCCCGCAAGGATGAGGACAGCAAGCGTGCGGCTCTCGATGAGGCAAAGAATAAGCTTGACAAGGTAAAGAAGAGTGTGGAAGACATCGAGCGCAAGATTCGTGATGCACAGACACTTCGTCAGCAGGCTCAGGATGATGCTGATGATGCCCTTCAGGCTCTCAGGCTTTCCCTATCGGCCGCCGACCACGGTTCCGAGCCGCCAATGGAGAGTCCTGACCTTGTTGCTTTGAAGAATGACATAAAGGGTAGGGCAGAGGCGTATGCTGAGAATGCGAAGAAAATCCTTGCGGGCGAACAGAAGGCGCGTGAGCTGAAGATAATCATTGACAGTGTTAAGCCAACCATCAGCGAACTGGCTGTAGCGCTCGGCGAAAAGACTGACGTATCTGCGAAGGAGCTGAAGGGATTGGAACCGAAACTCCGCACGTTCAATGTGGAGGTGACAAAACTGAACGGCGCCATCAATACGCTGAAGAACCAGCTGAAGGCTGATGAGGAAAAGGCAGAAATGTTCTTCTGCAATAACAGCGACATTGACAAGGCTTCTGTCGTTGCTCTGTTGGGCATCAGTGCAGATGTAATCCAAGGCTATCGTGACGAGAAGCGCAAGATAGAGGATGACATCAAGCAGACGGAAGGCGCCATGAAGCAGATAGAAGGTCAGCTTGCGGAACTTTTGTCAGCCAAGCCGGAACTCCAGGAAGAGGAAACTCTCGAAGTGCTGGCAGCTGCCAAGGCTGAGAAGGGTGAACTCGTAAAGCGGCTCAACATCCAGAGGGTGGAGAGCGAGACGCGTCTGAAGGATGATGCCAAGAATGCGCAGGAGCTTGCGGAGCAGATTCAGGAGAAGGAACGTCTGCAACATCTTGCCGGCAACTGGAAGATTCTCAACGATGCCTTCGGCGGTAAGGATGGCGAGAGATTCAAGCGTGTGGCTCAGAGCTATGTCCTGCGTTCGTTGCTCCAGAAGGCAAACTACTATCTGCGTATGCTGAACACCCGTTATGAACTGGCTTGTACGGACGGATCGCTCAGCATAAGCATCCTCGACAACGCACAGGGTGGTGCAGAGCGTAATGTCAGTTCGTTGTCTGGTGGCGAAGGCTTTGTGGTATCGCTCGCCCTGGCACTTGGTCTTTCTGCCATCAGCAAGGACAAGATAAATGTCGATACGCTATTCATCGACGAAGGCTTCGGAACACTCAGCGGTGACTATCTGGAGACAGTCATCAACACTCTCGACAAGCTCCATCAGTTGGGTGGACGACGCGTGGGCATCATCAGCCATGTGGCGGAACTGGCTCACCGCATTCCTACGCAGATTCAGTTGAAACGAACTGGTCCAAGCAGCAGCAAGATAGAGATCGTTTCGATATAACGCCGAATATCTTGCCGTCCACATTTGCCGACGAAGGGATAATGCAAATGCAGATAGCACAATGCAGAATAGCAGAAAAAGAATTCTTGTTCTCATATACATTTATACTAATGTGTTTACTCCTTAATACC
This sequence comes from Prevotella sp., assembly GCA_045600325.1. Classification (GTDB taxonomy): domain Bacteria; phylum Bacteroidota; class Bacteroidia; order Bacteroidales; family Bacteroidaceae; genus Prevotella. Next base: position 11,571 of record JAZRXS010000122.1, read on the forward strand.
ATTTAGTGGAACCCGTCTGTTGAAACAAGTACGAGAAATCAGATTGTAAGCAAAAAGGCGGCTTTTGCTTACAATCTGATTTCTCTTTCCCTCTCATACGTGGCGCGAAAATCACGAACTTCTAATGCGGTTCAAATTCTGTGATTTTTCGCGGTTTTATATCTGCTTGATAATCAGGCGTTTTGATTTCTGATGTCTCAAAAAACGGCTGATTTTGTCCGAAAAACCATGGCTTTTAATGGAAAAACTCCCACGTTTTTTGAGAAAAAGCGTGGGAGTTTTTGTCAAAAAGTCCATGGAAAACAAAAATCCCGCCTGAAAAGAGCCGTCAAAGGCTCAATACAGGCGGGATTTTATGCTTAAGTTTCTCTGGAATACCCCAAAAACTTGCGGAGTAGCCAACTTACAAATTGTAATGAAAAGTGGGGGAATAGGTTACTTTTTGATTATCCTACCACAAATACGTTATATCATCAATCTCGCTGACGAGCTTGTTAGCGCTTTGTGCAATAGCCTTGTCTGGCTCGTTCTCGGCAACGATGCGAAGGAGGACTTCTCGGGCTTCATTGCGGTTGCCGTACTTGAGCTGGGCGATGGTGCTCATATCCTTTCCGTTGGCTTGCAGGACTTCCGCCTTGGATGTGCTCACCCAACAGCCATTCTCTCCAGGGATGAAATGTCCGCGTACAGTGGTGTAGTCGTCATGGAACTCAATGGACGTGAATACCCACTTTGCCCATTCCTGATCCTTTTCATAACGTAAATCCTTCTTCTGCGCAAAGGCACAGCCTGCGCATAGTAGCATTGTTATGCAGAGTGAGAGTCGCTGCATCGTGAGAAGAGTGTCTTGAGGTTTGCCGCCTCGCGAATCCAGAAGACTGCGGAGGAGAGCGCGATGATGGCGAGGCAGTCGAGCCATCCGCGAGCGCCGTGGCTGTGGAAGGACTCTACGTTGAAGAAGTCGGGCATACACTCGGTGATAAGGAACTGTCCGCAGAAGATCACGGCGACTATGGTCCAGAAGCCTGTGCTCTTAGGAACGGCGAAGAAGCTCCTGCCTGTGTCGAAGGTGCGGGCATTGAACATGTACCAGAAATGCGTCCACACGAAGATGGAGAACAGCAGCGTCTGCTCGTAAGGGGTCACGGCGCTCGTGGTGGCGGCAAGCTGCAGGTGGAGGATGTCGCCCATGCTGCTGATGTCGGCATGCTGGAAGACGTAGAGCAGGGCGAGGAGCATGAGGAAGAATGCCATGCCCACGCCGAGGACGTTGGCGCAGAGCGACCTGCTGAGGATGAAGTCGCTGCGGCGGCGTGGCTTGTCCTTCATCACCCTTTCCGATGGTGGCAGCGAGGCGAGTGCCATCGCGCCGAAGGTGTCCATGATGAGGTTCACCCACAGCATCTGCGTTACCGTAAGTGGCGACTCTGTGCCCATGAACGCGCCGAAGAGCACGATAAGGCTTGCCGAGACGTTCACGGTGAGCTGGAAGAGTATGAAGCGCTGTATGTTCTTGTAGAGCGAGCGCCCCCACATCACGGCTCTGCCGATGGAGGAGAAGGAGTTGTCGATGATGGTGATGTCGGAAGCCTCCTTTGCCACTGATGTGCCGTCGCCCATGGAGAGTCCGACATGAGCCGCGTTGAGTGCCGGCGCGTCGTTCGTGCCGTCGCCGGTGACCGCCACCACGTGGTTCTTCCTCTGCAAGGCTTCCACGAGGCGCTTCTTGTCCATCGGTCGGGCGCGGGCGATGATCTTCAGCTGCGCGACGCGCTCAAGGAGCTCCTCTTCGGAGAGGGCGGCAAACTCCTGACCGGTGATGATGTTGCGGTCTGTGTCCGTGTCGTTCCAAAGATGTATCTGCCTGCCTATTTCCTTTGCTGTTCCGGGAGTGTCCCCGGTGACCATCTTCACCGTTATCCCTGCGTTCATGCACTCTTCCACTGCCGGCGGCACGTCCGGGCGCACAGGGTCGGAGATGGCTGCCATGCCAAGGAACGAGAGGTTGTCGGCTGCATCCAAACCTTTCAAGCCGTCCAAATCTTCTCCCTCCAGTGTCTGGTAGGCGAAGCCGAGTGTGCGCATGGCTTGCTCCTGATAGGCGAGAAGCTGAGTGCGGATGGTTTCTGGAGGCTCGGGAGTGTGCTTGCATAAGCCAAGGACAATCTCCGGCGCACCTTTCACGTAGAGGATGCGCTTGCCTGAGAAGGTGGACTTGACGATGGTAGCCATGTATTTGCGCTCGGTGGAGAACGGAACTTCTGCAATGCGCTCCGCGTTCTCCCTTATCTTGCGATAGTCGATGCCCTGGTCGTAAAGCCAAAGAAGGAGTGCTCCTTCCGTAGGATTGCCGACGGGAGAGGGAGGAGTCTGCGAGAAGTCGAGTGCCGCCGTGGAGTTTACGGCCATGCCTTCAGCGATGATGTTCCGCATTCCGTCAAGTCCGGGGAAGTTGGTGGCGTGAACCTGCATCTTGTTCTGCGTGAGAGTGCCGGTCTTGTCTGTGCAGATGACGGTGGTTGCTCCCATGGTCTCGCAGGCGTGCATTTTGCGTACGAGATTGTTGGTCTTGAGCATCGAGCGCATGGAGTAGGCGAGACTCAGCGTGACAGCCATAGGCAATCCCTCGGGTACGGCAACAACGATGAGGGTAACGGCTATCATCACGGTGTTGAGCGCGTAGGAGAGGAATTCCGTCAGCGGGAATGGCGATGGCGCACCGTGGAGGAAATGCGCTATGCGCCCGATGACTATAAGCACGGCGAAGGCGTAGCTGAGGACGGAGATGAGCTTTCCGAGGCGGTCGAACTGCTCGTCGAGCGGTGTCTTCACGGAATCGTCTATCTGCGCTTCGACGAAGACCTTGCCGTTTTCCGTGGCATCGCCAACGGCTTTCACCTCAAACATTCCGTGCCCCTCCATGACCTTCGTGCCACGCAGAACGGCATTCGACGCGTATGTGGCATCCGCATCAAAATCCTTCTCGTCAACGGTCTTGTGGCAGATAGGTTCGCCAGTGAGCGACGATTCGTCAATCTGCAATGTCGTTGCCTCAAGGAGTTCGCCGTCGGCAGGAATCTCGTCGCCGGTATTTATGATGACAATGTCGCCCACCACAACGTCCTTGCGAGGCACTTGCACCACATTGCCGTTGCGGATAACCTTCACTGCCTCGTCGTCGTTGACCAGGTTGAGAAGCGAGAACTCCTTGTTTGCCTTCAACTCGAAATAGAAGCCGAGACCCGTGGCGAGCAGTATGGCTATGAAGATGCCTATAGGCTCAAAGAATACTTTCCAGCCTTCGTCGAGTCCGAAATATTCGTAGCATGATATTCCGATGGAGAGTACACCAGCAACGAGAAGAATGATGATCAGCGGATCCTCAAACTTCTTCATATATTGTTTCCATAATGGTTCCTTCTCAGGCGGCGTAAGCACATTGCTGCCATACTTTGCACGGCTTTCCTCCACCTGTCTTGAGGTAAGTCCCATTAGGCGTTTTTCCTGTTTCATAGATGAAAAATCTGCTTGTTTTGCGTGCGAAATTACGAAGAAGCAAAAGAAAAACAACATGTTGTGCCGATTATTTGCTTTTTTTGCGCAAAATATTGATTGTGATAAACGTAACTTGTTGATTTTTATTAGGATGTTAGTTAAGATTTCGAGGAGCTTGCGACGACCCCTTTAAAGAGCCTCATTAAAGCGAGGTATTCGAGCGCATTTTCAGTTGAGATTTTCGTTCTGGATTTTAAAATCTTAAACTATAATCCTTACCAAAAATACGCTCCAGTACGTCGCTCTTAGGGACGATTTTATTTAGGATCGCCCCTAGGGCTCGAC
>JAZRXS010000123.1:0-12546 GCA_045600325.1 Prevotella sp.
CGTTGTTGACGAGAAAGGCTCTGTGATAGCTTCGGGCGCGCTGAAGACAACAGCATACAAGACTCCAGAGGAGTTTGTAGCAGACGCAAAGATACTTGTTGACAAACTTGCAGAGGAAGTTGGCGGCAAAGAGAAAATTTCTGGCTTCGGAATATCTGCGCCTAATTCAAATCCTTACACTGGCGAGATATGGCCAGCTCCAAACGTGGTGTGGGCACGCCACAGAAAGGTGCCTTTCGTAAAGATGATGCAGGAGGCTACGGGCATTCCTTGCGCCATCACAAACGATGCGAATGCAGCTGCTTTGGGCGAAAAGATGTTTGGCGTGGCAAAGAACTTCAAGGACTTCATCATGATTACCCTTGGCACAGGTCTTGGCACAGGCGTTATCGTGAACCATGAACTTGTATATGGAAAGAACGGCATGGCAGGAGAACTTGGTCATACTTATCGCGTGGAAGCTGCAAACCGCACTTGTGCTTGCGGCAGAAAAGGCTGTCTTGAGACTATCGCTTCCGCTACTGGCGTAGCTAATACGGCAAGAATCATGCTTGCACAGAGTCGTGAACCTTCGCTTCTTCGTGATATTCCAGCAAGAAACATCACTTCTTACGACGTTTCCATGGCGGCTGAAAAGGGCGACAAACTTGCCATCGAAGTGTATGAGTTCACAGGAACTGTTCTCGGACGTGCTTGTGCTGACTTCGCCACAGTTATCTCTCCAGAGGCTTTCGTGTTCTTCGGCGGTATGTCAAAGGCAGGCGAACTTCTCCTAAAACCTGTGCGCAAGGCTTTCGATGAACACGCTTTCCATCTCTTCAAAGGACAGGTGGAGATGCTTCAAAGCACCGTGGAAGGACACTTTGCAGCGGTTATCGGAGCTTCTACTATTGCACCATAATAGAATAAATGAAACCATAGAAATAATGACCAAAGAATCCCTAAAGATAGTTTTCATGGGCACTCCGGAGTTTGCAGTCGGCACTTTGGAGCGTCTTGTAAACGACAACTTCAATGTTGTTGCCGTAGTAACCCAGCCAGACAAGCCTGTTGGCCGTCATCAGGACACGTTGCAACCGCCAGCGGTAAAGGTGTTTGCACAGGAGCATGGCATCCCTGTTCTCCAACCTGTAAAGATGAAGGACGAGCAGTTTGTTGCTGAGTTGAAGAGCTACGAGGCAGACATCTTTGTTGTTGTGGCATTCAGAATGTTGCCGGAAGTCGTTTGGTCAATGCCTCGCTACGGCACGTTCAATGTTCACGCAGCTCTCCTTCCGCAATATCGTGGAGCAGCTCCTATCAACTGGGCTATCATAAACGGCGAGAAGCAAACTGGCGTTACGACATTCTTCCTTGATCATGACATAGACACGGGTCGCATTATCATGAAGAAAACGTTTGACATGGCTGATGACTATAACGTGGAGGATGTTTATGACGGTCTCATGGCTCTCGGAGCAGACATAGCTGTTGAGACTCTTGAGAAGGTCATAGCCACAGACGGAAACATGGAGACGATTGCCCAGGAAGAAACGGTAACAGAGGAAGAACTTGCCAACCTCAAGCCTGCGCCGAAGATTTTCCGTGAGACTTGCGAAATAAACTGGCAGCAGTCGTGCAAACAAGTTTATGATTTCATCCGTGGCCTTTCGCCAATTCCTGGTGCTTGGACAAACTTCACAAAGGGAGCGAAGACAACTATAATGAAAATCTATAAGGCGAGCAAGACTGAGAAATCGTGCGAAGGACATGAGCCTGGAGATGTTGTAGTAGAAAACAAGCAACTTCTTTTTGCTACCACAGACAAGTTCCTTTCTGTTGACGTGCTGCAACTTCAAGGAAAGAAACGCACGGAGGCAAAAGATTTCCTGAATGGCTTCAGAATGTAAGAAATATGTATGGGAGGTGCGTTGCCCTCAACGCACCAACTGCAGTAAAAAGCAATACTTATTCGTATGATGGTGCGTTGAGGGCAACGCACCTCCCAATAAATCTATTATCATCCTTCCTTTTGGAAGTTTTTGTTAGGCTATATTATGTTGAAAAAAGGAGATAAAGTATCGTTCTTGAACGAAGTTGGTGGCGGTGTTGTAACTGGTTTCCAGGGAAATGGAATCGTCTTGGTGGAAGATGAAGACGGTTTTGAGATTCCTATGCGTGAGAATGAAGTTTGCTTGATAGCAAGCCAATCATACGAAAAGCCTAACCCTTACGCACCAAAGCCAAAGGCGGCTAAAGTAGCGGAAAACGAAGAAGAACAGGAAGAAGAGGAAATAGAACCAGCAGACCTTCCTATCTCTTTCCGCGCAGAACCAGAAGAACGCAAGGGGGGCGACAAACTTTACGCTTATCTTGCCTTCGTTCCTATGAATGGAAAGGATATGGTGAACAATCGTTATGCCGTTTTCTACATAAACGACAGCAACTACTACCAGCAGTTTGTGCTTTCCACTCGTGAGAATAGCGTTTGCCATTTCCGCAAGGCGGCTCTCGTTGAACCGAACACAAAGCTTCTCATAGACGAGATTGGCAAGGAAGACCTTAACGATATTGAGCGCATTCTCGTTCAGATGATTTCCTATAAGGACAGAAAGCCTTATATGCGTCGTCCTGTTGTTGACGTGGAACTTCGCATTGACGGTCGTAAGTTCTATAAGATAACATCTTTCACGCAGAACGATTTCTTTGAGGAAGATGCCCTTCTTGTGCCAATCGTTGAGGATGACAGGGTTACGGAAGCTGAACCTTCGTTCAATGCTGATATAGAGAAGAAACTCAAGAAGGCTATGACCGAAAAGACAAATGCCGACAAGAAGTCAGGCTCTTCCTTCTCTGCCGTAAGCGTAAAGAAGCAGGACGGAAAGGACATCGTCGTTGTTGACCTTCACGCCCACGAGATTCTTGAATCTACAGCGGGTATGCAACCGGTTGACATTCTCCATTATCAGATAGATTATTTTAATAAGATAATGAAGCAATATGCAAAGAAAGCCGGACAGAAGATCGTATTCATCCACGGCAAGGGCGAAGGCGTTCTTCGTGCAGCAATCATCAACGAACTCACATACCGTTTCAAGCGTTGCAAATACCAAGATGCTTCGTTCCAGGAATACGGCTTCGGAGCAACAATGGTGACGGTTAGAATATAAAGGTTTAAGGGGTTAAAAGTTTAAAAGTTTAAAGGGGTATCGATTCAACGAAAATACGAATTATCGAAAATTCGATTAAAAAAAAAACTCTATGAAAAACATTTCAAAAGGCTATCTATATTTCATCTGCTGCGTGTCAGCGATGGGCGGTTTGCTTTTCGGTTACGACTGGGTTGTTATTGGAGGAGCTAAGCCGTTCTATGAACTATTCTTCGGCATCGGAAACGATCCTGTAATGCAAGGCGTTGCCATGACAACGGCTTTGATTGGTTGTCTTGTAGGAGCAATGGTAGCTGGAGCTGCTGCTGACCGTTACGGACGTAAGCCTTTGCTTATTACCGCAGCAATTCTGTTTACCGTAAGTGCCTTGGCAACAGGCATTTTCAACGATTTCACACTCTTCAACATCGCTCGTTTCGTGGGTGGTGTTGGCATCGGAGTGGCAAGTGCTCTTTCGCCAATGTATATTGCTGAAGTCTCTCCGGCAGAGATACGCGGAAGAATGGTCAGCATAAACCAGATGACCATCGTGCTTGGCATTCTTGCAGCACAAGTCGTAAACATGCTCATTGGTCAGGGTGTTACCGAAGAATGGGGCAAGGAAAACGGATGGCGTTGGATGTTTTGGGCTGAAACAGTACCGGCAGGATTGTTCCTCATAATGAGTTTCTTCATTCCTGAAAGCCCTGTTTTCATTGAATTGAAAAGGAAATCAGCAGTTTCTTCTGAAGCAATGCAAGAGGAAAACGGAAACTTCTCCCTCCTTTTCAAGAGTCTTTCATACAGAAAAGTCCTCGTACTGGGACTCGTCATAGCCGTTTTCCAACAATGGTGTGGCACAAATGTCATCTTCAACTACGCTCAGGAGATATTCTCAGGCGCAGGATATGACGTTGACGGAATGTTCATGGACATTGTCATAACCGGCATTGCAAACGTTCTGTTCACTTTCGTTGCACTTTATACCGTAGAGAAGTGGGGACGTCGCTCGCTCATGCTCATTGGAGCTAGTGGTCTCGGTATCATCTATTTCATTCTTGGAACATGCTATTTCCTTGAAGTCAAAGGCATTATGATGGTCGTTCTTGTTGTTGCAGCCATCTCATGTTATGCCATGACTCTCGGTCCTATCACATGGGTTTTGCTCTCGGAAATCTTCCCGAACAAGATTCGCGGCATAGCCATGGCAGTCTGCACCTTTGCCCTTTGGACAGGTTGCTGCACGCTGACATTCTCGTTCCCAATCCTGAACTCATCACTTGGCAGCTACGGCACATTCTGGATCTACAGCATTATCTGCCTTGCCTCTTTCATCTACCTCTTCAAATGTTGTCCTGAGACAAAGGGCAAGACACTTGAGGAATTAGAGAAGGAACTTGTTTCGTAAACAATCACTCTTCACTCAAATAACTATGTCTGTAAAAGCTTGGAAAGAACAAATAAACATACCAACATACGAAGTTGGCAAACCTGAAAAGAACCCAATATTCCTTGAGAAGCGCGTTTATCAAGGCTCATCCGGTGTTGTCTATCCTTACCCCGTGATAGAATCCATTGCCGACGAAAAGACCGACCACACATACGAAGCCGTATTCATTGAGAACGAATACATCAAGGTGATGATACTTCCCGAGCTTGGTGGTCGTGTGCAAATGGCATACGACAAGATCAAGCAGCGTCATTTTATCTATTACAACCAAGTCATAAAGCCTGCTCTCGTCGGCTTGGCTGGTCCTTGGATAAGTGGCGGCATCGAGTTCAACTGGCCGCAGCATCATCGTCCAAGTACCTTTATGCCAGTGGATTGCAAGATAGAGGAAGGAAATGACGGCTCTGTAACTGTCTGGGTGAACGAGCGTGAGAGAATGTTCCATCAGCAAGGTCAGGCTGGTTTCACGTTAAGGCCAGGTTGTGCCTATCTTGAGATACAAGGAAAACTCTACAACCCAACGGAGACTCCACAGACTTTCCTCTGGTGGGCTAATCCCGCCGTTGCCGTCAACGACCATTACCAATCTGTCTTCCCACCTGATGTAAACGCTGTTTTCGACCATGGAAAGCGAGCTGTCAGCACTTTCCCTATCGCTACCGGCACATACTACAAGATGGACTACTCTTCGGGAGTTGACATTTCAAACTACAAGAACATCTATGTCCCAACGTCTTATATGGTGGCAAAGTCAAAGTACAACTTTGAGGGAGGCTATGAGAACGATACTCATGCCGGCATGCTCCATGTGGCTGACCATCACATAGCACCTGGCAAGAAGCAATGGACTTGGGGAAATGGCGACTTCGGTCGTGCATGGGACAGAAACCTAACCGACGAAGATGGTCCTTACATAGAACTTATGGCTGGCGTTTACACCGAAAACCAGCCCGACTTCTCATGGCTAATGCCTTACGAGGAGAAGACTTTCGTGCAGTATTTTATGCCTTACCGTGAGCTCGGAATCGTAAAGAACGCAAGCAAGGACATTATTCTCAACGTAACGGAGATAGAAGGTTCCGATAAGGTCCGCTTGCAAATATACGCAACTTCCGCACAGCATATTGAGATTAAAGTAAGAAGTGACAAGGGCGACAAGTTGCTTACAACGTCAGCAGCCCTTTCTCCTGTTGACATCTACGATGTAGAGGTTGATACAAACGATTGCTCTTTCAATGAACTGAGCGTCCGCATCTCCGGCACAACGCGTCTCTACTGGCATTCGGAATCTGAAGAGATCAAACCTATTCCTGATGCTGCCGAAGCAGCTTTGCGACCTGAAGAAATTAAAACCAACGAACAGCTATTCCTCACCGGTCTTCATCTTGAGCAATATCGTCACGCCACTTGGTCGGCTCTTGACTACTATGAGGAAGCTCTTCGACGTGATCCGCTCGACGTTCGTTGCAACAACGCCATGGGACTCTGGTACCTTCGTCGCGGTCGCTTTGCCAAGGCAGAGCCATATTTCCGAACAGCCGTAAAGGTGTTGCAGCAACGCAATCTCAATCCTTACGACGGCGAACCGATCTACAACCTCGCGCTCTGCCTGAAACAGATGGCTATGATGGCCGGCATAAAGACTTCTGAAGGAAAGAATCTTCTGGAAGAAGCCTACGATTGGGCATACAAATCTACTTGGAACGCTGCTTGGCAAGGTCCAGGCTTCATGCTTTGCGCTCAGATAAGCCATATTCTTGGAAACGACGAGGAAGCCCTTGACGAAGTAAGCAAATGCCTAATCAGCGGTTGGCATAACCACAAGGCTCGTGCTCTCAAGGCAGAGATTCTGGGATTATACCTCAACCATCACGTCTATGATCACGAGAAGCAGCAGAATCTCATTCGTGAGTCTCTTGACATCAATCCGTTCAACTACGTTTGTATTATGCTTAAGCACGAGAAAGACGGTGGCTTTTGCAAATATGATAAAGAGGCTTTCGACTTGATGCACAATGATGTCAACAACTACCACGAAGTAGCTCTCGACTGCATTGCTGCCGGAATGTTTGGCATGGCAACCCACGTCCTGAGCCACGCCATGAAACTTGGCATTGCCACGCCGATGACCTACTACTATTACTCGTATGCCGATTGTGCAGATTGCCCTTACGAGAATGAAAGCAAATGGACAAAAGCAGCCAACAGCAGCATAGACTATTGTTTCCCTAACAGGATTGAGGATGTTATAGTTCTCTGCGAGGCCCTGAGACGCAATCCTAACGATGCTAATGCTGCATACCTGCTCGGCAATTTCTATTACGACAAGCGACAGTATGACCTCGCTTTGAAATACTGGACGCTCTGTGAGGAGAAGAACGCTTCGCTTCCTACCGTCCACAGAAACCTTGCCCTACTCTACTACAACAAGCTCAGCGACAAGGAGAAGGCACTTGAGGAAATGGAAACAGCGTTCAGCCTTGACAAAACAGACGCTCGCGTCTTCATGGAACTTGACCAACTATACAAGAAACTCGGACGCCCTTGCGAAGAGCGACTCCAGCGATTTGAAGAACTTAAAGAGATTGTCTCTCAGCGCGATGATCTCATCCTTGAGCACATCACCCTCTTGAACCAACTTGGCAGATACGAGGAAGCTAAGATCATGCTCGACAGTCATATCTTCCATCCATGGGAAGGAGGCGAGGGAAAGGTCAGCGGCCAATACCAGCTTTCTCGCATCGAAATGGCAAAAGACATTCTCGAAAAAGTCAAATCCCGTGAAGATCTCCATGCATCAGTTTCAGAAACGTACGCTACAGACCTCCATACTGCCATCTCCCTTCTCAACGAATGTCTCGTCTTCCCACACAATCTTGGCGAAGGAAAGCTCTACGGCTCACAGGACAACGACATCTACTACTACCTCGGCTGCGCCTACAAGCTTCTTGGCGAAGAGGAGACTGCAAAGGAAATGTGGATGAAGGGGACAGTCGGACCTACAGAACCAGCCGCTGCACTTTACTACAACGACGCAAAACCGGAGAAGATCTACTTTGCTGCCCTTTGCTATCGTGCGCTCGGAAATGAAGACAAGGCTCGTGGACTTTTCTTCAAGCTTGTAAACTACGGCAAGCAGCACTACTTCGATGAAGTTCGCATGGACTATTTCGCTGTCTCACTTCCCGACCTTCTCGTTTGGGACGAAGACCTCAACATTCGCAACCGTCAGCATTGTGAAAGCATGATTGCACTCGGAGAAAAGGGGCTTTTAGGATAGTATTTTCCCTACATGTATGAGTTACACACAAAAAGTCATAGAGTTTCACACAAAAACTCTATGACTTTTTACCCAAAATTCTATCAGTTTTCACCCAAAACTGATAGAGTTTTTTTTGCTATCTCATATCATTACGTTTCAGATGTTGCGGATGTTGCTGTTATTTATATTCATATTTGCACAATAAAGCCCTTGTTTTTGCCTAAAATCAAGCCAAATTGTAACCTAAATAGTGCAAAAATGCCTGAATTTTTGATTTTTGTTTATTTTTTTTGCGTTTTTTGTTGCAATTAACAAAAATAGTATTAATTTTGCATATCAAAAATCAAGTATTGATAACTTTTAACGACAAAAATCAAGCGAAATAGTACTCTTTATGAGCAAGATGGACCACATTAGAAACTTCTGTATCATTGCTCACATCGACCACGGAAAATCTACTGTTGCCGACAGGCTTCTCGAGAAGACGGGCACCATACAGATTACGGAAGGTCAGATGCTCGATGATATGGACTTGGAGAAGGAGAGAGGCATAACGATAAAAAGTCATGCCATACAGATGCAGTACAATCACGGCGGTGAGGACTATGTGCTGAATCTGATAGATACTCCTGGACACGTGGACTTCTCTTACGAAGTCTCTCGTTCAATAGCTGCCTGCGAAGGTGCCATTCTTATCGTGGATGCTTCGCAAGGTGTTCAGGCACAGACCATTTCAAACCTCTACATGGCAATAGAACATGACCTTGAGATTATTCCGGTCATAAACAAAATAGACATGCCATCGGCTATGCCGGATGAGGTGGAAGACGAAATAGTGGAACTTCTCGGTTGCGACCGCTCGGAGATTATCCGTGCTTCAGGTAAGACGGGCGAAGGTGTAGAGGAAATCCTCGAAGCAATAGTAGAACGCGTGCCAGCACCTACAGGCGATGAGAACGCTCCACTGCAAGCTCTGATCTTCGACTCCGTGTTCAACTCTTTCCGCGGCATCATTGCTTACTTCAAGATTGAAAGTGGCAAGATTCGCAAGGGCGACAAGGTGAAGCTCTTCGCTACAGGAATGGAATATACTGCCGACGAAATCGGTATCCTGAAGATGGACATGGTGCCAAAACAGGAACTTTCCACAGGAGACGTTGGTTATATAATAAGTGGTATAAAGGACTCGAAGGAAGTGAAGGTGGGCGATACAATCACTCACATAGCACGACCTTGCGAGACTGCAATAGAAGGCTTCCAGGAAGTGAAGTCGATGGTCTTTGCCGGTGTTTATCCAATTGATCCGACTGACTACGAGAACCTTCGCGCATCATTGGAGAAGCTCCAGCTGAACGACGCTTCGTTGACATTCATGCCTGAGTCTTCAGTGGCTCTCGGCTTCGGTTTCCGTTGCGGATTCCTCGGTCTTCTCCACATGGAAATAGTCCAGGAGCGCTTGGACAGAGAGTTCAACATGGACGTCATCACGACTGTGCCTAACGTGTCTTACATGGTGTATGACAAGCAAGGCAACTCGAAGGAAGTACACAATCCGTCCGGCCTTCCTGACCTCACGATGATTGACCACATAGAAGAACCTTACATCAAGGCTTCCATCATCACGCTGACAACGTTCATTGGACCGATAATGAAGCTCTGTCTTGACAAGCGAGGCGAACTTCTCAAGCAGGAATACATCAGCGGAAATCGCGTGGAACTGCATTTCATGATACCGCTTGGCGAAATCGTGATAGACTTCTACGATAAGCTGAAGAGCATTTCCAAGGGCTACGCTTCGTTCGATTACCATATCGACTGCTACCGCCCATCGAATCTCGCAAAGCTCGACATCCTGCTCAATGGCGAACAGGTGGATGCGCTCAGCACGCTTACGCACCGTGACAATGCCGAGACTTTCGGTCGTCGTATGTGCGAAAAGCTCAAGGAACTTATTCCACGCCAGCAGTTTGACATAGCAATCCAGGCAGCCGTTGGAGCAAAGATCATCGCCCGTGAGACTATCAAGTGCGTCCGCAAGGATGTTACGGCAAAGTGCTACGGTGGTGACGTCAGCCGAAAGCGCAAACTCCTTGAAAAACAGAAGAAAGGAAAGAAGCGCATGAAGCAGATCGGCAATGTGGAAGTGCCACAGAAGGCATTCCTTGCTGTGCTGAAACTCGATTAGAATTGTACTATTAGATTATAATGTACTAATAACCCCAGAAAACAAATATTAAAACCATATTATTATGTTAACACCAAACAGCGAACCAAACAAAAAGACTAAGACAATGAGAGACTTGCAGAAGCTCAGCCGCGACGTAGCTCGTGAGTTGGCACGCTTGTACTCAACAATGTCTCATGAGGATCTTGATGAGCTCGAAAGCTTGCTCATTCCTATGAAGTTCAAGAAGAATCAGCTCATCCTCGGTGAGGGCGAAATCTGCGAAAACTTCTATTACATTCACAAAGGTCTTATCCGCCAGTTCTATGTAAAGAACGGCAAGGAAGTTACTGAGCACCTTGGTGTTGAGGGCGGTATGATCTATTGTATCGAAAGTCTCTTCAAGGAGGAACCTACACGTCTTCAGATTGAGTCTCTCGAGCAGAGTATCTTGTTCGCTATCCCTAAGAAGCAGCTTGAAATCGTTGCTATGCACAACCAGAACATCCAGATTCTCTACCGCAAGATTCTTGAGAAGTCTTTGATCAACTCTCAGGTTCATGCTGACCTCGTGCGCTTCGAGACTGCACAGGATCGTTACAAGAGATTCTTCAAGATGCACCCACAGGTGTCTCTCCGCGCTCCGCTGGTTTACATTGCAAGCTATCTTCAGATGACTCCAGAGACACTCTCTCGTGTTCGTGCTGTCACTCTTATCGACTAATAGCATTCAGATGCTTGTTCGGTGGTGATATATGCAATCCACCTTCATACATTTTCCACAAGGATGAACCACAAAGAAAGGCTCATCCTTGTGGAATTGTGATTTATGTCACCACGACGCATCCCAATTAGTCAACAATAATCAATTTTGAAGGAATATTATTAGCTTTTATATATTATATATGTGAAAAAAGCGGTATCTTTGCCCCAAATTAACAACACTTTAGGATAAACTGTTCTACAACAAATCTATTATTCTTTATGGAATTAAACTTACTGACCGCTATCTCGCCGATTGATGGCAGATATAGAGGTAAAACAGAGAAACTGTCAGATTACTTCTCAGAGTATGCACTTATTCGCTATCGCGTCAGAGTAGAGATTGAGTACTTCATCACTCTCGCTGAACTTCCTCTTCCACAGCTCGAAGGTGTAGAGGCTGCCATCAATGGTGGCTACGAGACTCTTCGCAACATCTACAAGGATTTCACTACTGACGACGCTCAGCGCATCAAGGATATCGAAAAGATTACTAACCACGATGTGAAGGCTGTAGAATACTTCATCAAGGAGAAGTTCGACGCTATCGGTGGTCTTGACCAATACAAGGAGTTCATCCACTTCGGACTCACTTCGCAGGACATCAACAACACAAGCGTGCCTCTTTCTGTAAAGGAGGCTGTTGAGAATGTCTTCACTCCACTTCTTGAAGAACTCATCGCTCAGCTCCAGGCATACGCTGACGAATGGAAAGAAGTATCAATGCTTGCAAAGACTCACGGCCAGCCAGCATCCCCTACCCGACTCGGCAAGGAGATCATGGTTTATGTGTATCGTCTCACAGAGCAGCTTGAGACTCTCAAGGCTTGCAAATATACAGCTAAGTTTGGTGGTGCTACAGGTAACTACAATGCTCACCATGTAGCTTATCCTCAGTACGATTGGAAGGCTTTCGGCAACAAGTTCGTAAGCGAGAAGCTCGGTCTCCAGCGTGAGCAATACACTACACAGATTTCAAACTACGACCATCTCGCATCTGTTTTCGATGCTCTCCGTCGTATTGGCACAATCATCATCGACCTCGACCGCGACTTCTGGATGTACATCTCTATGGAGTACTTCAAGCAGAAGATCAAGAAGGGTGAGGTTGGTTCAAGTGCAATGCCTCATAAGGTTAATCCTATCGACTTCGAGAACTCTGAAGGTAACCTCGGCATAGCAGGCAGCATCCTCGAGTTCCTTTCTCGCAAGCTTCCTATCAGTCGTCTCCAGCGCGACCTCACAGACTCAACTGTTCTCCGTAACATCGGTACTCCTATGGGTCACATGCTCATCGCTATGGAGAGCACCTTGAAGGGACTTCGCAAGCTCATCCTCAATGAACAGGCTCTCTTCGACGATCTTGACAACACTTGGGCTGTAGTAGCTGAGGCTATTCAGACAATCCTTCGTCGTGAGGCTTATCCAAACCCATACGAGGCTCTCAAGGCGCTCACTCGTACAAATACAAAGATGACTCCGGAAATCATCCACGAGTTCATTGAAACTCTCGAGGTTTCAGAAAGCGTGAAGGAAGAACTCCGCGTCATCACTCCACATAATTATACAGGCGTATAAGCCAAACGAAATTAGAATCATCAAACCTTAAGAACCTTAACCCAATTTTAAGTATCTAAAAAGTATTTGAAAGAAATTAAGCATCTTAGGAAAGAGAATAATTAACTTAAAAACAAACATCTAAACTGAACAGAAAAAATGTCAGACGAAATGAACTTTGAGTTTGATCACCACCTGGCAGGTAGTGACGAACAGCACAACA
>JAZRXS010000124.1:0-5382 GCA_045600325.1 Prevotella sp.
AGCGATACGAGCACCACCCTGTGAAACCTCTTCCTGGATACCACCGTCAGAGATGTATGCGTAGATTGTTTCCTTAGCGAATGTTGGGTTGCCTGTGTGAGCAGCAAGGAACTTTGCAGCGATGGCAGCACCGATAGCGTATGCGTGACCCTGACCGAGAGGACCAGAAGTGTTCTCAATACCACGAGCAATCTCGAACTCTGGGTGACCAGTTGTAGGAGAACCCCACTGACGGAGCTGTGCGAGCTCGTCGAGAGTGAACTTGCCAGCAAGGCAGAGCTGAGAATAGAGCATAGGAGCCATGTGACCTGGGTCGAGGAAGAAACGGTCGCGACCTACCCATTCTGGGTTCTTTGGGTCATACTGGAGGTACTCAGAATAGAGTACGTTGATGAAGTCTGCACCACCCATGGCACCACCAGGGTGACCAGACTTGGCCTTTTCTACGGCAGAAGCAGCGAGAATACGGATGTTGTCCGCTGCGTGATTCAAAACTTTAATGTCGTTAGCCATTTTTTAGTATATAATTAAGATTAATAATAGATTTTACTTCTTACATTCTGTAGCCTTCTGAGCCACAGGAATACATGCCTTATAGGTTTCGATATACTTGTTGAAACCTTCTACGTCAGCTGGATCTGGCTGAATCTCTACACCAGTGTTTCCTGCGAAGACGATAGTCTCAAGATAATCAGCAAGGTTCATGCCCTTATTGTTGATAAGGTATGCAGCAAGGAGAGCGATACCCCAAGCACCACCTTCGCCGGCTGTTTCCATTACAGAGATTGGAGAGTTGATGGCGGCAGCGAGAACCTTCTGACCAACGCCTGGAGTCTTGAAGAGACCGCCATGACCTGTGATGCGATCAACCTTCACCTTCTCCTCGTTGAAGAGAATGTCGTTACCAAGCTTAAGAACGGCTACTGTACCATAGAGGTTTGCACGCATGAAGTTTGCGAGGTTGAACTTATCGTTAGCAGAACGGAGGAAGAGTGGACGACCTTCCTGAAGTCCAGCAACAGGTTCGCCTGAGATGAAGTTGTAAGCCATGATACCACCGCAATCTGCATTGCCTGTGAGAGCGTGGTTGTAGAGCTTGCCATAAACCTCATTCATGTCAACAGGGATGCCGAGGAGTTCCTGATACTCCTTGAAGAGCTTAACCCATGCGTTGATATCTGATGTACAGTTGTTGCAGTGTACCATGGCAACGAGAGAACCGTCAGGAGTTGTTACCATGTCAATCATCTCAGAAGGCTTAGAAAGGTCCTTCTCAAGAACGATCATAGAGAAAGAAGAAGTTCCGGCAGAGACGTTACCTGTGCGCTGCTTAACGGCGTTTGTAGCAACCATACCAGTACCTGCGTCACCCTCTGGAGGACAGAGAGGACAGCCTGGCTTCAAGTGACCAGAGATGTCAAGACGATGAGCGCCATGCTCAGTGAGGAAACCTGCTTGCTCGCCAGCGCAGATGCACTTAGGGAGAATATCCTCAAGCTTCCAAGGGAAGTTCTTGTCTGCAACGAGGTCGTTGAACTTCTGTACCATTGTAGCGTTGTAGTTCTTTGTATCTGGATCAACAGGAATCATACCTGAAGCATCGCCGATACCAAGAACCTTCTCACCTGTCAAACGCCAGTGGATATAGCCTGCGAGTGTTGTGAGATAAGTGATGCCTGGCACGTGCTCCTCATTGTCGAGAATGCACTGGTAGAGGTGTGAGATAGACCAGCGGAGAGGAATGTTGTAGTTGAAGAGCTCTGAGAGTTCAGCAGCTGCAGCACCAGTGTTTGTGTTACGCCATGTGCGGAAAGGAGAAAGAAGCTTCTCGCTCTCGCCAACAGGAGCGCCTGCACTTGCCACGCCGTTAGGACCGAATGGCATGTAGCCGTGCATCATTGCAGAGATACCGATAGAAGCGAGAATCTCAATCTCGCAGTCGTACTCCTTCTTTACATTTCTGCGGAGGTCTGCGTAGCAGTCTGCAAGACCATACCAGATAGCTTCTGTAGAGTATGTCCAGATGCCGTCATGGAGTTGGTTTTCCCATTCGTGAGAACCTTGTGCTATAGGCTTGTTTTCCTCGTCGATGAGGACAGCCTTGATACGTGTAGAACCGAACTCAATACCAAGAACGGCTTTACCGGAAGTGATGGTTTCTTTTGGTGTCATATGACCTTCCCCCAACCCCTTCCTTATAGGACGGGGAGTAGAATGTTTTGTTGGGGATTTTTATTCTACTTATTTTTTATTATTAATTGCAAAGGTATCTTCTCCCCGTCCTGAAAGGAAGGGGACGGGGGAAGGTCTTTTACTTCAATGCCTTATTCATCCAGTAGTAAACCTCGTTGTTGCGGAGGTTCTGCTGGAAGTTAGCGATTGTAGTTTGCTTGTTGATCTCGAGAATTTCTACGCCGAGCATTTCAGCGAAGTCTTCCCAGTACTCTTCAGTGATGTCGTAACCGAAAGCGCTGTGGTGTGTACCGCCAGCAAGAATCCAAGCGCCTGCGCCGATTTCGAATGATGGCTGTGGAACCCAGAGAGCAGAAGCAACAGGGAGCTTAGGCATTGGCTTTGGCTCAATGCACTCTACCTGCTGAGTGATGATGCGGAAACGGTTGCCGAGGTCAACGATAGTAGCCTTTACGCCAGCACCTGTCTTTGAAGTGAAGACGAGACGAGCTGTCTGCTGCTTACGGATACCGATGCCGAGGAAGTGAACTTCAAGAGTTGGCTTGTTTGTAGCGATGAGCGGAGTAACCTCAAGCATGTGGCTCTGGAGGATAGAAGTCTGACCTTCTGCGAAGTTGAGAGTGTAGTCCTCAAGGAATGAAACGCCGTTTGTATTGCCCTGGTTCATAACCCAGATTGTGCGGTAGAGACAAGCTGTCTTCCAGTCGCCTTCAGCACCGAAACCGATACCTTCAGCCATCAAGCGCTGTGAAGCAAGACCAGGAATCTGGTCGAAACCGCAGAAGTTAGGATCGTCGATGTCAGCTTCACCGAGGTCATCGAAGTTTGTAGTGAAAGCTGTTGCACCTTCGTCAGCAAGAACGCGGCGGATTGCAATCTCAGCCTTTGCTGCATTGCGTACCTTCTCCCAATAAACTTCCTCGCCTGACTCGTCAATCTTAATTGTATATTCCTGCTTGTAAGTCTCAACGAGAGCGTCAACCTCTGCGTCAGTTACCTTCTTGAAGTAATCCATGAGAGAAGAAACAGGGTAGTAGTCAACATGATAACCGAAGCGCTGTTCAAATTCAACGCGGTCGCCATCAGTAACGGCAACGTTGTTCATGTTCATACCGAACATAAGGCAGCGTACGTCGTGAGCATCAGCAACACCGGCACAAACGCGACCCCAAACGGCAATCTGCTTCTGAGTTTCCTCGCTCTTCCAATAGCCTACAACTACCTTGCGAGCTACACGCATACGAGTGCAGATATGACCGAACTCAATGTCGCCGTGAGCTGACTGGTTGAGGTTCATGAAGTCCATGTCCATTGTGTCCCATGGAATCTCTGCATTGTACTGAGTGTGGAGGTGAAGGAGTGGCTTCTGGAGAGCCTGAAGACCCTTAATCCACATCTTTGCAGGAGAGAATGTGTGCATCCAAGTGATGACGCCGACACACTTCTTCTCGTTGTTTGCAGCCTTCATGATATCCTCTACTTCCACAGAAGAGTTGGCTGTGCCTTTATAAACCACCTTAATAGGAATAATTCCACTATTGTTGAGACCATCAACCATCTCCTGTGAGTGACCGTCAACAATCTTTACTGTCTCGCCTCCGTAGAGAAGCTGAGCACCGGTAATCCACCAAAGTTCTAAATTTTTGTACATAAAAGACCTTCCCCCTGCCCCTTCCTTTCAGGACGGGGAGTAGAATGTTTTATAGGGGAATTATATTCTACTTATTATATTTCTTATTATTAATTACCAAGGTATCTTCTCCCCGTCCTGAAAGGAAGGGGACGGGGGAAGGTCCCTTAATGCTGCTGTCCAGGCTGTCCGTAGTAAGCGTTAGGACCATGCTTGCGCATGTAGTGCTTCTCAATGAGAAGAGGATTCATTGTGAGATTTGGATTAACACCGAATGCAACGAATGCCATCTTAGCACACTGCTCCATAACCTTTGCGTTATAAACGGCATTGTCTGGAGAAGTTCCCCAAGAGAAAGGACCATGGTTCTTTACGAGAACGGCTGGAGTGTGGTCTGGGTTGATGCCACGGATGTTGAGAATCTCATCAACGATGACGTTACCAGTCTCAAGTTCGTACTGACCTTCCACTTCTTCCTTTGTCATGTCGCGAGTGCAAGGAATGTCCTTGTAGAAGTAGTCTGCGTGAGTAGTACCAATGTTCGGAATGTCCTTACCTGCCTGAGCGAATGCTGTAGCGTATGTAGAGTGAGTGTGAACAACGCCCTGGATGTTAGGGAATGCCTTGTAGAGAACAAGGTGAGTAGGAGTGTCTGAAGAAGGGTTGAGATTGCCTTCAACAACCTTGCCCGACTCAAGGTCCACAACTACCATATCTTCAGCCTTCATGTCGTCATAGCTTACGCCTGAAGGTTTGATAACTACGAGTCCTTTTTCACGGTCGATACCAGAGACGTTACCCCATGTGAAGATAACAAGTCCCTGCTTTACAAGGTCAAGGTTTGCCTTAAAAACTTTCTGTTTAAGTTCTTCTAACATAAGATTCTTATTTAGAGTTATTTATATTAAGATTATTGTTTATATTTGTTTTCAAAGAATTTTCAAATCAGGTGGACTGAGTATGATGATCAGTCAGAGATTATATCTCATCAAACCGACAGAAATGCTCTATGCTATTTCAGCTTATTGGTTTTGATGATGCGTCTTAGAGCCAATGGTCTCCAATTTGGAGTTAATTGCTTGTGGAGTTTTGTTTATATCGGGTGGGGGAGTGATTATTTCCCCCACCCATATATATATATATAATAATGTGTAATTTTACCAGAGAGCGAGGTAAAGGATAGTAAGAAGTGCGATTACGATGAATGCACCAATGTTGAATGTCTTGTCAGTCTTGAAGATTGCGAGGTCGATAGCAACGAGCTTAGGATCCTGAACCTTGTCAAGAGCGTTAGAGCGGAGGTAGTAACCGATAGTAGCTGTGATAGCTGCGAAGAATGCCATCGCACCTTCCATACCGTAGATGTGGAGAGTGTCGCTGAAGAAAGACGCAACGAAGAGTACGAAAGAAACAGCTGCTACAGCGAACATGATGTTGCTCCAGAAGAGCTGCTGCTTAACGTCTGCCTCAGAAAGTTCGTCAGCCTTCTCAACATCACTGCTCATGAGTGACATACCTACGAACATGATAACGAGAACGATGAATACCAAACCTGAACG
>JAZRXS010000125.1:0-26488 GCA_045600325.1 Prevotella sp.
TTTTTTGCATGAAAGAGAAGTAAGCCCGTTAGGGTGATGGTTTGTTCTTGGGATTTTGTCTGTGAGCTCGCTCACAAGGAAAATCACGAGGGCAAACCATCAATGGCTTGTCAGAGCCATCTTCTATTTCATGCGGTTTTTGTTGTTTTTGTTCTTCTTTCCAAAATGAACTGAATTTCAATTCGTTACATTTATACAAAAGATGGGAAAGTTTAGTATTAATTATTTCGTCTTGCGGTGTTGAGAAGACCGCAAGCTGCGTAGATGTCTTCGCCACGAGAGGCACGGATGGTGGTTGTTATGCCGTGGGCGTTGAGATAGTCGCGGAAGTTTTCCATCGTTTTCATGTCGCAACCTTGAAGGTCAATGTCCGGAATCTTGTGGTAGCGGATGAGGTTTATGCGGCAGTCAAGTCCTCGGAGCAAACGGAGAATCTCCTTTGCATGAGTGATGGAATCGTTTACGCCACGGAACATGGTGTATTCGAAAGTGAGGCGGCGCTGCTTTGTGGTATCTGCATTTGGATGAAACTGGAATGCCGGGTACTGGCTAAGAAGCTCAACGACTTCTGCGATAGGCATTGCTTTCTCCGAAGGCATGATCTGCTGACGCTGCTCGTGGATAGGCGTGTGCATGGAGATTGCTACGTGGCAGTCGCTCTCGTCAAGGAAACGCTTGAGCTTGTTCTTTATGCCGACAGAGCTGACCGTTATGCGCTTTGGACTCCACGCCAAGCCCCAAGGTGCCTTGAGGATTTCCGTGGCTTTGAGCACGGCATCGAGGTTGTCCATTGGTTCGCCTTGTCCCATGAACACGATGTTTGTGAGGCGGTCGTGCTCAGGGAGAGCGAAGATCTGGTTGAGGATGTCTGCGGTAGTGAGATCGCCTTGCCAGCCTTGCTTGCCGGTTTGGCAGAAGAGACAGTTCATCTTGCAGCCTACTTGGCACGATACGCAGAGTGTGGCGCGGTCATGGTCAGGGATGAAGACGGTCTCGACGGTGAGCCCTATCCCAAGCCCCCCTCCAGCTCCCCCCAGTAGGGGGAGGGCTGTTTGATTACCTTTGAGGGATGAGCTTTCTGCGATAGAAGCATTTTTCAATATCCCCTCCCTACTGGGGAGGACTGTTTGATTACCTTTGAGGGATGAACTTTCTGCGATAGAAGCATTTTTCAATACCCCCTCCCTACTGGGGAGGGTTGGGGTGGGGCTAACAGGGAAGAGGTATTTGATGGTGCCGTCCTTTGAGTATTGGGCGTCACAATGCGGCATGAAGCCGACCTCGTATTCTGCTGCGAGCTTTTCGCGGTTCTGCTTTGAGAGGTTGGTCATCTCATCAATAGAGGTGACGCGCTTCTCGTAGATCCACTTGGCTATCTGTGTGCCGGTGAAGGCTGGCATGCCGAGGGATTTTGCAATTTCCTTTAGCTCGTCGAGAGTATTTCCGAGTAGTTTTTTCATATCTTATTTGCCTTCTGCGTTATAGATAACGACCTTGTCAGGGTAGCGTTGCTGATATTCAGTTATGGCGCGTTGTACCTGCTCATTGCCGACTTTTCCTTTGTTCCATTGGCGCATGTGCTGCCGTGGTGAGAGATTCTGACCTCCTTTTGGCGCCCAACATTCTTCCGTGTTGTAGTGCCAGTAGCGAATGTCGATGATGTCAATGACCTTTGAGAGTTCGGCATCGCTGAGAATAGCGTCCTGGACATCCTTTGTACAAGAGAGAGCAACGACAGCGTCGCAGCCTGTTTCTTCTTGCCATTCCTTTATTGTTTTTAGCCAAAATCGCACGAAATGCTCAGGACCAGTGTATTCTTCGCTGAGGAATTGGACGATGTTTGGGTTGTCTTTTGTTTGGTCAAGGCACATGCGAATGTAGTTCCGATGATATTTTGCCATGACAGTGTTGTTGATGTCGTAGAACTGCTCTGCGATGAAGATTCGCTTGTCGCCAGTGAAAGGGACGGGCTCTGGGAGGGTGCTGACTTCTTCCATCTCAGACTCGCGGCTCGGAAATCCTCGCCCTACATTCTGTGACTGTGTGGCTTCAACTGAATAATTGATATTGTTTACCGGACGCCATGGGCAGTCAACCCAATGAGCACCTGCTTCAAGGATGTTGTGCTGGAAGTAGTGGCAGTTGAAGAGGAAGATGCCCTTTGGAAGAGCTTTCTCTGCAAAGGTGCGGAGGCGGTGCCAATACCAGAGATTAGGCTTCGTCAGGTCATAACGGGAGAGACCATCCCAAGCCTTGCCTTGTCCAGAGCGAGCGAAAGGTTGCTCATAGAAAGGTGCTTCCACAGAGCCGTCAGCACGTCTTACACGTTCGTGGTCGGTGCGGCGAATGTCGTACCATAGACCATAATGATGGTAGAGTGCCTGGTAATTGTTGGCAGAGAGATAGTCAACGAGAGAATCGAGACGGTCTGTCCAGCCATAGCCTTCACGTCCTGGCACAAAGCGGGTAGGGGAGAACTTGGTGGTAGAATTGAAACGAGTGGCATCTTTTGTGCGACCGTTCCACCAAGTTATGTTGTATTCCTTGCCGAGAGGG
Organism: Prevotella sp.; assembly: GCA_045600325.1. Classification (GTDB taxonomy): domain Bacteria; phylum Bacteroidota; class Bacteroidia; order Bacteroidales; family Bacteroidaceae; genus Prevotella. The sequence goes on from JAZRXS010000125.1 coordinate 2,557, forward strand.
GAGAGGACTAACTTTGACATTGACCCTAACTTTGACCTTGACCCTAACTTTGACTCAGCCTTTGACTCTGACTCGTGGCTCGGAAATCCTTGCCCTACATTCTTTGATTCAGACTTTGAAGCCTTTTTGTTTTTCGTAGGAGAGAAAACGGAAGCGGTTGCATCTTGATCAGAGGCGGATTCCCGAGTGCGCTTTTCTGCGATGGTGTCAAGCCATGCTTCGAGAGTCAGGCGCGGTGTGGTGAGGGATTCTTTTGCCAGAATAGCAGCTTGCTCTACTGTTGGTGATGTCGATGCTTTTGTATTGCGTGGCAGAATAAATGGATTAACTGATGATGACGGGCAGCGCTTCTTTAATTGTGCGTAGAAGAGACTGCGCGGATTTACATGATCATTGCTTGAAGTCCATTCTCCATTTCCAGTTAATGTAGCCCAACAGCCATTGGCGCTGTTCCTGTTGTCTTCGTCAGGAGAGTAGCACCAGATGGTGGAAGCAGTACATTGCCAGAACATTGAGTTAGCTGCGTTGAAGCCTGTGCCAGTGCGGAACTGTTCAAGATTCTTGAAAGCAAGGTCATTGCCGTCTATGTTTACTATGTCAAAGAGCACGCCGCCAGCCCAAGCGCCAATGCTTCCTGAGAAACCGAGTGACTCTTCGCCTTCGCATTGAACGAAAGCAGTGGGACCTGCCGCAATGAAACCTGTGGAGAAATCATGGATGCCATGACGAGAGATACAGCGCTGTATAAGATTCTGCTCACCGCGAGAAGTGAAAACGCAACGTCTCCAGCCACCGATTTCCGAGAGAGGCTTGTCGGCAATGCAGTCTTCTACGGTTATGCGCTGCGTGTTTCTTTGCAAATCAACAGCAGAACCCGCAAGTCCGTTGAAATTGACTGCTCGCACCCAACAGTCTGTTGCATTCTCCATCCAAACGCCTTCCCAGCAATGGTCTTCGCCAGTCAGGTTGTTCCCGCCAGCATCAGCCGCGCTTTCTATCGTGAGATACTCTACGCCACATTCTGAGATTGCTGCGGAAGAGCTGATCTTCTGCACGAAACTCTTGCCCCATTGAGAGTCAAGAGTGGTGGTGATAGGGGAATCTATTGTGATGTTACGACCGTTAACGGCCGTAACAGTGCGATGCCAAGTGATGTCTATGTCGCCCGGTTTCCAACCAGTATAATCAAGACCGCCACCGAAATCGTTCATCTTGAGCGAGAGAATCCATTCCTTAGTGGAAGGTCGAGTGATGGCGATGCGGTCGCCAACCTTTATGTTTTCTGTTGAAGTGAGCGTTAATGAAGTGCTGCCAGCCTTCACTTTTGTGTCGGAGATGAAGGTTGTATCCTTGGAAAGGATTGAGTTCCCACCCTCAATGTATATTGCTGCGCCACGATCAACGCCTTCCTTTATGATCTTTGTTGCTGATTTCCCAGCACCGCGAATGACAATTCCCGAAGCAGAAATGCGTAGTGCTTCCGAGATGTGATATTCGCCTTCTTGAAGAATTATTGCGCCACGGAATCCCTTCTTGTCAGGCTTTCTTGCTGTTAGTCTGTTTATGGCTGCCTGTATGAATTCGGGATCTGATGTCGGAACGGAAAAGACTGTCGGCACGTTCGGAATGGCTTCCTCGGATGCGTGGTAACCGCAAGTGGAGAAATCCATTGGAATGTGAGCTTCTTTCTTTGACGCTGAATAAGATATTGCAGCGAAAAGGAGAAGAAGAATGCTGAGGACTGCTTTTCTCATTGTTTTTGGATTCCAACGAAAGAACGTTGGTTACGTATTTATAACTTTCTGAATTCGAGCGTCTTTGTAGATGATTTTAACGTCATTCGAGAGCGTGTGAGATGAGAGATCTGGAAAGGCTCGTCGATGTTGTCAACGCCGAAAGGCTGAAGAACGGTTTTGTTTTCCAACGGTTTGTCACCGTTTGTTCGGTCAAAGATGTGCGGATTTGACAATATCAGTTGGTTTTCTTCGTGAGAGAAACGCATGATGTAAATTCCGAAGTCGCTCGTTTTGTCAGTCATCTCCAGCAATTTCCCCTGAAAATTCCAGTAAAGGTCAGGATGATCAGGAGCTTGTTCGTTTATGCTGAGCAGATGCCATGCGCCGTCAAGTCTGCCGTTGTCAGAAGTTTCAACGGAGCAAGAACAAACTGCAAGAGCCATTATTATGGAGATGCAAATGAGAATGATTCTATTTCGCATGAGAGAGAATGTTATTTATAGATTGATTTGCTTATTGTTAGCTGGACGCCAGTATTGTTGCCGTGAACATTTCCGCGGTCAAGTCCTACGGCAGCTCTTGCCTGCCAATGCTTAGGCAGCTGGTAAGTCGCTTCTGCCAGGAGGTTGAAACTCTTCTTGTATTTGCTGTACGGCTTGTCGTAAGTGCCAAGAGCATCTTGGAAAGATGCCAAGAATCGGTATGTCAATTCGTCAGTAAGATGACCGCCAACGCCAAGGTGAAGTGCAAATAGACGATTGTTCTTCACTTCAAGAATACCGTCTTCATTGTAGATTGGCGAGAGATATAACGGATTTCCGAGCACTTGTCCCCAGTGCTGATATGGCGATTGCATGTAGTTGTTGTAGTAATTGTCCTTGCCGCCAATGTGATCCGAGAAGGTTATTGTATGGTCATGATAGATCGGACCGCTTTGGTATTTTGAATAAATGTACTCAAAAACGATGGCGTCGATAGGGCTTGGCAGTTTCTTTTTCCATTCAAAACCGAGCATCATGTCTTTCAGTTTGTACATGAAAATCCGATTGTCTTTTCTCATTGTCCATTCTTCGCCAGTTCCATAGCCATCATAGTCGATGAGGAACATTGCAGACTGATCGTCAAAGAAATGGTCGAAGTAAACAGCCGTTGACCAATACTCGTTGGAATAATCCAGTCGCGCTACCCATGAGCCGAGCATATTTCCCGCCACGTTCTGGTAAGTGGTTTCGCCCACCTCCCCATCGCTGCTTGTAGGCACGAGTGCATTCCAGAAAGCCTTCAGTCCAGAGTTGTTCTTGTAAGTGTGCAAAGAGCCGTCGGCAGAAGCTACATTGTAAGATGTTCCGCCAAACATTGTCACCATTTCCGCTCCGAGAGTCAATGACAAGTTGCTGAAATCCTTGCCTATTCTGATATAGCCCGCCTTGCTGTGATAGAGGCCGTTCTCCACGTATTTAGTGTTTTCGGAAGCAAAATCCTTCTGCCAATTGTTGTCTGTCATTTTACCGTAGGCAAGATGACCTTTCAAATTAATGACGCCTTTGGTACCGGGAATAGGCCAAAAGTCATCCAGAGCCAAGCGCACTTGCGGGATAGGTCGTGCGTTGATGCCGAGAGTCTGCGAGCCGGAACTGAGCTGGTTGTCCTTCAGTTCCATGCCGATGTTCTTGCTTCCCACCGTAAGCTTACCACGCTGCCAGCGCACTTCTCCGTAGGCCTGCTGTATTACGAGTGTGCTCGTATAGCCGTAAGCACCGGCAATGTCAATGCCGTATCCGTAGTCGAAAGGTTTCTCGTCCTCGTCGTCGAAAGACTTCAAATCATGTCTGGCAGACGCGCGCAGATAGCCGTTGGTGCCTTCCAGTGACGACAAACCGTATTTGTTGGCATTCAACCATAGTGGAGTCTTGCCGTCTGATAGCGAAGCCTGCGCCTCAATGTTGATTTTCAGATACGCTTTTTCGGCTATTTCGTCCTCGTCTTCCTCGTCAAAATACTGCGCAAAAGCGATTGATGGGAAAAATATGAGTAATATCGGGAGAAGATGTCTTATCATATATATTATGTGTAAAAGAGTCTTTATCGGGTGCAAAAATACACATATTTTTCTTAAATAAACACTGAAATAGGGAAAATCCCACCCAACTTAGGGGAAATCCTCATTTTTATTGCAAAATAATGCTTTACTTTGCAGCAGAAAACAAAGGAAAAGGCGAAACTTCAACCGAAGAAGAGCCTCCAACAATAAACAAAATAACAAGAATTATAAACTTAAAAACTACAGAGATATGAAAAAGGTATTATTCGCTTTGGTAGCATTCTTTGCAACAACTCTCGGTGCAAACGCAATGAGCTTTGAGCAGGCTCGCGAGCAGGCTTTGTTCCTTACTGACAAGATGGCGTATGAGCTTAACCTCACTGACGACCAGTATGAGGCAGCTTACGAGGTCAACCTTGACTACCTTCTCGGTATCAACACAGAGGCTGATCTTTACGGAGTCTACTGGACAAACCGTAACCTTGACATGAGCTACATCCTTGCTGATTGGCAGTACAGGGCTTACTGCGACGCTCTCTACTTCTATCGTCCTCTCTATTGGGGCAGCGGTTACTGGCACTTCCGCATCTTCGCACGCTATCCACACCGTACATTCTACTACTTCGGTCGTCCAGCGTTCTATCACACATATCATGGTGGTCACTCTTGGCACTCTCATGGTGGCAGCTACTATCACGGACGCACATACGGCTCTGCACATCGTTCAGGCGGCAACGGTCACGGTATGAGAGACGGTTATCATGGAGCTAACAATCATGGCGGTTTCAATGGTCATTCTGGCAGAACAAACGGCGGTTCTCATGGTAACATGAATCATGGTGGCAACAACGGCGGTTCTCGCGGTAACATGAATCACGGTGGCAACAACGGCGGTTCTCGCGGCGACATGAATCGCGGTGGCAACAGCGGCGGTGGTCGTGGTGACATGAATCGCGGTGGCAACAGCGGCAGTGGTCGTGGTGACATGAATCGCGGTGGCAACAACGGCGGTAGCCGTCCAAGTGCAAGCAGCCAGGTTCCTTCTAACTACCGTGGCAACTCATCTTCAAGCACATACCAGCCACGTAGCAGCAGCGCACGCCAGTCAACTCCTGGAACAGTGCAAAGCTCTTCTTCACGCAGCAGCTCAGGCGTAAGCAGCTCACGTCCAAGCGGTAGCAGCAGCTTCTCAGGTGGCGGTTCACGCGGCGGCAGCAGCTTCTCAGGTGGCGGTTCACGCGGCGGCGGTAGCTTCTCAGGCGGTGGTTCACGCGGTGGCGGCAGCTTCTCTGGTGGCGGTCACGGTGGTGGTTCACACGGTGGTGGCAGACGCTAAAGGATAATGATGAATGATAAATTTGACAGAATTGTAATACGACAATAAACAGACAACAACGTGAAAAGGCGAGACTCAAAAGAGTTTCGCCTTTTCCTTTTCTGTTACAATCCAGACGACATCGTCTTTCTGGAACTTGTAGTCCGGAGCTATCACCGCGAGTTTCTTCTCGCCTCGTTCCAATCCCACTACCATTGTCTTGTATTTCTCCCTAAGGTTCAGTTGCACGAGGTCCTTGCCGTAGAAGAGGCTGTCCTCGCTTACAACTATTTTCTTCAGAACCATCTCCCCGTCAGAGGCTGTTTCGTTGCTATCTTCATACACGGCAGTCCTTATCGCCTTGCTGAAAGGCTCAAGGTCTTCGTCCGTTCCGATCACCAAAAGCCTGTCGCCTGGAAGCAGAATCTCGGAGCCTAATGGAATGTTGATGTGTCGGCTACCGCGCAGGATGCTGCCCACGTGAACGTTGAATATCGTTCCGAGTTGCATCTCCTGTAGCGTTCGTCCCATCCATCGGGAGTCTTCCGGCACGACGAATTCCGAGATATGGATGTCGCGGTTCATCAGTTTGTAGGCATTTCTTGGCAGTGTACCGGCGTTTATCTTCGACTGAAGGAAGAAGCGGTCGGCAAATCCCGAAGCCCTTGCCTTGATGCCGTCCTTTATCCTCGTTAGGAACTTGTTTCTTTTCTTCAGTCCGTTGCCGCCCTCGCGATTGTTAGCCCAATTGATGATGCGCTCTGACAGCAGCTTTTCCAGTCCGTTGTAGGCAGGCTCTGCTGCGCGAATCATGTACGGCGTGATGAAAGTCGTTATTACCGAAACGGCTACCACCACAGGATAAAGGAAATCGGAAATCACGTTCAGCGTCAAGCCTATTCCCGCGATGATGAAGGAAAACTCGCCTATCTGAGCCATCGAGAAGCCGCAGCGCATGGACGATTTCAGCGTTTCGCCGCTGATGAAATAGCCAAGGCTTCCGAACACCGCCTGTCCGACGATGATGACGAGCACGAGAACAATTATCGGCAGCGCATAGTCCACGAGTATTGCCGGGTCAACAAGCATACCCACAGACACGAAGAATATCGCACCGAAGAGGTTCTTCACCGGCTCTACCACCTTGTTTATCTTCTCCACCTCAGGCGTTTCCGATATTACCGAGCCTATGAGGAAAGCGCCCAAGGCAGCGCTGAAGCCTAACTGCGTGCTGATGAAAGCCATCGTGCAGCACAGTCCGAGCGAGACTATCAGCAGGGTCTCTGCCGAGGCAAGTCGGCGTATCCGCTTGAAAACCATTGGAATCAGCAGCAGTCCGACGGCGAACGACAATACGAGGAACAGCACGATGCCCACAAGACTGTTCAGTATCGAGCCGCCTTCCATGGAGCCGCTGGCTATCGTCTGCAGCACCACCATCATCACGATGCCGAAGATGTCCTCCAGTATCAGCACGCTCATCACCATGGATGCAAACTTGTACTGATGCAGCTCGAGGTCGTCAAAAGCCTTGTAGATGATTGTCGTGGAACTCATTGCCAGCATACCGCCAAGGAAGAGGCTGTTCATGCTGCTCCATCCGAACATGCTGCCCACGCAGATGCCAAGGCAGAGCATTGCCGCTATGGTGATGAGTGCCGCCTTTACCGGAGCCGAACCCCGCTTGAGGATGTTCTTTATGGAGAATTCCAATCCGAGACAGAACATGAGGAACATCACGCCTATCTCCGCCCATTCCTCCACGGAATGCCCCTTGTCGGCTACGCTCGGCATGTAAGGCATCTTGTCGCTGACGAGAAAACCTGCCACTATGTAGCCCAACACTACCGGCTGCTTCAGTTTCTTGAAGAGAAGCGTCACGATGGCAGCAACGATCAGTATGAGGGCAAGGTCTTGGATCATTTATAATATTCCTTCTTACCTGCTGCGAGAGTGTTCTTCATCAGAGAGCAGATAGTCATCGGACCAACGCCGCCTGGCACTGGAGTGATGTAGCTGCACTTTGGAGCAACATTCTCGAAGTCAACGTCGCCAGAGAGACGGAAGCCGCTCTTGCGTGTTGCGTCTGGAACGCGTGTTGTGCCCACGTCCACGATCACTGCGCCGTCCTTCACCATGTCTGCTGTCACGAAGCCTGGCTGACCGATGGCAGCGATGATGATGTCAGCCTCGCGACATTCCTCCTTCAGCGTCTTTGAGCGAGAGTGGCAGACTGTCACCGTTGCGTCGCCATACTGCTTCTGTATCATGAGCTGAGCCATTGGCTTGCCCACGATGTTCGAGCGACCGAGCACGACGCATTTCTTGCCCGAAGTCTCGATGTTGTAGCGCTTCAGCAGGGTCACGATGCCGAGAGGAGTAGCCGAGATGAAGCAAGGAAGGCCGATAGCCATGCGACCGACATTGATAGGGTGGAATCCGTCCACGTCCTTCCTGTAGTCGATAGCCTCTATCACCTTCTGCTCGTCGATGTGCTTAGGCAGTGGCAGCTGCACGATGAATCCGTCCACGTCCTCATCGTTGTTAAGTTCATCAACCTTCTTGAGGAGTTCCTCCTCGGTGATGTCGTCCTCGTAACGAATCAGCGTGCTCTTGAATCCGCACGCCTCGCAAGCGAGAACCTTGTTCTTTACGTAAGTCTCAGAGCCACCGTCGTGACCAACCAGGATGGCTGCCAGGTGAGGCTGCTTGCCCCCCTTCGCCATGATCTCCTTTACTTCCTCGGCAATCTCTGCCTTTATGGCAGTTGCCGTAGCTTTTCCGTCAATTAAAGTCATATTGTTGAATTTATAGTTTTACAGATTTACGATTTACAATTTTCCTTTTAATTCGAATTATTGCAGTAGTTGAACAGTTCGACTTGCATTAGTTAAATTCGAGAAAGTCAATCCTTGTTTTAATCTGCGACGCCTTCTTCCTCTATGTCGTTGAGGTCAAAAGTCAGTGTTACTGGTTTCGCAGGATCAAGTTGGCTTCCGCTCTGTAGCAAGCAGTCTTCAATAACGATTCTCTTAGCTGTTGGTTTACGATATATCTTTTTCATGATTACTTGTAGAATTTGTTTTTGTCACGTATAAAAATATTACGAGTTATTTTCCAGCAATTTTACGTTATTCTATTTCCTCAAGACCTTCTTTCCGTTCTTGATCACGATGCCTTGGTAGTTCCCATCCACCTTCTGACCTGCGAGATTATAAATCCCGTTAAGGTTACCGTTAAGGTTGTCAAGCTCATCGCCTACGAACTCAATGGCTGTGGTAGAGCCATCAGCTTCTTCTATCACAAACTGTATTGCTTTTGCCTGTAGCGATCCGCTATTGTCTGTGAACGTATCAATATTCGGACCGATGAAATAAGCGCGGTAAGGAGCGATGGTAGTATTCTTTGCGTTCTTGATCTTGCCTCCAGAGATGTAATAGACTTTCTTTGAAGTTGGAACTGATGTCTTCTCTGTGAAAACCTCTTGTATATATGTTCCTGTATATGTCCATTTGTTAATAATGGATCTACCTATATCCTGCCACTTGTATTCGCCATTAGCATCGTAGAAAGCGATTTCTACAGGATTCTCTGCTGTCGGTGTTCCTGAAATACGGAACAATACAGGTGTACGAGCAGGTACGTTTTCTGCATAGGCAAACTTAAGTTTCACACCTTCTTCTTCATCAGTCTCGTCAGTTTCAAAGGTATAATAACTGATATTGTTGTCAGACTTCACAGCGAAAGGCAAGTATGCTGTTCCGTATTGGTTGCTGACCGTGCGAGTGTGGTAGAAGCCTCTGTCGCCACGAACAGGGTATGGATCTGTGGCAATATTCTGCTGCCAAATAGATTTACCCTCATTTTCGTTGAGCAAGTATGCGAGCTTGCCGTTTGCCACTTCTATTTCCGACAGGATTGTTACGCCTGTCTGAAGAGGACGCTCATTCTTCTCATCTACGTAGCGGTCAACGTTGGCTTCTGGATTGACGATATAGCAACCCTTGATGTTTATTTTGCTATTTGAATATCCTACGAGGCACTCTGCCACATTATCATCGTTCTCAATGCTGTATGGCCAGATACCTTTGTTTGAACCATTCCTGAGCTGACCGCTACTCCAGCTGTTGCTGATGTTGCCGCTGTGCTGGGTGTAGCCGCACAAGAGCGCGCTGTTGCCATTCTCGGCTGTAACGGTGCCCATACTGTAGCAGTTGTTGACATATACCTTGATATTTTCATTTCCACTTGCCTCAACACGACCCAGGATGCCACCGCCATGCTTGTTGACATTGATGTCGGCATGGCTGATGCAGTTTTCAATGACTACGTTTCCCCATTTTCTGCCGCTTATATCAGCATAACCTACTATACCACCTGCACCTGCATCGCCATCACAGGTGAACGAACTGCCCTCGCCGATTGTGACATTGCAGATATAAGCATTTGCAAACACGGAGCCAAACAGGCCAACAGGCTGGTCAGTACTGCTACATGCCAAGCCAGTAATCTTGTGACCGCGCCCATTGAAGATGCCACGGAAGTTCTTGAAATCTTCGTTCTTTCCTATAGGAGTCCAATCCTTGCCCGTCATGTCGATGTCGTTTTCGAGGTAACCAATAAGGAACTGCTTGCCGTTGCTGCTGTTGCCACTGTTGACGTCAGCAGCGAATTGCTGCAATTTCTCCACTGATCCAATATGATAGACATGTTCTGAGTCGTCATCGTTATCGTAGAAGAGATCTATGGTGACTTCGTCGTGCGTTTCATTAAAGACTGGATAAGTGTCGCGGCTGATGCGCACACCATTATCATGGCGTGCCCAAAGGTTCTGATGCCAAGGCCTGATACCCTTCTCACGGTTCTCAGTGCCGTTGTTAAGCCAGAATGCCACCAAGCCATTCTCGACAATGTCTTGGTTTACACACCTTTCAAGGAATTCTCTATCTTCATTGATCTCTAACTGACCAACGACATAGTTATTGCCCGAAGTCTGGTCGAGGCGATAATTTTCTTCACTTGCACCAGTAATATGATAACTGGCGGTGGAAAGGCAGTTGGATACTTTCGTGTTATCACGTCCTCTACCAATAATACTGCCCACTCTATAAGGACCATCAATCCAATGATTATCGCGTTCTTGATTCACGTTGCCAGCATTGAGGCAGTTGTTGATCACCATATTACTTGCGTCGCCGGCTATGCCTCCGACAAACTTGTCGATAGCATTGATAAAGCCGAAGTTTGCGCATTTTTCCACTGTGCCCTGTTCTGCATAACCAACGATACCACCCGCATAGTCATCGCCTGTGGCGTCATAGTAGATATACACAGCTGTGAGACCGACCAGAATTCCAATTACGAAATATCCAGCCACTGGAGCGCTCACAAATTCAGCAGGTCGTCTTACTCCTATCGAGAAGAACCACTTTCTAAGAGCCGCATCAGAAGCTTTCTTCAACAAAAATGTAGCAATTTTAAGTCCAGTACCTGTAGCAATGGTTCCTCCTGTACCTGCAGCGATACTACCCGCAATATCCTCTGCGTCAATCTTATCCATTATATCCATAAGATTATTTCTTTGCTCTTGCATTTCAACGAACTCATCTCCATCGCAGGTGGCAACAATAGCGCAGTTGGTACAAGACAGGAATTCGGAACCATGACTCCAACCCGTAATACCACCTACACAGTTGTCGTTGGCACCCACTAAGCCCATGTGCGAGCAGTTCGTAAAAGTGTCAAAATAAGAGTGGCCCGTGATGCCGCCACTGTAACCATTTTTTCCACCGCCGTCGGCAAAGACATATACGGTAGTACCACATGCTATACTAGTGAAACTACAGCCACTGGAGACACCAACAACACTGCCCGCAGATCGCGCATCTGTGGTAACGTCACAACTTTGCATCAACACATTTTCAAAAGAACTATCTACGCCATTGCCAGCAATAACGCCTACACCGTCTTGATTGTTAAACATTGAGCACGAATCCGCCATGAGGTTCTTGAACTTGCTCTGAGTGGCAACTTTTGCAATAATGCCCAAGTATTCTTCATCCGCATGAATACAGATATGTGAGAGGATGATGTCTTCGAATGTTGCATGTTTTACTTTGTTGAACAGACGGCTCGAAAGGCTGTATTTTGTATCCCCTGTATGCTTGCCTTTGAACATGTATACGGTTTTTATTGCCTCGTGGGTTTCAGGGTCAAAGTCGTCGCACTTACCCGTAATGGTACCGTTGAACTCATCGCAAAGTGGAGAGTCCAGGCTACTGATGTCGATGTCGTCACCTAAGCGCACCTTTGCGGCATTGTCTTTCTGGATTACCGACTTGAGGTCACCGGCTGTTGTAACGATGAAGAAACCCTCATCATCAGGATGAGAGTAAAATCCGCTAAAATAACCTTTTATATCGTAGTGTTCCGGAGAGTTGGGATACCGAATTACATCGGTAATCCTGAACAACTGTTTCTTTCTGTTTTCGAGCGTGTTGTCTTTGCCATACTGCTCGTATGGGCTACCTGACTGAGGATTGCCAATGAGATTTTCTGGAGACCATTCTGACCCACAAGGGGCTACCGTCTGTTTGAGCCTGGAATCTATGACTGTAATGTAACCATTCTTAATCACACAATCGTAGGCGAGATAAGTGCCTTTCAAGAGTTTTGGCTCGATCTCACTGGCATCCCATTCGCCACGGTATGGGTTTTCCTTGGTTCCGTCACCACGGTCATATTGTCCGCTAAAATGACCTGTTATGTAGATCATAGTTTCATCTACACGGTCAAAATCAGTGATAATGAATGTCTGATTCTTTCTTTCCTCGGAACTGTTGAGGGAGTAATAGAGGTTATACACCTCAAGAGATTCCTCGGCTATTGCATATTTCACAGACCAAGTTGACCAGTTCGGAATAATCATAGCGTTGTTGAGTTTGTCATCATAGACAGTAATCTTGCCATCAATTATCTCGCAATCGTAGGCAAGATGGTTGCCTATCTTGAGCTTTGGAATCAACTCACTGGCTTGCCATTCGCCCGAGTAAGGATTTTTTCTTGAACCGTCGCCGGTTCCCGCCCATGCCGCCGTCATGTAGCAGAGCATAAGAAGTGAGAATAGAAGTTTTTTCATATATTTTGTGTTTATGTTTTAGCGCTGTTGAATTTGATGGCTTGAATAGCAAGGCATTGCCATTCGCGCGCAAAATTACAAAAAATTCTTTTATACTAATCTTGCAAAACGTATAAACTTGCGACAGACCCCTTAATTTTGACGTTTTGCAAGGCGTTAACTGTCAATAAATCAGACTCAAGTAACTGTTCAAAGATATTTTTAAATCGCAAATATCTGCGTCATCAGCTTAATATGCGTAATCTGCGTGCTGATATTTCGTATCTGTTATTATATAAAAAAATGCGGATTCTTAAACGTATCTCTATGAGTTTAAAAAAAGTTCGTATACAAACTCACTACAGTTTTGTATACAAACTCCAACCGAGTTTGTATACGAATTTTTTTGTAACTCTATGAGTTTTGTTCAAGAACCCATAGAGTTTCATGTTGGAATAGCCTTGTTTTTGCCTTGAAACAGCATCGTTTTTTGTTTCGTTATTCCTTTATTTTGCATGTGTAGCTAAACTTTTATTGCCATTTGCGTGTGTTTTTTATGATTATTTTGTAATTTTGTGCCCGAATATAACTAAGAAACAACCACCAAAACTAACCCTGAATTAAATGAAGAACAGATTATTTTTAATGTTCATTGCTGTCTTTGTAGCTCTCGGCGTGCATGCAATAGATCGCAAAAAGTATAACTTCAACTCTCGTTGGCAACTGAAGCAGACTGACGAATTGGCTGCCAAGGACGTGAATTGCGATGATTCCAACTGGAAGAAAGTGACGCTTCCTTACGCTTGGAATCAGGACGAGGCTTACTCTCGTTCGTGCGATTCGCTGACGACTGGCGTCGTTTGGTATCGCAAGCACTTTGAACTCTCTGAAGAACTGGTCACCAACACCAAACTCATTCTTGAATTTGAAGGAGCAAGAATGCTTGCTGAGGTCTATGTCAACGGCAAGTATGCTGGCAGAAGTGAGAATGGAGTCATGGCTTTCGGCATTGATATTACCGACAAAGTGAAGGCTGGCGAGAATGTGATTGCCGTGAAAACAGACAACGACTGGCAGTATCGTGAGCGTGCAAAAGGAAGTGACGGTCAGGAGAGAAACGCCAAGTTCCAATGGCATGACCACAATTTCTATGCGAACTATGGCGGTCTGCCAAAGGGTGTTACCCTTCATGTGATGAACAAGGTCTATCAGACGCTGCCTCTTTATCGCAATCTTGCTACAACTGGCGTGTATGTCTATGCAAAGAACTTTGACATAAAGAAGCACTCTGCAACTGTTCATGCAGAATCAGAGATAAAGAACGAAACTGCTGAAAACAAGACTTTTACATATGAAGTGACAGTAACGGAGATAGACGGAACGGTGCTAAAGACTTTCAGTGGCGGCAAGGTTACTGTGAAAGCTGGGCAGACTACTATGGCAAAGGCTGAGGCTAAGCTTACTGGTCTTCATTTCTGGTCGCCTGGTTACGGCTATTTATATAATGTAGAAACTGTTCTCAAGGATGAAAACGGAAATGTCTTTGATAAGGTTGTCACAAGAACCGGTTTTCGCAAGACTAAGTTTGAAGATGGAAAGATCTGGCTTAACGACCGACTTATCCAGATGAAAGGCTATGCTCAGCGCTCAACTAACGAATGGCCAGCACTTGGTCAGTCGGCACCGGCTTGGATGTCTGACTTCTCCAACAAGCTTGTCGTGGAATGCAATGGCAATTTCTATCGCTGGATGCACGTGACTCCTGCTAAGAAAGACGTGGAATCTTGCGACCGCATGGGCGTTATCCAGGTGCTTCCGTTCGGCGATGCTGAGAAAGATCGCGAGGGCAAGCAGTGGGAACAACGCTGCGAACTGGCACGCGATGCCATTATCTACAATCGCAACAATCCTTCCGTCCTTTTCTATGAAGGCGGAAACTTCAGGATTTCACCAGAACATCAGCTTGACCTCAACCGTATTCGCGACCAGTATGACCCGATGGGCGGTCGTGCCTCTGGCTGTCGTGAACAGCTTGACGTGGACGAAGCGGAGTGGGGTGGTGAGATGCTCTACATAAACAAGAGTTCCGGCAAACCTTTGTTCCAGACGGAATATTGCCGTGATGAAGGCCTTCGCGTGAACTGGGATCAGTGGTCTTGGCCTTATCACAAGAATGGCGACGGTCCAATCTACCGCAATGCTTCGCCTGCCGACTGGAATCACAACATGGATGACCTCGCCGTTGAGTGGGTTCGCCGTTGGTATGAGTATTGGCTTGAACGTCCTGGGCAGGGCACTCGCGTGAATTCCGGTGGCGCGAAGATTATCTTCTCGGAGAGTAACACCCACGCTCGCGGAACTGTTACCTACCGCACTTCAGGTGCTGTTGATGGCATGCGTATCCCAAAGGATGGCTATTTCGCTCACAAGGTGATGTGGGACGGTTGGGTTGATACAGAAAAGCCACAGACTTACATCATCGGTCATTGGAACTACGAAGAGGACGAGCCTACGGCAATGCTCGGCAATAAATCTAACGAGAAGGTTGTTAAGCCTGTTTATGTGGTGTCTTCCGACGAGAATGTGGAGCTTTTCGTAAACGGAAAGAAGCAGGCTAAGCCTGAGCGCAAGTACAATTTCCTATATATATTTAATAATGTGACATTCGAACCTGGCACGCTTGAGGCAAAGGCTGCAAAGTCTTCTTACAAGTTGGAGACTGCCGGACGTCCTGCTGCCATTCGTCTTACAAAGATAGAGAACCCAAGTGGCTTTGCTGCTGACGGTCATGATATTGCCATTCTTCAGTATGAAGTTGTTGACGAGCAAGGCAGGCGTTGCCCTGTTGACCACCGCAACTTCACGTTCTCCGTGAGCGGTGAAGGTCAGTATGTAGGCGGACTTGTAGCCGGTGGTCGCAATGGTTTCACTCGTGGTACAAAGGATGACCACAGCGAGGCTGACGATTACCATTCTTCCGACCCTGCTTACCACAACTGGATTGGCGAACAGACGCTTCCTGTAGAATGTGGTATCGGTCGTATCATGGTGCGCTCTACTACAACAGCAGGCAATATCACGGTTACAGCAAAGGCTACAGGCCTACCAGAAGCCACAGCAACCTTCACCACAAAGGCAATCACCGATTTCGGTGGCCTTTCAGATTACTTCCAAAGCGACCTTCTTCCTCTGAACCTTTCAAGTGGCGAAACGCCTTCAACCCCTTCTTGCCGTGAGGTTTACCGAGGCGTAAAGATTGTGGAAGTGATGGCTGGATCAAACCAATCTGACGCAAAGAACACGATCGACGACAACGAGAAGACGGAATGGAGCAACGATGGCAATCTTGAAACGGCTTGGATCACCTACAAGCTTGCAAAGAAAGCTGTTGTTGACAATATTTCACTTAAGATGCTTGGATGGAAGAGTAAGTCATATCCGCTGGAGATCTATGTCGGCGACGAACTCGTTTGGAGTGGAAACACGGAGCAGTCTCTCGGTTATATCCGCATTCATACTACGAAGAAAGTGCTTGGAGATCAGGTTACTATCAAGCTCAAGGGCTCTGCTTCCACAAGAGACATCTTCGCTATGAAGGAACTTGCTGGCGGCAATGCTAACGAGATGGACACAAAGGTAAACAACAAAGGCAAGAACTCCCTCGGAATTGTGGAGGCGGAAATCCTTGAAAAATTGTAATATCCATTGAAAAAAATACTCTCCATCCTCATAATCCTCTCTTGTGCTCTGCATCTTTCTGCGCAAGAAGTCTATGTTTCCACAGGTTTCCATGAGCCTGCCACGGAAGGACTTCGCTTCATCTATAGCGAGGACGGCGTGAAATGGGATTCCATTCAGGGCACTTTCCTCAAGCCCGGCATCACTTCCGTGCAGAATCCTGAACCGATGAAGCAGGGCGTTATGCGCGATCCGAGCATAGCTGTCGGTCCTGACGGCACGTTCCATCTTGTTTGGACTTCTTCTTGGCGTGGAGATCCTGGCTTTGGTTATGCTCATTCGAAGGACCTTATCCACTGGTCGGAACCTCGTTTCATAAAGGTTATGGACAATCCTGAGACTGTAAACGTTTGGGCTCCAGAGATTTGCTATGATGCTGACAAGAAGCAGTTTATGATTACTTGGGCTTCTTGTGTTCCGGGAATATATCCTGATGGTCAGGAAGAGCATCTCAATAACCATCGACTCTATTATACAACGACAAAGGATTTCAAGAAGTTCTCGAAGGCTCAGATATTCATAGAGCCAGGCTTCTCTTGCATAGATGCAGCTGCTCCTGTGAAACTGGCTGACGGTCAGTGGGTTCTTGTCTTCAAGGACAATACTCGTCCTATGCGTAATATCAAGGTAGCTTTCGGCAAGTCTATGTACGGACCTTGGGAGAATGTGTCGGATCCTATCTCGGAAGACTTCACAGAAGGTCCTACTTGGTGCAAGGTTGGCGACTGGTATTACATCTATTACGACTCATATCGCCGTTATATCTTCGGCGCTCGTCGCACTAAGGATTTCAAGACTTTTGAGGATGTAACAGGCGCTGTGTCAGTGCCTCAAGGTCATAAGCACGGAACAATCTTCAAGGCTCCTCGCGAAATTGTTGAGAATCTTAAGAAATACAATTCGGAGTCCGTTCATTACACAGGCAAGATTGTTGCAACTCCAGCTCGTCATGACGGTGGACTTTCGCCTGTTGTAGGTGTTCATAATATTCAGACAATGCGTGGAGGAGGGGAGAACTGGCTTTACAACCACCAGCCTATGCTCGCCTTCTGGAACGATACTTACTATCTTCACTACCTAACCGACCCTCGTTCGGAGCATGAGCAGCCAGGAAAGACCATGTATCAGACTTCAAAGGATGGCTATAACTGGACAAAGCCTGCCGAGATTTTCCCTCCATATCCAATCCCTGACGGCTTCAAGAAGGCTGGAATGGATTACGAGGCAAAGAATCTTCAATCGGTTATGCATCAGAGAGTTGGATGGTATGTATCGAAAGACCGTAGCACTCTCGTGGCTATCGGCAACCATGGCATAGTGCTTCACCCGAAAGATGACCCTAACGATGGCAATGGTGTAGGTCGTGTTGTTCGTGAAGTGAAGAAAGATGGCACTCTTGGTCCTATCTATTTCATCTACTACAACCACGATTTCAACGAGAAGAACACCATTTATCCTTATTACAAGAAGGCAAGGAACAAGGCGTTCGTGAAGGCTTGCGACGAGATTCTTGCCGATCCGATGCAACGAATGCAGTGGGCAGAAGAGGCTGACCGCAACGATGACATCCTACCTCTCAAGACTCCTGCCAAGGCTTTCTCCGGCTACACTCTTCCAGATGGCAGAAAAGTGGGACTCTGGAAACATGCCCTCACCTCCGTTTCTGCTGATGGTGGCAACACTTGGCGCACTCCTCTCCATCGTGCCCATGGCTTTGTGAACTCAAATGCTAAGATTTGGGGACAGCGACTCTCCGACGGAACTTATGCAACTGTCTATAATCCAGCGGAATATCGTTGGCCACTGGCTATCTCTCTTTCTGCCGATGGCTTGAACTATACGACGCTTAATCTCGTGACTGGAGATGTTACTCCTGAGCGTCATTGGGGACTTTACAAGAGTTTCGGACCTCAGTATGTTCGTGGTATTCAGGAAAGCAATCCGCAACCAACCGACGGAAACCTTTGGCTTACATATTCCATGAACAAGGAAGACATGTGGGTGGCTCGTGTTCCTGTGCCTGTTCAACTTGCAGCTACGCAACATGCCGACGAAAATTTCGCTTCATACAAGACGCTTTCCGACATGAAGACATGGAATATCTATTCTCCTCTTATGGCTCGCGTGGAACTCGATGGTGAATGGCTTAAGCTTTCGGACTCAGAAGTTTACGACTATGCCCGCGTGGAAAAGGTTATTCCTTCGACAAAAGAACTCGTCGTTGAGTTTGATGTCAAGGCAAAGCAGACTAACAACGGTCAGCTGAACATTGAGTTTACTGACGAAAAGGGCAATGTTGCCTCAAAGATTATCCTTGATGATACTGGCGTGATGCGAGTTAAAGGCGGTGCTCGTTCTTCAAATATGGTAAAGGGTTATAAGGCTGATGAGGTTTATCACGTGAAGGCTGTCCTCTCCCAGGATATGCATAGCGGTGTTTATTACGTCAATGGTAAGAAGGCTGCCGCACGACAGTTTGACACTCCTGTAGAGGCTTTCACTCGTGTTGTCTTCCGAACTGGCGAAGAATTTACTCATCCAACGATAGAAACACCTGCCGACCAAACAGAAGATATGCCTCGTGCAGATGAGTTTGACCCGCTCGCAGTCTTTGAAATTGCAAACTTCAAGACCTATCCTCAGCCGGATGGTATCACCCTCCCCCTTGTGGGGGAGTCGGAGGGGGTCGTGCTCCGCTATGACGATTACGCTCATTACGCGGAGAAGTTCAACACGATGGAAGACGAGAACATCGTTCAGGCTATCCCTAATTCAGAATCTTCGGCTTGGATGAAGAAGAACATTCCGCTCTTCGATTGCCCTGACAAGCAGTTTGAGGAGATTTACTATTATCGTTGGTGGACATTGAGAAAACATATCAAGCGCACTCCTGTAGGTTTTGGAATGACAGAATTCCTCGTACAGCGTTCATACGCAGACCGTTGGAATCTCATTGCTTGTGCTATAGGTCATCATATTAATGAGACTCGTTGGCTCCGTGATAAGACATATCTTAACCAGATTCTCAATACTTGGTATTTCGGAAACAAGGATAATCCTGACCCGGAAACCGGCACTGCTCTCAGCAAGATGACCAAGTTCTCTTCATGGAATCCATACGCCGTTTGGAATGCTTACAAGGTGAATGCTGATACTGCCATGCTTTCACGCCTCCTGCCTTCGCTTGAAGCCGAGTACTCTCGTTGGAAATCCACTCATCTTCTTCCTAACGGTCTCTATTGGCAAGGCGATGTTCAGGACGGAATGGAGGAAAGCATCTCCGGCGGCAGAAAGAAGCAGTACGCTCGCCCTACAATAAACTCCTACATGGCTGCCAACGCCTTCGCTCTCGCAAATATGAAGGAGGAGCTTGCTTCCAAAGGCGCTTCTCTCCCCCGTTCGGGGGAGTCGGAGGGGGCTTACCGCACCGAAGGTTCTGCCCTCTGGTCTCTCATCCAGAAAAAGCTCTGGAACCCTAACCTCCATTTCTTCGGAACTCTCATTGGCGACTCTCTCGCTGATGTCCGCGAGGCTATCGGTTACATGCCTTGGTACTGCGAATTGCCTCTGTATGGCTGTGACTCCCTTTCTCAAGAAGGCTGGATAGAGGCTTGGCAGCAGCTTACAGACGAGAAAGGTTTTTCTGCGCCATTCGGATTGACCACTGCTGAACGCCGTCATCCTCTCTTCCGCACTCATGGCACAGGTAAATGCGAATGGGACGGTGCTATCTGGCCTTTCGCCACTTCCCAAACCCTTACCGCTCTTGCGAATTACCTCAACCAAAAGAAGGCGACCGAAGTGGATGCAAATACTTTATCTAACGAGTCCCTCCCCCGCTCGGGGGAGTTGGAGGGGGCTTTCTTCTCGGAAATGCTTAAATACGCTGAAAGCCAGCACTATCGTGGCAGACCTTACATCGGCGAATACCTTGACGAAACCACCGGCTATTGGCTTATGGGCGATCGTGAACGCTCTCGTTACTACAATCACTCTACGTTCTGCGACCTCGTCATCAATGGACTCGTAGGCATCCGCCCTTCATCTACTAATGAATTCGTTGTAAATCCTCTCGTTCCAGAGAATACCTGGAACTATTTTTGCCTTGACAACGTACTCTACCACGGCCATAACATCACTGTCATCTATGACAAGGACGGTCAACGCTACCATCAAGGCAAGGGCTTGATGGTTCTCATTGACGGCAAGATTGCTGCTCATAGCGACAAACTGACGAGAATAATAGTTCAATTATAGAGGCTACTCACTCTTTTTTGTCTCTCGGATGTGCCTTCTCGTATGCCTTTTTCAGTTGTTCGAAGGTGGTGTGTGTATAGACTTGGGTGGTTTCAAGGCTCTGATGTCCAAGAATTTTCTGCACGCTTTCTATGTTTGCACCGTTGTTTAGCATTGCTGTTGCGAACGAGTGGCGCAACACGTGAGGACTACGTTTCTTTATGGATGTGACAAGTGACAGCTGCTCCTTGACGATAAGTCCAAATGAATATGCGTTCAGGATGCCTCCCCTTTTGCTGATAAGGAAGGAATCCGGGTGCTCAGGAAAGTGCTCATCGCGTACTCTCATATACTCCTTTGCAGCTTCTTCCAACTCTTTCCCAAACGGAATGATGCGCTGCTTGTCACGCTTGCCGGTAACCTTTATCTGATGTGTTGTGAAGTCTATGTCCTTGTCTTTCAGTCCAAGAAACTCTGCGCGACGCATTCCTGTTTCGTAAAGCATGAGAACGACAGTGCGGGCAAGAAGTTGTTCGTAGTCGGAAGGTTCTGCGTTGTATTGGTCAAGAAGTTTGTTCATCTCACTCTCACGGACGAACATTGGCAACGGCTTCTCTTTCTTCGGACCTTTTATTGTTGCCATCGGATTGACAGTAATAATCTTCTTGCGGAGCATAAAGCGGAAGAAAGCTCGAAGGGCAGAGAGTTTCTTGTTGACTGTTCCTGCCGCTTCTCCCTGATCCATAAGACTCTCCATCCACATACGCACAACGTCTTTG
Organism: Prevotella sp.; assembly: GCA_045600325.1. Taxonomy (GTDB): domain Bacteria; phylum Bacteroidota; class Bacteroidia; order Bacteroidales; family Bacteroidaceae; genus Prevotella. Next base: position 23,519 of record JAZRXS010000125.1, read on the forward strand.
TCTATGGAAGTCCACGAAAGTGTGGCGTCCATAAACTTGAAGTACTCTTGGAAGTCGCGATTCGATTGTTCGTAATAAGCAATCGTCTGCTCAGAGTAGTTGCGTTCGTTGCGTAGGTAGTTTACAAAGCTGTCAATCATAAAAATAAAGCGAACTATATACTTTAGGCACACTAATATTAAAAACACAAGATAAATGTGGTAGAAAATAAAACGCAAGTTGCACGAGTTACACAAGTTTTCTGCAAGAACCGATTCTTAGTTGCACAAGTTCTAAAGACTAGCGTCACTTGTGCAACTTGCGTTTTAGATTTCATCACAATATTAATTACGTTTATGTGTGCCAAATAGTATGTTTTTACCAAAATAAAACCCACACTCCTATTGGAGCGTGGGCTATGTTGTGAAGATTACATGTTCTCTTCAGTGCGAAGCTTCTGAACGTAGATAGCGTGCTCCATCTTGAGACGCTTCTTTACAGATGGCTTGTCAAACTGCTGACGAGCGCGGAGCTCCTTGATAACACCTGTTCTTTCAAACTTCTTCTTGAACTTCTTGAGAGCGCGTTCGATGTTTTCGCCCTCCTTAACTGGTACGATAATCATTGTTTTAAATTTGTTTTTTAGTTGGACTCTTCGTATGAATTGTCCGTGAATATTTAGTTTTTAATTTACACGAATTGGAGTTGTGGCCTTTAGCTTTTAGCCTTTACCCTCGCAGCGACGCTGCGAATTTTCGGGGTGCAAAATTACAAAATAATTCTGAACCTGCCAATTTTTATATGTTCTTTTTTAGTATTTCTGGGTGATTAATTGCCCCCTTTCGTGTTGAATGAGTACTAAATGCTCTTGTTTTAATGATTAATATTTTAGTTAAGCGAGTGCAAAATAGCGTAGCGCTTCGTGACCAGAAAATAAGGCTTGTCGCTCGAGGAGCGGTGCCTGTCTCCGATTTTCTGGGCGCAAAATTACTAAATATAATTAAATTAATGAACATTTTGGCACATTTATTTTAGTAAAAGTATGAAAAATCTTAATTTTGCTCCATGATTAATCAAAGAATTACAATAATAGGCCGTGGAAATGTTGGCACTCATCTGCATAAAGCATTCACGGAAGTTGGCGTGGATTGCTGCTTGATAGACAGTCGTACTTTAAATTCAAAATGCAGATCCCAGAATTCAGAATTGAACTGCGCTGTGGGTGATAATTCTGCATCCTGCATTGGCTTTCCCTTCGGCCGCCTTCCTTCGGTTCTGCATTCTGCATTAAATATATATATAATATGTGTTAAGGATGATGTCATCGGCGAAGTGGCAGCCAACCTTAAGGCGAAGCTTGGCGATAAAGCACAGAATGCCATCGTTGTTCATACAGCAGGAACGAAGCCAATGAGTATTCTTCAGGAGCACTTTGCTAATCATGGCGTATTCTATCCTATGCAGACATTCAGCAAGACGAAGGCGCTTGAGTACAAGGATATTCCTATCTTCCTTGAAGCAAGCAACGCAGAGACTATGCAAGCCCTTAGGGAACTTGCCGATAAAGTTTTCAATAATGTAAGGGAACTCTCTTCTGCCGAACGAAAGATACTCCATATTGCCGCCGTTTTCACAAGCAATTTCACAAACCACATGGTGACACTTGCCGACGAACAGCTTCACACCATCGGTCTTGACTACACCGTAATGCTTCCGTTGCTAAAGGAAGTTACCGGCAAACTCTTCCATCTGCCACCACAACAAGCACAGACAGGTCCTGCAATCCGTAAGGATCTCTCGGTTGTAAACGAGCATGTCTCGTTGATAGACAATCAGATGACAAAAGAGATATATCAGAAAGTATCGCAATCCATAATGAAAGATTGAAGTGAATAAAGAACAACTATAATTAACCAAAGAGAAATGAAAAAGACATTACTGCTATTATTGATTCTGTGCCTTTCTGTCAATGCATTCTCACAGGAAGAAGTAGAACGAAAATGGGGTGTGGAGGCAACTATTGGCGCAGGCTCGTTTTATGAGAACAAGACACTTGTTAATGAGGACGAATACAATTCTTTTGAGGTAACAGCGGATTATTATCTTACTTCACGCTTAGCCTTGAGTGGTGGCTTGTACTTGGAACAGGATGGAATCATGACGGATTATTCCAACGGCATTGGAATAAAGAGTTTCTGCATGTTCGGCCCTGAGGTGGGAGGCAAGTTCTATTTTTTCCCGAAGAAATGGATGGTGCAGCCATACGTTGGTGCTATGCTGAAGACAAACATCCTGAATCTCGGCAAGGAGAAAGGTGGTTTTGGATACGAGGGCAATCCAGATTGCACAAAGGCTGTTGGCGATTATGATGTACAATGTCCCGTTGCTTCAGTTGCTCCTAAACTCGGCGTTGACTTGAGGTTGACAAAGAACATCATACTCACTGCAAACATGGATTATCGCATCGGTTTCTATGGCCATAACCGCTCGCAGATACAAGTTATTGAAGGATATCATGCCGGCAACACATACAATATTGAGGAATCAATGGTACGAAACGGTTATTCCATTGGTCTGAAGATTGACCTGCCATGGAACAAGAAGGATAATCCAAAAATCTTCAAAGGCCTGCTTGACATCCTTCATATTTGGATCTATAACAAGGCATATTAGTGTAAGGGTTCAGATGGTTCATAAAAAGTTTCAGAAGTTTCAAAGGGTTCTGCTGGTTCATTGAAACCATTGAAACCGTTGAAACCATTAAAACAATGTTTTTAGACAAAAATAAAAAAATCTGCAAAAAGGGGTAATTGAATTACCTCCTTTTTCGTTATATAGGTAAACAGTCTAAAAAAAATGATATCACTATTCCGACATAAACGACGAAGTTCTGACGAAGAGTTTGACGAGCTTTTCCGCTCATCATACCCTGGTCTTTACCGTTATGCCTATTCGCTTCTGCGGAATGAGGACGATAGTCGGGATGTGGTG
>JAZRXS010000126.1:0-8933 GCA_045600325.1 Prevotella sp.
GCTACATGTTACGTTGAGGTTACCGCTGCGGTTCTCGTAGAGACCAGAAGTGGCAACCTTTACCTTTGGTGAAGTAGAACCAGTAGCCTTGCCATTACTCTTCATCACATACTTGATATTCTCAGTGAGGTTTTCTGCCTCAACGTGGAAGATAGCCTTGTGAGTGTTGTAGTAATAGTTGTCTGTAGCAGGAGTGAAGCCCCAGAAGTTGATCTCCTTAGGATCAGCTGTGAGCTTGCCAGGAAGAGCTGCCTCGCCAGTCTTGATGAGACGGAAGTCGTCAGCACCAGCCCAGTTGCCGTCAGGAGTTGTGCAGTAGAAACCTACCTCTACTTCCTGCTCCACAGGAACAACGATTTCCTTAACCTTTGTTACAGACCAACCGCCGCCGAGCTGACCGCCCTCAGCACCGTCCTTGTAGATAGGAGCGCTGAACTCAGTCTCGCCTACGAGAGCGTAGATCTTGCCGTCCTCACCGTTGCTACTGCGAGTAGCAGCCATGAGAGTGTAAGTGCCGGCAGGGAGAGTGACCTTCTGTGAAGTCTTGACGATGTCGCCAGCATTGTTCCAGAAGTCGAGGTAAGTGTTGTCAGGAGCACCTGCATACTGCTGGCCAGCGTTGGTACGTGGAGTTTCCCAATCGTTGCCGTTAGCGATGGCAGCGTTCTTGATAAGGCTTGTCATGTCCTCGCCATCTGCATAGTAAGCAGCAGCAACGAGCATAGGCTGGAGGTCGCCGATAGCCTTGTTGATGTCTGCCTCAGAAGTGTAAGTCTTGCCGTCGAGGGCAGCCTTGATCTGGGCAGCAGCCTCTGTGAATGCAGCCTTGCCCTCCTCGTCGAGCTTGGCGAGGGCGTTGTTGTATGCAGTCTCAAGAGAAGCGTAAGCGTTGGCAAGCTTGAGAGGAGCGTAAGCAGCCTCGAATGCCTCAAGTGTAGCGTAAGAAGTAGTAGTGACGCGGAGGTTCTTCTGTGCCACCCAGTTTACAGTACCAGGAGCGTAAGCACGGATACCGATTTCCACCTCACCAGCCTCAGCGAGCTCAATCTCAAGTTCGCGAGCAGTGTAGTCGCCGTAGCAGTTCACCTTCTGGAGGTTGCTGCCAGCCTGTACGTAGAAGTCAACATTCTGGTCGGTAGCAGTACCGCCATCCTGCTGGAGAGCGTTCACGAGAGCCTTCACAGTGTATTTACCAGCAGGGAGCTGAGAAGTGCGGTACATGATGCGGTTGTTGAGAGTACCAGGAGCTGCCTGCCACTGTTCCCAACCGTCAGAAGTGCCGAGGTACTGGTTGCCCCAGTTGCCGCCAGCGTTGTCGCGCTTCCAATCAGTAGCGTTGTTTGCGTTGAGTCCTGTAGCAGTAGTCACGTTTACAGGCTCAGTTACAGGAACAGTACTGTGGTAAGTGAGCGACTTGATCTGGATAGTGTGCCAGTTTGTCTTTGTCATGTCGCGGAGCACCATACCGATGGTGAGCTTGCCGCCAGTGACAGTAACATCTACAGAGTACTCCAATGGATTACGAGTGTAAACCTTTGCGGCGTCTGCCTCGATAGGAGTAGTCTTAGCCTTTGCAGGGCTGTAGTCGCCGGAACAAGCGAAGACACTTGCGTAGTCGTAAGAACCGTCCACAAAGTCTTCAGCAGGAACGAATTTCCAGCTAGCGCAGTTGGTTTTTGCATAGAATACTACGGTGTAGTCTCCGTCAGGCAGATCGTTGATAGTCTGCTTCAGAGGAAGTTCCTCGTTCTGAGTGAGCTGAGCGTAGTAATGCTCCACCATCTTTGCGCTTCGACCGTCGGCAGTAGTAACATCGTAGTTGTCGTACGTGTTAGTACCACCCCAAGCACTTGCGGAAACGTCCACGAGGTCGGTCTTGTCGACATCGTAAACCTGCGCTGTTGCCTGTACCAATCCGAGCCAGAGCACGGAAAGGAAAAGTAAAAGCTTTTTCATTTTTTAGTGGTTTTAGTTAATAAATATAGTTAGTTAATGCTTTTTCATTCCGAAATTGAAACTTGGACACTCCAAGTAGGCGACAAAATTAACAAACTTCTGGCACAATTGCAAGCAAAACACAAAAAAAAGAGCGAAATGGGGCGAAAATAGCGGTAAGACGCCCCATTAAACGCTCTAACTCATTGTGTTTTAGCCAAAAAATACGCACGCAGATTCTGCAGATTTAGCAGATAAGCAAGTGATCATATTTGTTTTTGAACGACTACATGATGATGCCGTTTCCTACTGCGCATCAATGATTTTCTTTAGTCTCTTCACATCCTCCTTTGCCTTATTGTCGCCAAGCTCAACGAGCAGTTCGTAGAAAACATGAGCAGTGTCAGGGTCTTTTTCCACGCCGTCGGTGCCCTTGTCGTATGCCTTTGCAATCCTTGTAGCCAGACTCATTATCTTGTCCTTCAAGGTCTCGTCTCCTGCAAGGTATGCTATATAGTAGGCTGCTGTGGCTTTCTCAAGGTTGCGGTCTATGCCCTCAGCCTCCTTTTCTAATTCCTTTGCTATGGAAAGTCCGAGTCTTCTTGCCTCGCTTTTTGCCGGCTCATAGTTGAGTTTCTTGAACGCATCGAAATATATTGCAAAAGCTTTATCCTTGTCCTCTTCCACACCGTTGCCCGTCTCAAAGCATTTTGCCATTCTCATGGCACCCTCCATGCCACCAGGAATGTTGCTCTGTGCAGCCCTACCGTAGAGCATCAATGCCATGTTGAGATCCTTCTCTACGCCGTTGCCCGTCTCATAGTTCTTTGCACTGCGCATGAGTATGCTCTTTGCCTCCTCAATGCCACCCTTCGCAGCAATGGAATAATAGTTGAAAGCCTCTGCAATGCTCTTCTCGACACCGTTGCCTGTCTCATGGCATTTTGCCAATTCAAAAGCCGCTTCAGGCACACTCAGGTAACTCGTGTCAAAGCATTCCGCAGCCTTGGCAGCATCCTTCTTTACGCCTTCGCCCTTCATGTAGCAAAGTCCCAATGGATAGCCGCATCTGCTACTATAATTCTCGTCACAGCCCTTCTGCCACAGCTCGATGGCTTTCTTTATGTTCTTTGCTACACCCTTGCCCTCGTAGTAGCAGTAGCCCAGGTTGTAGCAAGCATCGTCATTGTCATTTTCAACACCAATATTCCATAGCTTGATGGCTTCAGCCATATTGCCCTTGGCTGCGTATATCTGTGCAAGCATGGCGGTATTGTCATTGTAGTATTCTGTATTGTCTTCCAGCAGCCTCATAGCCTTGTCAAGGTCTGCGGCACTTGCCTTGCGGCAGCTCTTTGCGAATGCAGTTTGTATCTTTTCGTCGCTGTCTTCCTCATACCACTTGACATCCAGCTTCGAAGCATCGCCAAAGACGATCATCTGTGCCAATGTCAATCTTGCATTATCAGATCCCCTCTCAATAGACTTTTCAACCAGTTCCTTTGCTTTTTCATAGTTTTGCGGTACACCCCATCCTTTATAATACAAAAAGCCGAGATCATGCGGAGACTCAATGTACCAATCCGGTATGGAGAAGCCACTCGGGCGGTAGTGGGTGATGGTTTTCTCCAATAATGTGGCTGCCTTCGTGAAAGCTTCCTTGTTTTCAGCGTATTCGCCATCAATGTAAGTTTTTGCCAGTGCGTATTGCGCCTCTGTGTAATCTTGGTTTGCTGCCTTTTCCATCCATTCCACGCCCAACTCCTTGTCATATAATTCGTCAGCGAGCCAGTAGTCGAGGTAGAACTCGCCAAGGGTCAGCTGATATTGCGGCTTACCCGATGCGGCAGCCTTCTTGTAGAGAGCCTCAGCCTTCTTTGGCTGTCCGGCAGAAGCATAGTGTCTGGCGAGTTCGATGGTGGCGTCAAGGTCGCCAGACTTGACTGACGCAGAAAGCTCCTTGAAGCACTTCTCGCAGAGTGTGTTCAGTTCCTTCGAGATGGTGTTTTCCGGCTCATAGCACTTGTGGCAGTGAGGTTCGTCGAATTCCGCCGTATCAACAGCAACAGTATCATAAACTTCTTCTTCTATCGTCAACTGTGCAAAGGTAGCCATTGGCATCAATGCCAACAAAGCCATCAACAGGCTTTTCAAAGGTAAGTGTTTCATATTATGTATGTTATATGTTTTTGTTTTGATTTATCGTTTCCAATCCTGCTCCAAAAACCGTGGGAGTTTTGAAAAAATCCGTGGGAGTTTTTGCAAAAACTCTATGAGTTTTACCCCAAAACTCTATGAGTTTTCACAAACGGCCATCAGCCATTACCCATTAGCCATCACCCATCAGCCATTACCCATTAGCCATCAGCCATTACCCTCGTTGGCCTGCCAACGAACTATCTCCTCCGCCACTTCCAGCAGTTGCTTGTACCACTCCTCGCCGAAGCGTCGGGTGAGTGGGCCTTCGAGGAATTTGTATATAGGCAGACCTATCTCGCGACCTTTCCTTACGGCCGTATGGCATACGTCCCAGCGGTTGTAGCTTAGTGCCGACATACCGTTGGAAAGCACCTTCTCGCGGATAGGGTAGAGGGCGCATGATATAGGCTTGATGAAGTCTATCTTGCCCGCACGCTGAGCCTTCTCGATGGCACATAGGCAGCAGTCGCCGTCGTAGCAGGTGAACACGCAGTCCTTGCCGTTCACGATGCTCGTCACGAGGTCGCCCTCCTGGTCCACGTACGCCACGCCCTGCTTGTCGATGACGCTCTGCGCCTGTGCAGAGAGGTCGCCCCAGACCACGTCCAGCGCATCCTCAATGTGCATCACTTCCTCTTGGGTTACGGGCGCACCAGCATCACCCTCCACACAGCATTCGCCCTTGCACTGTGTGAGGTCGCAGCAGAACTGCTCAGTGAATATTTCTGTTGAGACCAGAACGTTTCCAATTTCGATTATCATTGTTTCGGTTTATGTCGTTATATCTCGATTTATCTCGATTTATGTCGGTATATGTCGGTTTATGTCGATGTGTGTCGTTATATGTCGATGTATGTCGAGATATAACGAAGCCAGTCGAAGCCAGTCGAAGCCTCTCGAAGCCAGTCGAAGCCAGTCGAAGCCCCCTACCATTTCCTCCTTATGCTTCCGTCCATTTCCCTTGTTCCTCGGCAATGTGGGAAGTCGCAGCAGCCCCAGAAGTCCTTTCCTGCTTGTAGTCCGATGGTTTGTTTGCGCTTCCTCATCGGTTTCCCGCAGTCAGGGCACAGTGGTGCCTCCTCTTTTGCCGCCTGCTGTTGCATGGCAGCCGTGCGCTCCTTGGTAAGGTTCTCTGCAAAGCCGCCGTTCTCCTTGAATTCTTCCAGCAGCCTTTGCATCTGCCTTTTCAGTATTCTTGTCAACCTGCCGCAAAGGATAAGCATTGCATTAGCGCACACAAACGAGTCCTCATGCTCTATCCATTCGTTGAACTTTGCCTTTTGGTTGATGATATGCTTGCTCACATCCAGCATCAGGTCCTCGCTGTATGAAGGCCGGTCCAGGCGAATGGAATGCAGAACCTGCCAACGGCTATCGTGCCTTGACCAGCAGAACTGCTGATTCCTAAGCAGCCAGTTCAGGAAGTCGTTGGAAAGTTCACTGATGGTAGCTCTGGCAACATCCGTTAGTTCCATCTCTGTTCGTGTGGATGTCTGGTGGCGAGACGCTCCCTCGGCAATGTTTGCCGGGGCAGAGCGCGCAGCCATCACCATCTGGTCGTAGAGTCGCCCCTTTGGATCGATATGGTAATTCAAGAAGCGTTCGCAGAAACTCTCGGTACCAAGGTAGATGATGTTTGCCAGCACCCAACTGTCGAGCCAGAGATACCCAGCCGTAGAGCCAAAATTCACCATAGTAGTAGTTTTTTTTTTCGGTTTATGTCGGTTTATGTCGAGATATGTCGGGATATCTCGATTTGCGTCGGTATATGTCGGTATATGTCGGTATATGTCGAGACGCGTCGATATATGTCGATTCTCGTCGTTATATCTCGACATATTTCGATTTATGTCGATATATCTCGATGTGTGTCGAAACATGTCGAAATCCCCCGCAATACCCCGATTTCCTTCTGCAAAAGTAGTACAAAGTATGTGAAAATCAAAATGAAAAGGCAATTATTCCCAACTTTTCATCCTTTATTCCCAACTTTTCATCCTTGTTGACGAAAAAAAAGCCTCCTTTCCTCCATTTTGAAAGACATTTACCCACACATTTTAATTTTATTTATTAATTTTGCACCCAATATACAATACATTTCCACTATACTTTTTCCTAACTAATCAGTATGAAAAGATTTTTTTCACTAACCCTTCTCCTCGCGGTTTCCATCTACTGTTCCGCGCTCTCTCCTGCACCTACTGGCGCAAGAGACTATTTCGACGGCAAGCCTTACGGTTGGGCTACCTGCGCTGATGAATTCGGCACTCCTTACGACCTCAAAGGCGGTATGAATGTTGCGCAGCCTAAGACCATCATCCTCAAGAGCAATGGTGCCAACAATGACGACGCTATCCTCGCTGCAATCCAGCAGTATGACATTATCGTGCTCGACGGTTCTGCCGGCGATTTCATCATCAACAAGCAGATGGGCATCACGAATGCCAAGCACAAGACCATCGTTGGCCGTAACAATGCTACTCTCCGCACTCGCTTCGTGCTCACTGCCGACGTGCGCAAGATCCTCAAGACATACAACCTTGAAGGTCTCAGCAGTACAAACCAGATGAGCGGAACGCTCCCTGACGGCACGAAGATAGAGAGCATGGACGAGCGTGCATTCTACACTCGCAAGGCTCTCCAGGAGATTGCCTTCCAGCTCAATGGCAACTACGACATCGACTACATGGTGAAGTCGGGCATCTTCTCGCTCAACGCTACTTGCGAAGACATCATCTTCCGCAACCTTACTCTCGTGGGTCCTGGCTCTATCGACATCGACGGCGTTGACCTTATCACGAACCAGGAATCAAACCACACATGGGTTGACCACTGCACATTCATCGACGGTCTGGACGGTTGTCTCGACAGCAAGCGCAACGACTATGCTTCCTACACATGGAATCACTTCTATTACACCGAGAATTCCTTCTCCCACGCCTATACAACAGCCTGCGGATGGGTGGATAACCACAACATGACTCAGCACCTCACCTTTGCCAACAACATCTGGGGCAAGGGCTGTCAGCGTCGTCTTCCACAGGCTTCCGACGGCTATATCCACCTCCTCAACAACTACCACAACTGCGCAGGCAACTCCATAGCAATGACCCTCAACGGCTATATGAAGGCTCTCGTGGAGGGCAACTATGCTGCTTCAGGCGTAAACTCTCCTCTCTGCGGTAGTGCGGATGCCAGTGACCCTAAGCGCAATTACCACAGAATTTATGCTGTGGGCAACAGTTTCGGACAGGACAAGGTGGAAGCTTCTTGCCGCAACAATGACGTGATCACTGTTCCTTACGAATACAACAAGATTTCTTTCGCCGATGTGCCAAAGGCTCTCACCGATATTTACGGCGCCGGTGCCACACTTTACTGCTACTTCATGCCATTCGTTGAGGAAGGCAATCTTGAACTCAATGCAGACAATTTCGGCTTCTGGCAGTCGTCTCTTGAGGCTCTCGTGGGCAACAAGACATCTGCAGGCATCAAGAACCTCCTTGGTGCAAACTACACAATCACTTCTTCCGACGAGAGCATTGCCACAGTCTCTCATGAGGGCATCATCACTCCAAAGGCTGCGGGCACTGTGACCATCACCATCACTGCCGACGATGACCTCTACGGCACATTCACACAGACAATCACCCTTAATGTCACAGCACCATCTACATACGAGACCGTAAAGCTCTGGGACTTCAACAGTCGCAGTCAGCAGACCACAGACCTCCTGAACAGCTCTGACTGGAGCTACAGCAGCGGCAACTTTACCTGCACAGAGACTCTCAACAAGTCGCCCCTCACTGCCGACGGCACTGAGATCGAGGAGACAAAGGGCCTGCTCTTCACTTGTCCTGCCAATCAGTTTGTATATTACACAAACAGCATCCGCGTAAACAAGCCTGCTGCCATCTATGTGCCAGACCTGAAGAAGGACGACAAGCTCGCCGTGACATGGAAGTCGGCTAACAGTACTGCCGAGCGCGGTTTCACAACAAAGAACCTCTCGACATCAGCGTTCAATACCAATGGTACGAAGAAGACCGTGGAGAGCAACGTGCTCGAAGACGGTGAGGTGGAGCTTAACTCCCCCACAGGCGGCATATACATCTATTCCATAGAGCTCAAGCGTCAGGGAGCGACGGGGATACATTTAATGCAGAATGCAGAATGCAGAATGCAGAATGCAGAACTGCATAACCTTGCTGGCCAGAAGGTCGGTGCAGACTACCATGGCATCGTAATACGCAATGGCAGAAAGCAGATAAACAAGTAAAACGGAAACTCGCAAATTTGCACGGAAACTCTCAAATTTGCACAAAGGGGTCAGACCCTTTTGTGCAAATTTTATGACCCGTTTGTGCAAATTTTATGCAAAGAAAGCAATCTATGAGTAAAAAGAATAACAGCACACCTTCCCGTCCTCGCAGAAGAGGGCGCGACAGGTTTGATATCTATGGTCCGGCAATAGGCGGATTCAGGCGAACGTATGGACGCAAAAAGACGTACCTGCTCTTCCTCGTCGGTACGATCTTCCTATGCGCTTTGCTGTACTTCTTCTATTGGCTGGATATGGGATGATGAATGTCCGTTCCTTTTAGTGGAAACGACGCCTCATGGCGTCGTTTCCAATTAAAATAATTCAAGTCTCGCACCCTTTTAACAAAAACAAGAAAAACACTTTTTGAAGTCCTTTTAGAATCTCTTGCAAGATTCCGTATCTTTCTGTTCGTCATTCCTTGAGAGCGAGCTCTCATGAAATGCCAACCAGAAATATACTGTACTTCAAAAAGAAA
>JAZRXS010000127.1:0-40597 GCA_045600325.1 Prevotella sp.
AAGGTTATCTATCAGGTTGGTTATTATAGCGTTAAGGAAAACAAGAGCCATCACGTGCTCTACATCTCAAACATCGACGGCTCCGACAAAAAACTTCTCACAAAGTCTAAGCTAAGCGAAACTGATGCTGCATGGATTGAAGGTGGCGAGCGCGTAGCTTTCCTTCGTGGCGGTCAGATTTGGACAATGAAACCAGATGGCACCGACTACAAGCAGCTTTCCGTTGAGTGCGAAGGCATCGATGGTTTCAAGTTCTCTCCTGACGGCAAGAAGATTGTCATCATAAAGCAAGTGCCTTCTTACGCAAGCATTCAGCAGCGTCCTCTCGACCTTCCGAAATCCACTGGCTTGGTTATCAACGACATGAACTACCGCCATTGGGACGAATATGTTGAGACCATCCCGCATCCTTTCGTGGCAGATGTTGTGGACAACGACCTCCTTCGTCTCAAGGATCTCCTTGAAGATGAGCCATACGAGTGTCCTGTAAAGCCTTTCGGTGGCATCGAACAGATTGACTGGAGCAAGGACGGCAAGACCATCGCCTACACTTCTCGCAAGAAGACTGGCGTGGAATATGCCACTTCCACTGACACCGACATCTATCTTTACGACATAGAGACTGGCAAGACAACAAACATCTGTAAGCCAGCCGATTACAAAGAGCCGGAGATTGATCCTTCAAAGACAATGGCAAACAATCCTGTGAACTCTGAAGAGAATCTCAAGAACAATCCTGGTTACGACATGAATCCTCAGTATTCTCCTGACGGAAAGTACATTGCATGGCAGAGCATGGCTCGCAATGGCTATGAAGCCGACCGCAACCGCCTCTGCGTTTATGATGTAAAGACTGGCACAAAGACATACGTCACAGAATCTCTCGACACGAATGTTGACGCTTTCGTTTGGTCACCAACAGGTCGCGAGCTTTATTTCACTGCCGTTTGGCATGGCACAACACAGATCTACAGCACCAACCTTCAGGGCGAAGTGCGCAAGATTACTGACGGTCAGCACGACTTTGGCTCGCTTCAGGTGTTCATGAATGCCGGAATGTCCGGTAAAGCCGGAAAGTCTGGAAGAGCCGCAAAAGCCTCAAAGCGCAACAAGAGTACTGCCTATCAGATTCTTGCTGAACGCCACTCTATGAGCAAGGCTGCAGAGCTTTACCTCGTTAATCCAAGCCTTGACGTTCAGACAGCAGATCAGCATCAGCAGATTACGGATGAGAATGCTCATATCTACAGCAAGCTTTCTTTCGGTAATGTTGAAGAGCATTGGTGCAAGTCGTTCGATGGCAAGGATATGCTCTATTGGGTTATCCTTCCTCCAAACTTTGACCCTAACAAGAAATATCCTACTCTTCTCTTCTGCGAAGGCGGCCCACAAAGTCCTGTATCGCAGTTCTGGAGCTATCGTTGGAACTTCCAGATCATGGCTGCTCACGGTTATGTGGTCATAGCTCCTAACCGCCGCGGACTCCCTGGCTTCGGCTCCGAATGGTGCGAGTCAATATCAGGCGACTGGACAGGCAACTGTATGAAGGACTACCTCACAGCAATTGACGACGCTTGCGAGAAGCTTCCATACGTTGACAAGGACAAACTCGGTTGTGTAGGCGCAAGCTTCGGTGGCTTTTCTGTCTATTATCTTGCAGGTCATCACGACAAACGCTTCAAGGCATTTATCGCTCACGACGGTGCTTTCAACCTTGAGTCTATGTACACCGACACAGAAGAGGCGTGGTTCTCTAACTGGGAGTACGACGATGCTTATTGGAACAAGGACCAGACAGAGCGTGCTAAGAAGACTTACGAGAACTCTCCTCATAAGTTCGTTGACAAGTGGGACACTCCTATCCTCTGCATCCACGGCGAGAAGGACTACCGCATCAATGCCAACCAGGGCTTCGGTGCATTCAACGCCGCTCGTCTCCGTGGCATCCCAGCACAGCTCCTCCTTTATCCAGACGAAAACCACTGGGTACTCAAACCACAGAACGGCATCCTCTGGCAGCGCACATTCTTTGAATGGCTTGACAAGTGGTTGAAGTAAAGCCCATCATCTATATGCCCATGCATTGTAGGGCGAGGATTTCCGAGCCGCTGACCACGCGTCCGAGTCTTTATCCGCACAAAAATAGTTGCACAAAACGGCTCAGAAATCTTCGCCCTACATTCAATACGCAACTAAAATCCTATTCATCAGTAAAATAGTTGCACAAACATGATGGTTATTTGAAAAGAAACCCATAACTTTGCACGCAGATAAACATCTTTCAATCGTTAACCCCCTTAAACATAGCACTATGGCATTAGCAGTAAAAGACATTGCCAACAAGCTCCTTCACAGGGCTTGGATGGACGAGAGTAGTGAATTGCTCTCAAACATGAAGCTTCAGAAACTGCTGTACTACCAGCAAGGTTTTCATTTGGCATACTTCGGTACTCCTCTTTTCAATGAGGACATCGTGGCATGGCAGTATGGTCCTGTTGTGCCAGAGGTTTATGAACTTTACAAGTCTTACGGTCGTGCAGGGATTGAACCACAAGGAGCGCCGATAGCACTTGAAACTGAGAAGGAAGAAAATCTTTTCAACGAAGTGTTTGAGGTGTATAACCAATTCTCTGCCGCAGGATTGGTTACACAGACACATAGCGAAAGTCCATGGATAGACACTCCTAAGCAAAGTGTAATTCCGCAAGAGGCTATGCGAGTATTCTTTCAACAAAGATTGGTGTAAGGCATGGCGACAATAAAGAAAACTCCCAAAACACTTACCATCTCTCGCCAGAGAGTTGAAGAACCCCCAAAGGTCACTTTTGGATTTGAACACCTTCATAACGTATCGTGGACAGATACAAAGGATGTTCGTTTTTTCAAAGACTTCCTTATTCATCTACAGAAGTTCTCTTCCATGACTTGGCAAGCAATCTATTCAGCCCCTCGTCATGGTTTGGGAACAGAGACTTTACCTGTCTCTTCCATCAAGCCACAGATAATCGGCATTCCTAACGAAATCCAGAAGCTACTCGTACTTCGTGCCACAGGCGACAACCACCCATTTCTCGGCTACCGAGAAAAAGACACCCTGCAAGTAGTGTTCATAGAAGCCGAGTTTGGGGATGTGTATAAGCATTGATATTCAAGGACTTATGGAGACAGATAAAAAAGAAGCAATAATGAATTGCACAACACTTGATGAACTCATTGAGGTTGAATATGGTCCAAAAGGAACGCCTGAACGCGACCAGTTTGATGTAGAGACACAAGAATTCTGTGTTGCTCAAACGCTTCGTGAAGAATTATTCACTAAAAAAATCTAACAATTAATAAAGTAGTGTATGTTAAGAATCTTTTTTTCTTTATTTTTGTTTCATTTGACATTAAATACGTTTTTGCTCATCCAGAACTTTTAAGGTAAGCACATGAAAAATAAATCAACATTAAAAGAACGAGTTTTTATTGCTCTAACTAAAATAGGGAGATGGTCAACATCTGATGATGTCTACAACTACATGGTTGAGAACAACATAGATGTAGGTAAAAGTCAAACACCAAACGAGTCCGTTTCCTCAGCTCTATCCAATATGCATAATAAAGACGGAAAGGTATTGTATCGTAAGGATGGAAAAGAGGCTGGGCAATACGGTTTGCCTAATTGGGAGGAAGCAAATGATTCTCTATTTTACACATCCCCTGTTGCATCAACAGAGAAAAAAGACGACATAAAAGAACGGGATCTACATCAGTTGCTTTGTAACTACCTTTATAATAAAGGAGAATACCCTAAGACTATTTATCAAGAACGAAGCAATAGAAATGACACTAACCAGAAATGGGTACATCCCGATATGGTTAGTGCATCTTTCGTTACCACTAAAACGGACATCACAAGAGAGTTGTTGAAAACGACAAAAACAAATGAAGCTTTACAGCTTTATTCTTATGAGTTGAAGATTCGAATCAGAACGGACTATGACTTAAAGCAAGCATACTTCCAAGCATTAAGTAATTCTCATTGGGCTAATTATGGCTACCTCGTATCATTTGAGATTGCAGACAATAAGGATATGGTTGAAGAAATGGAAAGATTGAACCAGTCTTATGGCATCGGCATTATTCAGTTGGGAATAACACCACAACAAACTCGCGTTTTGTACCCTGCAAGAAAGAAGGAACTTGATTACAAAACAATAGACAAACTTTGTGATATAAACCCGGAATTCAAATCATTTGTAGAACAGGTCACACTTGTAATAAGTGCCTCCGACAAACGCCACGAAGTTTCATTAAAACTCGGATTGAAGAATATATGTGACGATAAAATTGAAGAACACAATGACATAATCAAGTATTGTAAACAGAAAAACATTCCAGTTAATTCTGACACAAAATAAATCCATGTTCAACGATATCATAGAATACATCACATTCACCATAGACCGTCTTTCGTATTTTGAGTTGATGTTCTATGCGCTTGCATGTTCTGCTGTTGTGGGGGCTGTTGGCGGAACTATAGAACTTATCATAAAGAAACTGAAAGGTGAAAGCATAGGAGACAGCTCGGAACTGCCGAAAGAAGAGGCTATCGAGGTAGCAGAGGAACCAATCGAGCAAAGCGATTGGGAAGATGATGATTCTACTTCAGACGGTCATTACGACAATGATTCTGCTTCGGATGGTTACCATTTTGATGATCGCTCTGCCTTTGTAAGGTACTTGGATGAACACGAGGGTTCTGCTTTGGAGCGCTATCTGGATAGGGAGGAAGCAGAATTGGAACATCGTTGGGATGATGAGTACGCCTATTCATCAAGCGACTACGATGTATTCGATGATACATCAAGCGACTATGATGTAATTGATGATACATCAAGCGCCCCAGGACCTTCCATTCCAAACTCTAAAAACGAAGGATGGTATGATAATACGGACGATGAAGACCCTGCAGATATGTATGACGATGATGAGAAATACTAATCTTCTTACTTCGTCTGTCCCTTCTTCAGCAAACCGACGAGCTGCTCAACTATGCCGGGATGCTTCTTGTAGCCGTTGAGCATTAGGTCGCAAGCGAGGGGAGAGTTGCTGTAATGGTTATGGTCGGTGAAGCAACTGATGATGGCTTGTGCGGCAGCGTCGCGGCTCTCGTAGTTGTTTTTCTTGTAATCGTCAACGTATGCGTTGAATATCGCGTCAGCATTCATGCCTATTTCCACGAATCCGATATAGGCAGGATCGGTAGCTGCGCGCTCTTCTGCCACCTTTCGCGTCTGCACATCGTAGGCATCGCGGCGATAACTGTCAAAGCGTTGTGTCTCAGCATTGTAGCCTTTTTCCCAACGAGACACTGCACCATGCGGTGTATAACTGTTCAAGATGATCTTTGCGCCGAAAGCTTCCGCGGCATTTATGTAAAGATTAAGGTCTTCCTCGAAGGTCTTGTTCATGCCGTTCGTACCGTTGTTGCCTATCATGACGATGTCTCCGGGGCAAATGTCGCAGAGCACTTTCGCAAGATGCCCCTGTATATAATATGTACGAAGGTTTCTGCCGCCGCGACCATCGTTACAGAAGTCGCAGAGCTTTGTCACTTCCTTGTATTCGCCTTCGTTTATTTGTTGCAGAAGTCGGTGCGCCCATGAGCCTTTGTTTGCAGAAGTGGAATCACCAATATGATGCACCTTGCGCTTGGCTCTTGCCTGTTTAGGCTGTTGTTTTTCAATGGAAACATACGCAATGTGCGGAGCGACACCATTCTCAGATGTTATGCGGAGGTCTATCTGACCGTTAATGCAAGGTACAGCGTAAGTCGTTGTGTCTGCTTTCTCCTGCTTACCAAGCTCATAACCAGAAAGATCCTCGTTCAGGTTGCAGGCATAAAGCACACCTGTATAAGCCACTTTCACGTCATAGATGCAACCGCTCTCAGCCTTGATGGCAATGGTTTGCGAATTATCTTCCGCACTCTCACTCTTGCTTTCCTTCGGCATAGCCAATGCTGCCACATACTTGCTTGCCGTGAAGCGCTGCTTGCCGAGGCGAAGTTCTACCGTCATGTTGCCGATGAAGTTCATTGGAACGTTGCGAAGTTCAAAGACAGTAGCCAGCGAAGCATTGCCGTTGGTGGTGAATTTTCCATAAGAATCGCAGTACTGTCCTTGTGTGTCGTTGGCGGTCTTGAAGCCGTCAATATCCCAAGAGACGGAAAAATCCTGAGGGAGCTGGTCAGCATTGATGATGTTGCCAGCCTTGTCCTTGAGGATAAGCGAATAATTGTTTGGGAACGGCGTATCAGGATCGGTGCCGAAAGTCATGATGCTCTCGCCAACAATCTCCACAGTAGCCACTTTTTGCGCAAAGGAAAAAGTGGCGAAAACGGTTAGTAACAAAAGGGTTATTGCAGTAAGTTTCTTCATAAATGTATGGTCAAAGCTTTGTTCTTATCGGCTTTTATAAACTTCCAGATGGCGCTTTGCTATGACATCAGCGCTATAGGAATCCACGACATGCTGACGCAATTTCTCAGGATTAATAGGAGTGTCGATAGCTTTTTCAATAGCTTTGGCAAGGCTTTCTGCGTTGCGGTATTCTGCAAAATAGCCTGTCTCGCCATCAACAATCAGGTCGGTAGCACCACTCTGACGGTATGCTACAGGAGTCGTTCCAACGGCTTGTGCCTCAACAATGGTAGTAGGCAGCGTCTCATATCGGCTGCAGTTTACCACGCAATCCACTGAAGCATAGACCTTCAGCATGTCTTTCTGGTAGCCAAGGTAACGGTAAGGAAGGGGAATCTGCTGCAATAGGCTCTCGTCGTTGATGCCGCCAACAAGAACAATCTCAATGTCCTTGCGATGCTTCAAATGTTGTAGAGCGGCAATGAAATCGTCAAAGCCTTTTATTTCCGTGTCAATGCGAGCGGCAGAGAAGCATATGAGCCCCTTGACCCCCTCTAACTCCCCCACAAGGGGAGCACCCAAAGTGGATGGCGTTTGTGGGGACATTCTCCTCCCCTGTGGGGAGGTCGGGAGGGGTCTGAGGTTGGTTGGGGTGGGGCTAAAACTATTCGGAATGACCGTCACCGGCAGATGATTTGTCAGCAAACTCTTCTTGGCATGGTCGCCCATCCATGTGCTGCATGGCACAAGATGGAGGTTTGCGTCCTTATAATATGTGAGTTTCCTCTGCCATGTCCTGATAGATAGAGTTTCCTTTTGTGGGAAAAGTAGCTGCGGACAATGCTCACAACCAGTGGTTTTGAACTTCTCGCAGTCGCCGGCATAATGGCATATTGCGGTAGATACCCACATGTCGTGCATTGTCCACACGATTTTCTTTCCGCTGCGGAGTATCTTCTCTATATCCTTTGTGCCGAGGAAACCTTGGTTTACCCAATGCAGATGGATGACATCTGCCTCCAGAAACTCTTTTCGCTTGGTGATGTCGTTGCCGAAGAAACCGCCATCAGTAAGCCAGAGATTTTTCTTTGAGAACCCATTCGTAGCCCATACCACAATGCGATCGAGAGCCTTCTTCAACCACCAACGCTTCGGAAGAGCAATGACATCAGCATCGTCCGTACTCTTTGTGGCGACAAGCATCTTAGCCTGAACACCATCCTGGGCGTTCAGCGCGTGAAGCAGTCGGCGAGCGACAATGGCAGCTCCGCCTTTACTGTCAGATGCGTTTACGAGAAGGATTTTCATTCCTTTAAGTTAAGTAAATATTCAAAAATATTTTTATATTGAAAATAACCAGTTTATGTTTATCAATAAATTAAACTTATTTTACTTATTCCTCAAGTCTATTTATATGCATCAGTCTTATAAGTCCAATTTATTGATAAAACATTAAATGGTCAATAAATCTGACTTATCTAACTTATCTCGTATCATAAGAATAAGTATAATAAGTAGAATTTATTGATAATGATAATTTAAAGAACTATTTATTGAAATCTCGGTTGTTTATGTAGGTTTCGAGAAGGCGGGTGATGCCTTGAGGGTTGTGCGGAGTGACGTTGAAGTCAGCAATTCCGGCAGGTATCAGGCAACTGTTACCCTTGGTAAGCGTGATCTCTCGCACGCAAGGTTCTGCCTTCTTGTTGAACTTCTCCCACGAACGGATGGTGATGGTGCAGGTGCCTTCAAGACACATGTAGGAGACGAAGGAGTCGTATTTGTAGAGCTTGCGATGGAAGGCGCGAGTGGTTTCAAGGAGTTTCACGGTGAAATACTCGCACTCGGCGATGCACACAGGCTTGTTTATGCGACGCTCATAGTGTCCGCGATAGTCGGGATAGACCTTATAGTCGATGGCTTTTGCTGCGAGTTCGGTGTGGAGTTCGCGCAGTTTGCCGTCAAGTCCAGGGCGGTTGTAGTCGAAGATACGGTAGGTGAGATCGGAACTTTGCTGTATTTCCGCTACCATGACGCCGCCGCAGATGGCGTGTATTCTGCCAGCAGGAATGAAGAATGTGTCGCCAGCCTTCACGTCATGCTCCTGAAGAACTGTGCAGATGCTGCCGTCCTCAATGCGCTTCTCGTATTCGTAGGCAGAAATCAGTGTCTTCAGTCCGCTATATAGCTTTGCGCCAGGCTCTGCCTCCATGATATACCACATCTCGGTCTTGCCGAAGGAATCGTGGTATTCGCGTGCCATCTTGTTGTCTGGATGCACCTGTATGGAGAGGTCTTTCGCTGCATCGATGAACTTGATGAGCAGCGGAAAGGTCGTGCCATACATCTTGTAAACCTGACGACCGAGCAGCAGTTCCTTGTATTCCTCTACAAGTTCGTTGAGTGTCTTGCCAGCGAAAATGCCGTTTGCTACCACGGATTCATGTCCAGGCACAGCACTGCACTCCCAGCTTTCACCGATGGGAGCATCGTCTGCGGGCAGGTCTTTCATCGGTTTTATGCGATTGCCGCCCCAGATTTTCTCGTGGAAGTTGTTCTTGAAGAGCAGAGGATAGAGGGTGGTCATTCTTTAAGTATTAAGTATGATTACTTTTACGTCTTTGTATTAAACACGGGGTTCACGAGTGTCACGAGTTTTTATAGTTTATAAAAGGTTTATGGGTTTTATATTTAAGCGTAAAATTACCAAAAAATTAATCATAAAATTTTACGAGTCATTTTACGACAATTTTACGTTATACCTAAGAAAACTTGTGACACTTTTAAAGACTGTGAGGATTAAGGAACTTGTGTAACTCGTGCAACTCGCGTTTGAAAAAAATATTTAAATTTTATACATGTTTTCGTAATACTTCTGATAGTCGCCGGAAGTGACGTTCTCAAGCCATTCCTCGTTGTCAAGATACCACTTCACGGTCTTCTCGATGCCTTCCTCGAACTGGAGTGATGGCTCCCAGCCGAGTTCTGCCTGAAGTTTGCGTGAGTCGATGGCATAGCGTGCGTCATGGCCAAGTCGGTCTGTGACGTAGGTGATGAGGTTCATGTCCTCGCCTTCCTCGCGACCAAGGAGACGGTCAACGGTGTTGATGACAACCTTGATGATGTCGATGTTCTTCCATTCGTTGAAGCCACCGATGTTGTATGTCTCGGCAATCTTTCCGTTGTGGAAGATGGTGTCGATGGCGCGTGCGTGGTCAACAACATAGAGCCAGTCGCGAACGTTCTCGCCCTTGCCATAGACAGGGAGTGGCTTGCGGTGACGGATATTGTTGATGAAGAGAGGAATGAGCTTCTCTGGGAACTGGTAAGGACCGTAGTTGTTGGAGCAGTTTGTCACGATAGTTGGCATGCCGTAAGTGTCGTGATAAGCGCGAACGAAATGGTCAGAGCTTGCCTTTGAAGCTGAATATGGAGAGTGAGGATTGTACTTTGTGGTCTCAAGGAAGAACTCCTCGCCGTAAGCACAGTGGTCCTTGCCCGTAGAAGCCTTTGTGGTAAAAGGAGCCTCTACACCTTCTGGGTGTGTCATCTCAAGAGCGCCATAGACCTCGTCAGTTGAGATGTGGTAGAATCGCTTGCCCTCATACTTCTCAGGAAGGCTTTCCCAATAGAGC
Source organism: Prevotella sp. (assembly GCA_045600325.1). GTDB lineage: Bacteria > Bacteroidota > Bacteroidia > Bacteroidales > Bacteroidaceae > Prevotella. The sequence continues at coordinate 10,043 of JAZRXS010000127.1, forward strand.
TTTGCTGCCTGAAGGAGCGAAAGTGTACCCATCACGTTTGTCTTTGCGAAAGTGAATGGGTCCTTGATGGAGCGGTCAACATGGCTTTCTGCTGCGAGATGGATAATGCCATCGATCTTCTCGTCCTGCATAAGCTGGTAGAAAGCGTCGAAGTCGCAGATGTCCATCTTCACGAACTTGTAGTTTGGCTTGTCCTCGATGTCCTTCAAGTTGGCGAGGTTACCAGCGTACGTGAGCTTGTCAAGGTTGATGATGTTGTACTCAGGGTACTTGTTCACGAAAAGTCTTACGACGTGGCTGCCGATGAAGCCGGCACCACCAGTGATAACGATATTCTTCATATTATTGGGTTTCTTCTTGTGATTTTTATGGAGATTCTTTTAGATGGCTTTTAAGTTTGCCAAGCACTTCTTGAGCGAATCCGTCCAATAAGGGATCTTGATGCCGAATGTTTCCTTTATCTTCGTCTTGTCAAGGACGGAGAAGCTTGGACGGGTGACTGGTGAAGGGAACTCGTCGCTATGGCAAGGCTGGATGTCACATTCTGTTTGACCGGAATATTCGGCTATCATCTTTGTGAAGTCGAACCATGAGCAGACGCCTTCGTTAGAGAAATGGTAGATGCCATAGAAGGTTTCAGAGGTTTCAGAAGCTTCAATGGTTTCAATTGCCTTGACGATGGCTACGGCGAGGTCGTAGGCGTAGGTTGGCGTTCCGACCTGATCAAATACCACATTGAGCTTTGGCTTTGTAGCCGTGAGATTGAGCATTGTCTTCACGAAGTTCTTGCCGAACTCTGAGTAAAGCCATGCCGTGCGGATGATTATGTGTTTGCATCCAGTGGCAATGATGTTCTGCTCACCATGAAGCTTTGTAAGTCCATAGACACCTGTTGGTGTGCCTTTCTGGTCTTCCTTGCAAGGAGTGTTGTATGGATCGCCGCCGAAAACATAGTCGGTAGAGACGTGAACGAGCAATCCGTCAACCTCTTTCATTGCAATGGCGAGGTTCTCCGGTGCCTTGGCATTGAGTTTCTCTGCCAGTTCTTCGTTGCTTTCCGCTGCGTCAACGTTTGTGTAGGCTGCGCAGTTTACTATGCAGTCAACGGCATTTTCCTTTACCATCGCCTTGATAGCCTCAAGGTCCGTGATGTCAAGGATAGTGGTTTCCACACCTTCCGGTGCTACCACATCAGTGAAGATATAATTGTCGGTGCTGTCCTTCGCAAGGATTCTCATCTCATTGCCGAGCTGACCGTTAGCACCAGTTACGAGAATGTTCATAGAATAAAGCCCCCTCTAACTCCCCCGAGCGGGGGAGGACTCATTAGTCACAGAAAGGATATAATATTATAATTAGTATAAACTTATATTATAGTCAAACGGAGAGTCAAAGTCCTTGAGGATATTGTGCTTCGTATCCTTCTCGGAAAGCAAAGCCTTGTCTGTAGGAATCTTCCAATCTATGCCGAGCGAATCATCGAGAATGCTGATACCTCCGTCTGCTTGTGGCGCATAGAACTCGTCGCATTTGTACTGGAAGACGGCTGTCTCGCTGAGAACGGCAAAGCCATGGGCGAAGCCGCGTGGCACAAAGAACTGGCGGTGGTTGTCTTCCGTCAGTTCCACAGCCACATGCTGTCCGAATGTTGGCGAACCTTTGCGGATGTCAACAGCCACGTCAAGCACAGCACCCTTTACGCAACGAACAAGCTTGCTTTGGGTGAACGGTGGTGCCTGGAAATGAAGTCCACGCATCACTCCGTACGAAGATTTGCTCTCGTTGTCCTGGGCGAAAACGATTTTCTTTCCATTCTCGCCCAGACACTTGGCAAAGTACTCAGAGTTGGCAATGAGTTGCTCGTTGAAATCCTTGTCTGAATACGATTCAAAGAAATATCCACGCGCATCTTCAAACACGCGAGGCTCAATAATCATCACGCCGTCAATGGCGGTTTTTATCATGTTCATATCCGTATATTTCTTTTATTTTGGGGTCAAAGTTACGAATAAGTGAGCAGAATACAAAATAAATTCATTTATTTTTATTTTTGAGCGGCAGTAACTTATCCCATTTAACCATACGTTCTACACCAAATATCCCGCACTTTCCGTATGTATCTCCATCACTTTGAAAACAAAACTCTATGAGTTACAAAAAAATTCGTATACAAACTCCACTCGAGTTTGTATACGAATTCACTTCGGTTTTGTATACGAAATTTTTTACAACTCCTAAAGTCTTGAATTAGAACCCTTTTGTTTCCACTTCAAAACTCCCCAAAATCTACAGCCCAAATGCTATTCCTGCCAAGGCTATCATCGCATCACGTTCAGCCTCTAACCATAGGTCGTAGTTCTCATAGTAGTACTTCTTCTCAAGGAGATACTCCGTTAGTGGCATCTGACCAGCTTTCAACGCCTTGTCAAGGATAGCACTGTTGTCTATGCTCTTCAGCGTAGCCTTGTATTCTTCTGCTACCCTAAGCTGCACTTTTGCTTGCGTAAACAGTTGGCGATATTCATTCTTTATCTGCTGTTCCACGTCCATTCGTCGCTCTTCGGCAGCTATCTGTGCTTGTTGCGCAGCTTTTATCTTATTGCGATTAGCCCAAAGTGGCACCTGAACGCCCACCTTTACGCCACGGTAATTCTCGCCCTTTACAAGTTCCGATGCATAACCCACTGAGAAAGAAGGCTTTGTCTCCGACTTCGCAAGTTCCATTTGTGCCTTGCTGACCGTGATTTTCTGATCTTCTATGCGTATCAATGGCGCTCTACTCACGTTCTGTTGTGCCCATTGTTCAAAATCGTTCGGCAGGATAATGGCAGATGCGGCATAAACGGTGTCATTGAAAACGATGGAATCCACCCTTGCCAAGCCCAAGACTCTTGAGAGCTTTGTCTCGCGATCTGCCTTCATCCTTGTTATCTGACCGTCTATTTGCTTGGCGGAAAGCTTTGCCTTGTTGTAGTCAAGAATGGTGGCATCGCCCTTGTCAAGTCGTATTTGATAAACCCTTAAAAGGCTGTCTTCCAGCACTTTCCTGCGTTGCAGTTCGGCAAGCACCTTGTTGCAATATGTTATTTCCGTGAGCAACAAAGCCGTTTCCACTCGCAGTTGCCTTGCCGTCTCGTCGATGTTGCGGTCAAAAAGCACAGCTTCTGCCTCTGCCACACGGCGCTTGTTGCCTGACAGAGTAGCGAATTCAAACTGCTGAGTGACAGACAAATCCACACGATCGTTGACATCCTTGCGTGGCGAACCAAACAAGTAGCCCACCTCCACCTCGGGATCAGCAAGCGTTAGCCCCACCTGTCCCATTTCCTTCTGTGCGGCAGCCTCACTCTTCGCCGCCTTCAGAGCAGTGTTGTTCTGCAAGACAAGTGATATTATCTCGCTGAATGACTGGGCGTTAGCGAGTGTGGTATTTATGACTAATGCTATTGTCAGTAAGAAGTATTTCATTTTATCCTTAATTTATTCCGCATGGTTTGGGAGGTGCGTTGCCCTCAACGCACCAACAGCACATAAGGTAATATTGCTTTTTAGTAGATGGTGTCCTGAGGGCAGGACACCTCCCAGAGTTGCACAAAGGGACCTCCTATTTAGCTCTTGCTGAGTTTGTCTTCAAAAACATCACTGGCACGATGAAGCCGTTGAGTATCGTTGAACTTATCAAGCCACCGAGCATCACCTTCGCCATCGGACTTTGTATCTCATTGCCAGGCAAATCGCCGCCAAGTGCAAGCGGAATGAGTGCAAGTGCTGAAGTCAATGCCGTCATTATGATAGGGTTCAATCTGTCCTGCGAGCCGAGCATCACCGCTTCCTTCACGGAATGTCCCTGCTTCATCAGTTCGTTGTATCTATCCACAAGCAGCATACCGTTTCTTGTTGCTATGCCAAAGAGCGAGATGAAGCCAATGATAGCCGGTATTGATAGTACTCCACCCGTAACCTTCAGTGCAAAGACGCCACCGATAAGGGCGAGCGGCAGGTTGAGAAGTATCGTCAATGCCTGCAAACCGCTGTTGAACTGTTGGTAAAGAAGCAGGAATATTATCAGTATTGCTACGCAAGAAAGCACTATAAGTGTCTGACGGGCAGACTTTTCGCTCTCAAACTGACCACCGTATTCTATGTGATAGTCATCAGGCAAACCAATCTTCGCTCCAATTCTCTTCTGGATATCCTCTACAACACTGCCCACGTCCCTGCCGTCAACATTGGCGGAAACAACCAGTTTGCGCGACACGTTCTCACGGTTTATCGTGTTCGGACCAGCTGTAGAATAGATGTCGGCAACGTATTCAAGCGGTATCTGTTCGTCGTCTTTCGTGTCAATCTTGGTCTGCTTGATACTTTCCATCGTGCGCTCGTCCACATCATCCGAACGAAGAGTGAGGTCGAAAGCCTTGTTGCCCTCGAACACCTGCGACACCACTTCGCCGCCAAGAAGCACATTGATGAACTCCGTAAACTCCGGCATCGTTATGCCATAGCGTGCAAGAATCTCACGGCGAGGCACGATACTCAACTGCGGACGCTCCACCTGCTGCTCCACATTGAAATCCACAACACCCTCTACATCAGCGCATTCCTTCTTTATCTGCTGGCCAATGGCATACAGTTTGTTAAGGTCTGGGCCGAACACCTTTATCGCAATATTCGCCTGTGTACCGGAGAGCATCGCGTCTATTCGGTGGGAGATAGGCTGACCAATCTCTATGTTCACGCCAGAAAGAGTCGCAAATGCCTTGCGCACATCCTTAACAATATCGCGTTTGCTGCGCTTTTCCGTATCGAGAATTGCTTCAATCTCAGAAACATTCACGCCAAGAGCATGTTCGTCAAGCTCCGCACGACCGGTCTTTCTTGCCACAGCCTTTATGCCATCCACCTTCAGAAGAGCCGTCTCCGCCATCTTTCCGATGCGATCCGATTCCTCCAAAGACACGCCTGGGAAGGTGCTTACATTGATGGTCAAAGAGCCTTCGTTGAACGGCGGCAGGAAGCTATGACCCAATTCCGTAAAGCAGAACACAGCATACGCAAGGACTCCCACGGTAGCTGCTATCATCAACCAGCTCAACTTCATCACCCCTCTCAGCATAAAGCCATAGACATTCTTCATGCCGCGAGCGATGAAGGAGTCTGCACTTTTACTGCTCCTCCCTTGTGGGGAGGTCGGGAGGGGTCTCAGCAGCAAGCTGCTCAGCACAGGCGTCACAGTCAGAGCCACTGCCGTTGAGGCAAAAAGCGAAACGATGAACGCCACGCCAAGCGGAATGAGCATCCTTCCTTCCATGCCATCAAGGAAGAAAAGCGGGATGAAGCTCACCACAATAATTATCGTACTGCTCAATATCGGCACGCGCACTTCCTTCGATGCCTCGTAAACAATGCGAAGCTTGCCTGCCAATCCTTTTGCAGAGGAAGACTCTCCCCCTACCGGGGGGAGTTGGAGGGGGGCTTTCAACCTCTTATACACATTCTCCACATCCACGATAGCATCATCCACAAGCGAACCAATAGCTATCGCCATACCGCCGATACTCATCGTGTTGATGGTCATTCCGAAGAACTGCAGCGTAAGGATGGCTGTCAGCAAAGCCAATGGAATGGTGACAAGTGAGATGAATGTGGTGCGCACATTCATAAGGAAGAGGAAAAGTATGATGACAACGAAGAAAGCACCCTCAAAGAGCGACTGCTTGATGTTGTTGATACTGCTGTCAATGAAGTTCTGCTGACGATACAGATCCGTGCGAATCTGTATATCCTCAGGCAGGTTCTGCTTTATTTCCTCTATTGCCTTATCGAGTTGTTCGGTAAGTTTCAGCGTGCCCGTGTTCGGTTGCTTGGTTATTGTAAGCAGCACAGATGGCTTGCCGTCAACAGATGCCACGCCCATCTTCGGCGACTTTCCCTCTATCTCTACATCGGCTATGTCGTCAAGTGTTATCGGATTATTGTTCTTCTTGGCTATCAATGTGCGGCGAAGTTCCTCTATCTTGTTGGTAGCCACCAGTCCACGGACGATATATTCGTTACCGTATTCATAATAGACACCGCCAGAACCATTCTGCGTCATAGCCTTTGTGGCAGTTATAACCTCGTCAAGGCTCACACCATAATGACTCAATTTCTCAGGATGCAGCTTGACGGCATATTCCTTTATGTCGCCACCGAGCACTGTTACCTGCGCCACACCACCTGTGGAAAGCAGTCGCGGACGCACTGTCCAGTCGGCTATCGTTCGAAGGTCAAGCAAAGAGGTCTTGTCGGAAGTGAGCGATATGAACATCACTTCACCAAGGATAGACGACTGCGGACCAAGCGTCGGACTGCCCACTGTTGGTGGCAAACTCTCCGCAAGCGCAGCAATCTTCTCCGATACTATCTGGCGAGCGATGTAGATGTCCGTGCCCCAATCGAACTCCACCCACACAACGGAGAATCCTGTTGTGGAGGAAGAACGCACGCGGCGCACATTCGTAGCGCCATTCACACCCGTCTCTATCGGGAACGTCACCAGTCGCTCCACCTCTTCTGCTGCCATTCCCTTCGCCTCAGTCATCACGACAACAGTCGGCGCATTGAGGTCTGGAAACACATCCACCTCCATATTCATGGCAGTGTATGTGCCGCCCAACAGCAGCATGATGGCAGCGATTATTATCAGCAGCCTATGCCTTAACGAAAAAGATATTATTTTATTCAGCATAAAAGCTCCAAATGCGACCCCACAAGCTCCCCCAAGGGGAGATGTTAATAGCTTTGTGGGATTTGAAATCAATTGTTATTAGATTACTCTGTGGAAGAGTCTATTAAAAGTTCCCCCTTGGGGGGCTAGGGGGTCATTAATGTTCATGCGTATGCGCAGGAATAACTCCTGCCATTCCTGCCAGTTTCACTTGCACTGCTCCCTTCACCACGACCTTGTCGCCAGGACTAAGTCCGCGCTTTATCTCACGACGCTTGCCATCTGTCTCGCCGATTTCCACTTCCTGCTTCTTGTATCCTTCCTCGTCCAACTGAATATAGACATAATACAAGCCTTGGTCTTCGGTCAACGCCTCTATCGGCACACTGATAACATCGTGTCTTGTCATGCCGAGCATATAGACATCGCAGAAACTGCCAGCCACCATCTCGCCACCAACATTGTTGAACTCAAAGATCACTGGCACAAAGCATACATCACTCGCTGTGGACCTGCCATAGGAAACAAGTTTTCCACCAAGCGACTTGATGCTATGAGTTACCGAAGAGCCTGTCAATCTGAAGTTTGCTCCCGTGATGTGGTCAAGGTGTGAATAGTATTTCTCCGAAACATCCGCCCTTAACTGCAAACGTTGGTTCTTGGTTATTACTGCAACAGACTGTCCTGCTTGCACATACTCCCCGTTCTTCACAAGGATTTGCTTCACGAAACCGCTGAACGGAGCGGTTATTGTCGTAGAGGCAGCAGTCGTTGTCTTTCCATATTTCATTGCCTCTCTTGCAACATCAACCTTCAGCTTCAACTCGTCAAGCTCTCTCTGCGTGATGATCTTGTCCTTCGCAAGGTCGGCAGCACGGTTGTATTCCTTCAGCGCAGCCTCATACTCAAGCTTCGCCTTGTTGGTAACATCACCGTCAGACATGCCTTCCGAAGAGATGCTAAACAGGATATTGCCTGCTGAAACCTGCGCACCTTCCACCAAAGAAGAAGCTCTCAACTTCAGCACACCAGTGCTTTTGGCAACAAGTGTTTCGTCGTCCCCCTGAGCAGCAAGAATCTGTCCACTTGTCTTTATGCCCTCACGGAAAGTGTTGGGCCTCACCGTCTCTATCTCCAAACCTGCAGCCTTTGCCTGTTCAGGAGTGAACACAATCTCCTCAGAGCCATGATCGCCATCGCCTTCATGTCCATGGTCATGGTCAATGTCAACGTCATGGTCATCATCATGCCCATGCTCATCACCATGTTTCCCACTGCATCCGCAGAAAGCAACGATCGACAGTAATAAAAACAATCTGATAATATATCTCATATCAAAATTCATCAGTATTTTAACACACGCCGCAAAATAACACAAAATCACTTGCAACTCAGTTGCAAATGTCCAAATGAAAGCAAACCCTATCTCAATCAGCTTTATCAAACATAAACAAAAATGGCGTACAAACTGTTTGTACGCCATTATATGGTTATTCGGGGTATGCTCATTACCTGACAATCTTGAACCCGAGTTTAAGAATCAGCTTCAATGTTTCTTGGGAAGTGTTACGATCATATTCTTTTTCCATGTCTGATAGCCATTCGTATGGAACAAGGCAAGGGTGCTTCTTGTCGGCATCATTGCGCTCTTCTCCAAAAGTCCAGCCGTCTGTCATGCGACCGGCAGACCATACTTCATGAACATTCTTTGCAATATACTCTGCCAGTTCATTCAGTTCTTGTGGCAGCACGACATCTGTTGTGTTGATAGGCTGTGGGATGTAATTCGTCTTTTCCATTTTCTTTCTTGTTTTAGATGTTGTTACGTATAGAAAGAGTAGGATTTTTGGAGATAACTATCAGTTGGCTGAACTTTTTGGAGAACTGTTGCAAAGCTTCTGAAAAAATGAAATGTTTTATCTACTTTGTGCTAATATCATTGAATAGAACCGTGAAGTTCGGACTATGGATTGTGTATTCGTCCTTTACCTCAAGATTGCTCAGCCCGAGGCCTTGAGCTTCCATCACTTCCTTTATGAATTGCTTGACAGGCTCTTCCAAATAGAAAGAGTCGATGCTCTGTTTCTTTCGCTTGAGAATGAAATACAAGTGCAGATCCTTGTAAAGCTGTTGTCCTTTTGAGTCCACGAATCGAAGCTGACGAGCCTCGGAATCTTTGTCCGTGATTTCTGGTATGTGATAGTACACACTTTCAAGTGACAAGAACGGAGTGGCAAGAACATTGCTGACCTCGGTGTTGGAGTCATACTCCTCATGACCTTTCTGGTTGTCTAACAGCCAGCACCACTTTTCGTTTTTAGCTTCTTCCACCGCCGCTTCCATTGCTTTCTTGTAAGTGGCGATGGTTCCACTACTGCGGGTTGTGTGATATACAACAATGCTGTCGGATAAGAGGAAATGAGAAAGTATCGAGTACAACTCGTCTGGTGTAATGCAGTTTTCGTCCAGGTGCTTTAGGAAAGGCTTCAAGGGAGCCAACAGTTTTTCGTTCTTAGGAACACTAACAAACAGCGGATCCTTGCCTATCCTGAAATCGGCTATTTTCCCTGTATTTTTTACAAATGCAAGGGTGTCTTTTATCTTTACGTCAGACATGTTGTCACGGATATCATCGGCAGCCAAGACGACAGGATAATAGTTCTTGTTCTCTGCACTTTTGTTTTCCTTGTGCTCTTCACCCAACATTACCCACGCATCGCCTGTAGGTATATGGATGTAGATGCCGTCCGTCCTCTTGGTGACGTCTATGCCGTTTTCCTGCAAGAACTGCCTTGTAGTGCCTCCTCCAGCAAAGAATATCGGTTGATCCTTGGTAAGTTGAGGTATGAGATATGCCAGAACGAGCAACATGGCAAAGCCCACGACAGCCAGTATATTCTTGAATATTTTAAGCCTATGTGCTTTCTTGAGCTGCTTTTCTTCTTCAGCCTTCAGTCTTTCCTGTTCTGCTATTTGCTTCTCTTCCTCTATCCGTTGTTTTTCCATCAGCAGAAGTGCTTCGTCCTGTTTGTTCTTCTTCTGTCTTATCTTGGATCTAAGCCTTTTTACGAAATCCTTGCCTAACGCTTCTACGCTATCAAATTTCTGGGAATACCTACCAGACAATTTCTCAACGACATTCAGTAAATCATTTATGTATGGAGTTCCTGCAATGTCTTTGCTGTAGTAGAGATATACGTCTGGACGCAAATGCTTGCTATACTGCAAACATGCACGCATAAGCTCTTCAAAGGAATACGGTCCCAACGGAATCTGATCAACAATTAGAACAAACACGTCTGCGTCTTCCTCTATGCTACGGTTGTGCTTCTCCTGACTACTATCGTTTGATATATCGTCGCAATCTTTTATCACGATGTCAACATTGTAGTCTTTTCTGAGGTCATATTCCTGGTCTTTAATGATATCCTTGATATGCTTCTTCACCTCAAGAACCAGCTGGGATTGCGTAGAACCAGCAAGGAAAATCTGGAAATTCATTTCATTAGCCATTAAGTAAAGGTTTTAATCATTTTTTTTTTGTAAAACTATTCTTAATCCAAGCCGTCCAGCAGTATGAATGCCGCCCAGTAATATGGGGATGGATATTTTTGTCTTACTGCTGTAGTGGCTGCCTTAAGGGATTCATGTAGAGAAGCCTCGTTATTCCAGTTGTTATAGAATGCGGACATGAAGAATGAAGTGCATTGGTCATCAACACTCCACAGAGAGGCCATTATAGATCGTACGCCAGCTTGTTTAAGTCCACGCTGCAAGCCATAGACCCCATCTGTACCATAGTCTCCAAGAGCCGTTTGGCATGCGGATAGGGTAACGAGTTGCGTTGTGGACAAATCCAATACGGCAATCTCGTTTGCATTGAGGATGCCATCGTTATCCAAATTAGAGGAATTATTGCCATTCCATGAATCGTTGGCATTTGTGAAGGCTAATCCGGAACGCTGCATTGAATGGTATTTACTATTTGGATATCTGTTGAAATAAGGGATTTCATCAACATCCCTTAAATCTGCGATGTAGAATCCGTGTGTGGCAAGATGTATCAGATATGGGGATTTACCTGATAATGACGTGAAAGTCTGCTCGGTTGCGGTCATTCCTGAAAGAGTCTGTACATTTCCCTTGTTTTTCACGATGCCTGAAATAACTTCCATTTCTCCTTGTGTGCCTTGCAGGAAAGAGAAGGTTTCGTTGTCGGCACCTCTAAAAACATGACGTGATGAGGTAGTATTGCTTGAATGGGAAGAATATTCTGATTGTTCACTGTCGTAAAATATCCCACCGAAAATGGTTGTGTTGAACTTGTTTTGGATACTATTCTCAGGCATTGCGACAAAAGCTGTTGTTGAGAGTTGATAAATGTCGTAATGATCATATAACGCTTTCCCATCAGGTGTTTTAATGGCATTGAAAGCAATGGCATTTGTCAGTCCTGTAGGCGATAGGTAGATGGTTTGAATATTTTGCAGATAGCGTTCAGCTGGTTTCCATAGCCTATCGTATAAATGCAATTTGTCGTTCTCGTATAGTTCTTCAGCATATTGTTTTGCCGACAAAGAGGATAGGGATTCCAAATTGTCGTGTAGTTCCCGATATTCTGTTAATGGCACGAATGTCGGCTCTGTCATCTTGTCGGTGATGATGAGCATTCCTACTTTTGTTTCGGATGTGATGAACTCAATGGCTGCCGAATTCTTTTTCAGCTTCTTCTTTATATCTCTCCATGTGAGGTTCATACGGTCGTCCTTACGATATTGGGCAGACTGTCTTGCCACAAACCTTTCCAGCTCTTCCATACGTTTCTGTATTGCGAGATATTCCGCCATTGTTTCATTGGTGCTTCCGACACCCAGTCCTGTACTTTGTGTCAGGAAGGTTCTCATGTAGTTGATGCTGTCAATGGCAGCAATAAGCTCCTTGTTCCCCGATTTCATCACAGATTGGCGAATTCGCTCTGATGAACGCAAAAGCAGGTTCTTCTCATGCAGCATTGCATCGTAGGCTACCGCCGCGAGTTTCGTAGGACACCTTTCCAGCAAATCTGCAATATAGTTTGCCCCTGTGCCCTTGGTATCTATGAGGTTCTCACGCTCTTGCTGAGTGAGCATGTCGAAGTTAAGGTCAATGAGTTGTCGCATCAGCTCAAAATTCTTCTTGGCAGGAGCAATGCAGTCGGTATATCTACCTAATTTGTGATAGATCAGGTATTCGTAGTTGGTAATACTGGTTTGAATGTCAAGTGATATCTCTTGCCCTGCAAGCAGATTCTTGTATTCTTCCAAGCAACTTTCAGCCTCTTCAAAGCGATTGGCCTCGTATAGCGCGCCAATTTGTGCCCAGAGATAATTTGGGTAGTGTGTGGGATTGTATGCCTTGCAGTCCGTCAGCAGCTGTTTCATGACTTTGTTGCCCTCGGCATAGTCTTCTGTTATGTTGTAGCAGTAAGTGGCGTATGTAGCTAGAAGAAGGTAGTATCTGGCGTTCTTCAGATAATTGGCATCGTATTCTTTGAGGTCTTCTATAAAAGACTTGATGTCGTAGGCTGATGTTTGATTGACAAATAGAGACCATGCGTTCATGCCGGATTGAAGTTCTGTATAAACCTTTGTCCCAGGAGTGGCAGTTGCCATAATCTTTCTGAACTTAGGAATCCATTTCCATATATATGTGAGTTTGCAGAAAGCATCTGCCATGTATGTAAACCTGATCTCAGGAGATTGCCCGGATACTTCATAAATCTTCGCTGCCAGATTACCAATGTCTTGCAGACATAACATTCTCTTTATAAGTACGTCATAACCATCTCCCTTACAGCATAATATTTTATAACGCAGTTCCTGTAATGTGTATAGATCTGTGTAGAATCCATCCGAGAGATTTTCCTTGCTGTATATACTGATTACTTCTTCCAACAACTGTAGAGCAGCATCGTATTCGTTTCTTACTTCAGCTAAATAGTTTGCATATACAGTATAAAGCGTACAGGTATTATTTGTAGTCGGAATGTTTGACTTTCCTATCAGTTGTCGACCTTTTTCAAGCAGAGCCAATCCTCTGTCAGCTTCCCCTTCGTCAATATAATACTGAGCAGCATTTGTAATGACGCCTATGATGTGATATTGATACTCCTCCGTCTGTAGTAGCCAATCCGAATATTTGTTCATTAGCGTCTTTTTGTTGGCCTTATCCGTCACAAACAGAGCATGCTCAATTCCGCAGTAAGCCTCCGTAATTTTGTCGCCAGCCTTTTTTGCATCAGCTATGGACTTGCGATAAAGTTCATCAGCTTTAGCCGTATCGTTCAAGTACAAATATTGTGTCGCTATGTTTCTCATTGTCAATGGAGCATGGATACCATTGGCTTCAATAACGGCTTCTTCTGCTTGCAGGTAGTATCTTATCTCTTCTTTATCGGAATCAGGAAGCAGTTGGGCTATCCTGTCATATTCAAATGCTAACTGTAGATGATTTTTTGGCAATAACAACTTGATGTCTTCCAATGCAATTTTATAAATCTGTAGTCCAGTTTCCGGATCGTTCAATTCCTGTGTCAATCTTTGCGCCAGAAGTTTTCCTATTTCCACCGATGCCCATTTGGTGGTATGTATATCCTTGTACTTGTTGACTAATCCATTCACGTAGTTGCGGAATTCGCTATCGGACATGTTCGCATGAGTCTCCCAAAAGCCAATTATCTGTAGGAGCATGTCATCGTATATGTTCTCGTTTCTTCTTTTCTGGACATGTCTTTTCTGGTATTCTTCAATCTCAGTCAGTTCATTGTATCGCTGTGTGTGGTAGGAAACGCTTGACATTGTCTGGAGGTAGTCTATGAGTTCCTCTGACCCTTCACCATAGTATGCACGCACGGCATCAGCCTTCGGCGTCCAGAATCGTGCGAAGGAGCCAGTGCGCCCCATCCTTATTTCCAAGAGAGAAATCCATGGTTCTACCATGTACATCTGCGCTTTGCCGCGCACGCCCGCTGACTGCAACATGTTCCGCAGATCCTGCGCATTCTTTAGCGTCTCTTCATAGTATTGGGTAAGATGGTGATTATATACATGGATTATTTTGTAGTAGATGGTAAATGCATAGTCACATGGAGTGTCGTTCATGCATTTTTCGCCAACGCGAAGAGCTTCATCAAGATACCATAAGGAGTTGCTGTTGATTATGTCATAGTCGTGTGTGTCGGGTTTTATGTTACGTTTTTTCAGACAATCATTGTTGAATATCGTGTTGTAGTACACTATGTACACCGTCTCACACGCCTTCATCTGTGCCAATAGTTCCAGAGTGCGGTAAAGTACGACATCCTCCGTGTGTTTCCCATCCAGAAAATGTTGGAAATCCTGCTCAATGGCGTTTACCTCTTCCCAGAAGATAGGATTGTCGCCCTCTATGGCCCTCTTCTGGAAGCATGCTGCAGCACGATATAGGATTTTCAGGTTTGTTGCTTCAATGCTATGGCAATCCTGAAGCAAGGCTATCATATCGCTAACGATTGCTGTAGTCTCATCATGCTTGCCGAAATTCCAGATTCTCTCCTGTCTAAGATAGTTGATTCTGGCGATGGCGAGTCTTGCTTCCTCCTTTGTTTGGGACAACGATTCTGCAATGGCGAGCAGACAATCCAAAGCCTTGCTGCTGCGTTGCTCCCTATTGTCCAATTCTCCCTTCCTGCGCCATGCAGCATACTCAGCCAATGTGGTATCCCATTTGCCACAAAGTTCTATCTTTCCCAGATTGTCCTCAATGTCATACATGCTGCATACGGCTTCTGCAGCATCTATGAGCATTTTGGTCTCAGGAATCTCCTCACTCATTCCGCACACACTTAATGGTGCTGTGAAGAGCAGAATAAAAAATAAACAATTGCGTAACATCATGATTTCCATTAATCCAATGCATCCAGTAGTATGAATGCCGCCCAGTATTTCGGTTCTTTCCATTGAGGATGTTCTTTATCTGTCCTTACAGAAGTCTTCGCAGCCTCCAGTGCATCATGCTTCGTCATCTTCTTGCCAATCCAGTTGGAGTAGAACTCCGTCATGAGCTTGCAGGTAGCATCATCATCTACTTTCCAAAGAGACATGAGAATGGAGTTTGCCCCCGCCTTCTTGAATCCTCGTTGGAGGCCGAATACGCCGTCGCCAGTGATGTCACCTTTACCAGTGTCACAAGCCGAAAGGGTTACGAGGTCAAGACCACGGAGATTGATGTTTGAGATTTCCAGTGACGTAAGGATGCCATCGTCAGCACCATTAATGAAGTTCTCTTCATAGAAGTAATTCTCTGCTCCTGCCAAAAGGAGACCACTTCTTAGTAGAGGGTCATTGATCTCTATTTCATCCTTGATGTAAAAACCATGAGTACCGATGTGTATGATGCGAATGTCTTTGCCATTGTTTGCTTTGAATGCACTCTCAGTTCCTTTCAAGTCTACAAACAATTCCGCCTTCTCTTTACTTTTCTTGTCAAATGTTAACTTAATGTTTTTTGCTTCTTCAAGTGTTCCCGGGAGAGGGCTTATTTGGTCTGCGAAACGTGTAAGGGTGGAGAATTCAGTGGAGCGTTCCTTTGTAGAATACTCCAATGAATCAGCAATCATTTTATCAACATCCATTCCATATCGTAGGCCACCGTAAATAATCGCATTCTTTCCTTTTTTCTGTTTGTTTAAAACCAACTCTCTTGAAGATGATAAGCGAAAGAATTTTGTGGTTTCGGAACAATATTGGCTGATTTCAGATTCAAAAGGGTATGTGTACAATCTGCCGGAAGGCACGAAATATACTCTTTTTTTGTTGGAGATATATTGAGCTAATTTATTGTAAACAAGTTCTGTGAGTTTATTGTTGTCAGCATAGGTCTGTTCCTCTTCTGCAGAACAACATAAAATAACTTTAGGGGACTTTTTCTGTTCAAGTACTACCGCATACAAAGTGGGAGAATGATGTGTAGGATTCTCATAAAACTCAATTACCAAATCTTCGTTCCCCAGGCGCTTTTGTACATTGTCCATTTTTAAATTTGTGAAATCAGCGAAGTTTCGTTCCTTGGACAGAGACTCCAAGAAATCATGTTCATACTGGTTAAACTGCTCTTTTGATAAACGCCCAGATTCATAATCCTTCTTCTGTACCAGGTAAGTGAAATACTTGTCTCGAAGTTCCGTATTCTTTGTCTGAGCCATAATGTTCTTTATACTTGCATCGAATGAAAGTAGTAGAGATTTGGACATTAGCAAATAGTTATAGCATAGTGTGGACATATTCGAACTTTGAGAATGTGCGGCATTATCAAATAGCTGTTCAAAATCTTCACTCTGGAAGAATTTTATATAATCATCACGCTCTTCTTTTGACATATACACTGCATTTGTTTGCAATACGGTTCGCAGATAGTCAAGATATTCTTGCATGCACAGCGTATATGTTTCAAAATCCCCCATTGATGCATAATGAGCAGCAATCTGTTTCGCATAGACGGAATGTTGATACTCTCCAGGGAATGCATCTATTAAACGTGCTGCTTTTTCATGCTCTTTCTTCTGCACATCATAAAAAAGAATTAGATTCATAATCGCTCCTGTTGTTGGTTGGAGTTCAAGGGACTTGTTCAAAAGCTCCTCGGCTTTATTCAAATAAATGGAATCTTTAAGGGATAGTTTACGATAGATGGATGCTATGTTATTAAGTGTAACGGCAAGGTCTGCTGTGTTATTGTTATTCTCAAATATTGCCTTCGCTTTCTCCGCATATTCAACAGCTTTGTCGTCCTCATCATTATAGTGTAAAGTCATGGCTAAATTGTCAAGACATACAGCATACCTATCACTAATTGTATCACCGTTATGTTCCAAAATAGTCTTTTGCCTCTGATACAACGGCATTCTGCCTTTCCCCTTTCCGATGAATTGTGATACATAAGCCATTGCTTGAATTGATTTTGCATAGTTCAAAGAATACTCTCCCATTGTTTTTTGATAGTAATCTGCGCTTTTTTTGAAGATCATATAGGCTTTTTGAGGCATTTGATATGAGTTATATACCCATCCTATATCCATAAGATACCTATTGAAATATATAGGCTCCATCTCAGGCTCGTAGTTTAGAAATAGTTCAAGAAGTTCTATAGTGAGTTCCTTGGCTTCCAAGCGTTGTACGGACATTCCTGTATCGTAGATAGCTCTTCCATATATCTGCTTGTTGCCTTTTGCCATAGCCTCCCGCATCTTGAGATACATTCGGATGTCCTCTTCGCGAACAGTCAGTTTTAGATGCTCTACACAGATTGACAGGTACATGTCAAAGGCTGTGGAGTACTCATAGCCCATGAATTTTTTACGATGAATCTGTAGGTCATTATATGCTTTTTCCGCAGTATTCCAATCATGCTTTTTGATGGTGTAATACATTGCTGCAGCACAGATGGAATCTTCAGGCAATAACCCTTCTGCTTTTTGACTAATATAATCTTGTGTCAATTTTTTCAAATCGGCAGAAATGTTATTTGCATAGGCGCACGAAACCTTGAGGCAGGCACCTATGCATATAAGTACAAAAACAATACGGTTTAGCATTTATCTCTGGAATAATAATGTAACTATTTATTTTTTGCTAAGTCGGACACTGGAAATGATATCAAAAACTTTCATGCTGTCATCATCAGCTTGAGGATCAATTACAAATAGGCATACTCCAACATGATCTTCTGGGAATAATTCACACACACCAATACTCAGTTTTGATGTTGAAGTTAGGCTCATATACATGTTGTCGTCAAGTTTCATGTTTATAACGTCTTCATCTCCAGTAAGTTCCAAGCCCATCTGCGCTGCTTCACCGATTAATCGTTCTTCCTGGGTAAAACTCTCATCTGTTTGAAATAGGCAGCAAATGAACATGAATGTCTTGTCTGGAGTCATCCAAACAAAATTGCCTTCATCTGGTACCGACAATTCTTCATTGAATGTGCAGTCTTTGGGCAGACAAACAGTTAGCCCTCCTATATCTGTACGGACAAGGTCTGGATGAACATCCTCAATGGGTTGCATTGGTGTATAGATTTGAGCAAAGGTGTTAGTGGAGCAAAAGAATGAAAGTAAAGCTCCAACTAAAATTAATAATGTCTTTTTCATATTCGTAATTATATTTGTGAAATTTATACATAAGAGTTATTCTATTCCGTCTATTAGTATAAAAGGTGTCCAATACTTTGGGTGGGAGTAGAATCCGTTGTCCATTGTTCGGATGTATTTGATTCCGTTGAGGAGGGCTTCACGCTTGGCTTGTCCATTAGTGAGGTTGTGGAAAAATTGGATCCAGAGTTGGCCTGAGACATAATCGATGACATCGTCCAAGGTCATAACGAGAGAGTTGAGTCCTGCCTGTTTGAATCCTCGCATGAGTCCGTGAACGCCTTCCCATTTCACATCACCTAATCCAGATTTGCAAGCGGAGATGACGGCAAGGTTTATGTTATGGAGATCAAGCTTTGAAATTTCATCCTCTGTGATGAGACCATCTTCATTGCCATGAGGTACGATTCCTGCGTCCATTGTGCAGGCTGCTCCGTATAATGCTAAGGCATGATTGTCTAAAGGAGCATTAGTACCACTTTTAGAAGTTATGCTACATTTCTTTTGTGAATATACAATGTGTCTCTATCAAGAAAGCATCGATATCTTTTCCCGATAACGCTTTGAAATTTTCTTCTGTTGCAGTTTCATTATGTAAGAACTTAACGTTCTTGCCTTTTTCCTCCAACTCTTTAGTTATTGATTCTGCAGCAAGATACGAGTCCTCCAGGTAGGGGAGCATATTCCTATATGGTTCCAAATCAGCATCCGCATCATCATAAGGGAGATCCGCTTCGATTTCAACACCTCCCCATATAGAGAAGTTCTTGTATTCCCGATGTTGCTTTCTATCTGCAAGCGAAGCTGAAGAAGTCAAACGATACACCTCGTAATTTTCACAGAACATCTTTCCGTTCGTATCCTTGCAATACTCCAATGCTATCTCGTGGAGTTTTCCCGAAGGAACAAAGTATATGGTTTTAATATCCTTAAGCTCATCTTTTAAAGGAGACATGATAGTGGCAAGCACCTTCGTGTCATTATAGAAATCACGATTATCGTCCAACAAAGCCAATAGCGTCTTATCGCTACAGATATTATAAAGTCGAGGTACTGACATCCCCTTTTTCAGGACAAATGCCAGATAGTTTGATCCACCGAATGATTTTGGCAAATCAAAGAACTCCACTACAACCTCATCGTCTTGCAGCGAGTGGGCAATGTCTGAGATTTGTACAGGACTCGTATTGGAGTTGATGTGTCAGCCTTGGATAATGGCATTGTATGCGTTTTCTATATGCTCTTCAGACATAGTGCTCACAGCATTTTCAACTAACGAAAACACTTTATTCGCATTCTGCCCGATACAGCATTGGCAAAGAAACCCTAAACAAGTCAATATATAGAATCTGAAAAGTGTCATTGTGTAATATTATTCTAAGCCATCAAGCAAAATGAATGAAGCCCAATATCTTGGATCTTCCCAACCTGCATGATTTCTGATCTTTCTTCTTGCGGAGTCTAATGCATCTCGGATATTCATCTTTTTTTTAAGCCAGTTCTCGTAGAAAAGCATCATAACTTGAGATGTGGCTTCATCACTAACTTCCCAAAGAGAACTAAGTATTGCCTTTGTTCCTGCAATTTTAAACGCATGAGTCAAGCTCCAAGAATTCTCGGATGCTATTGAATACAAATTGCTTATCAATCCAATATTCGTATCACATGCGCTTAAGCTTACAAAGTCCAACTTTCGTAAATCCGTTCGCGCTATCTCCAAGCCTGTCAATATACCTTCGCCATCATTATTCAAAACATTCTTTTCTGCGGTTTCGTCAATAATATCTCCTGATCCAGAAAGGAAAAGTCCACACCTACTTAACATATAATTTTGAAGAGTATATGTATTATCCTTAACTATAGGTTCTCCACTGAAGGCATGTGTCGCAATGTGAAGTGCATCAACTTTGTCGTTTTCGAGCATAGCATAGATATTTCTCTCTGTGCCATCACATCCTGTGTACATAACAGACGACAAATTTGCTCCATCAGCTATCTTACGGATTTGCTCTACTTCTGCTTTTGTTCCCCATAAACGCTCGAGATGAATACCTGCACCTCGTGTTAAAGGCAAAAGTGGATATTCATCCTCTTCGTCATCAAGACAATAATATTCTAAATCCCCGAACAAGGCAAGACGATATCCAGAACATGTGTGTGTTGATTTATTCAGTAAGACGTCTAAGGAAGAAATTCGATATAGTTCATATTTGTCTATCACAGTCTCCAGACACTCTAAGGGAATATTGTTAAGTAGGCCAGGAGCAACAAAATACACTCTATGTGCGTCCATTAAATCTTTAGCAATAGGTTTCCACACAATGGAATCAAATTCTTCCCAAATTCCGGACTCTAATCTACGATCATATTTCACCTCATAATGTTCAAGGTTGTCTTCTGTCACGGAGAATAACTTTCGGACGTTGCAGTTCCCACTTTTTGCGTCTGCTACTAATGCTAAATACTGAACTCTTTTCTGTTCACCATCGGCAACGATAAAGGGAAAGAATCTAACGACTTTATCATAAGCCGTTAATCCTTCTCTCACCTTATCCCAACCAGGGAACAACTGCGTTGCAGCATACACGTCTCTCAATCCCACAATCTCATCCAAAAAGTACTCACGCTCCTCATCCGTTACATTTTGACCTATGTTTCTGTCTAAGTCATCAACAAGAATGAATTTCTTCCAATCAAGCGAGTCTTTATACAATCCGTCTTTATAGGTATCCAAATATATTCTCAGATACATTTGAGCATTTTCAAGTGCTCTACGAGGATTATCACCTCGGAAGATGTTCTCATAAAAACGTTTCATTAAGATAGAGGTCGGTTCGTCATTGACATTCGCTAGTGAGAGCATCAGCGTGCCTGCCCCAGCCATCTTGAAACCTTTCAACAAACCATACACATCATTCTCCTTGATGTCGCCTTTTCCTGTTTCGCAAGCAGAAAGCACCGCAAGTTTTATATTTGACAAATCTGTTTGCGAAATCTCGTATGCTGTCAGGCGACCATCATTCTTCTTATCCTCTGAATATTGGTTATAACCTGATAAAATTAATGCAGAGTGCGACATCATCCATTCTTCAAATGTATGAGATTCTATATTATCTTCATTTGGTTTATACTCACCATGAGAAGCAATGTGTAGAATATCAGCTTTTGACGATGGCAACTCATAGAAACTTCGTTCGCTTCCTTGTTCACCATTCAACAGAGCTACCTCTATGCCTTTTCTTCTCAGTAAAGAATCAATATAGATTGCTTCTTCATAAGCATTCTTGAGTTTCCCATAACCTTCTGCAGAACGTTTTCCCCTAAAAGCAAGCAACGACTCCACATCATCAGACATATCATCATAATCCAACCCTCCGAACACAACAGCCTTATGCTTGCTATTCCGAAACGCTTCTCCTCTGTTCTTGAACAATTCTTCTGGAGATGAAAGTCTATACATACCATACCTATCAGACATTATTACATTAACGTCATTAGGGCAAGGCATATATTCTATAGCAACACTCAATTGTGAACCCGAAGGGCAGAAATAGATATTGCTCTTGTCATTCAGGTACTCTCTTAAAGCCTCCCAAGGATTCTCCGTCTTTATCTGCTTCACAATCTGGGTATCAGCATTAGGATCAACCACCAATGCCGCATCCATGTAGAACATAACGAACAGTTCGTCATCCTTCAAGACTTTATTGGTTATGCGTCTGTATTCTGCACAACGGTCCTGCTCCTCTGCTTGATAGTCCAAAGGACTGGTTGTCTGTGCATATGGCAGAAGAGCAACAGCAGATGCCCAAAGTGTGAGTATGAACATTCTCATTTGTTGTTATTCGTTACAGGCTTTGGAATGATTGTTGCTTAATTAGGATTGATAATTCAGGGATTATCATAATCAATCATTAGATATTAAAGAACATCGTTAATTACTGAGTAGCACGAAACTAATGTCGTTATTTGTACAATTAATAATCTCTATTTCTACATGATTAATAACGTTAGTCGGTAGATTTAAAGGTACTTTTCTATATGGTTCTCCTTTCTTAAAATTACTAATTGAATTATGCCATTCATCTAATCCATTTTTGTTTTGGACATGAATTTTCAGTGAAACAAGTCCCTTTGGTTCTGTAATCACTGCAATTTCTTGATAACCTCTACTCGGAAATGATAATGTCAGAGAAGAATTCGCTTTTACAGCAAGGTTTTTATACAATGCAAATTGCCCCGTAATTTGTCCTATACCACGTTTTTGGGCATTTTGGTCACAGACATCAGCATTTGGATAAGCGGCATTTATTGAACATAATTTTATGAACTCTTCATTATAAATAAAATGACCATTTAGATTAATTGCTTCACCTTTGACAATTCTTAAACTGGAGAATGGTTCCAAACCAAATTTGTCAAAACTATCTGTATAATATGATAATTGCGATAGGCTATTAACATTTACGGCATCTCGAATTTTTAAAAAGAAGTCAAAGGCTTTGTTTATTGTAACCAGTCCCTCCATGGTAGTTTGGATGGCTTCGGCTTGAGCATATTCTTTTTCTGTTTTTTGAAAAGTTTCAATTACGTTATCTGCTCTATTTTCAGCGATCCGTTGTGCTTCTTCTGCTCTTCGTTGCAATTCTTCTGCTTTTTTTTGAGCCTCTTTTGCTATTTGTATAGTTACAGCAAGTTCTTCGTTTGTATGTCTTAGGGAATCACGAGAGAACGATAGGAGTTGATTGATTGAGCCAATGCGAAGATATGAAATTTTCAATGAATCCTGTTGCTTTTGATTTAATAAAATTTGAGAACAAAGAGATTTATTTATAGAGTCATTTTCATTTTCTCTGGCAGTTAATTCAATGTTAGCTACCTCTAACTTCCTATTTTGTATTTCAATACTTTGCTGTGAGGCCAATAATTTGATGTTTTTGTCATTAGCATCAGCAATATAAAAAATACCCAAGGCAATTATTATAGAAAGAATGCAAATGCCCCATAATGCCCTTTCTAACAATCTCTTGCGTTGCTGTATAACAATTCTATCATCTCTACTCTTCTTTGCCTCTGTGCACAATCTGTCATGTGAAAACTCAATATAATCAATGCCTTTACGCTTCTCGGAGCGAAGGATGATTCGTTTTAGAAGAGAGTTTATTTCAGTTTGTGTCACTCCACTTGATAGGGCATCATCAACAGGTATCTGGTTGCGGTAGCCACCAAGTGTGAGGAGGTGGTCTTCGAGGAAGGCGAGGGATTTGTCTTTGATACCCTTGGTTGCTTCGTGATAATAGTCGGCAAAGATGTTGTCGTAGTTGGCTTCTCCTTTCTTCTCGAAGTATTTATATAGGAAAAGCGAGAGAATAGCAGGATCAACAGTTCGGATGCCTTCGTCACCCATATCGGTAAGTTTGTCAACGATGGCTATTGCTTCTTCTGTGGTGAAAAGGTTTGGACGTGGGAAAGTGACGACCTCAAGGGCGCTATCGGGTGAGAGTGCCTGGAGGTTGTAGCGGTTGGTCTTGATGGATGGGATGTTGGCACTATTGCGCTCTAGAAGATAGAGTTTGTCCTCACGTAGGCAGATGACGAAACGGAAAGAGACGGTTTCGTTGTAGGCAAAAGAAGATTCCGTGGAGAGTTCGAAAGAGTAGTCATCATCGGAGGAAGATGATTCGGCCGTTTCCTCCGTAAAAGAAGACTCTGCTGCAAGAACAGCATCTGGTTTGATATCGTTGAGGAGGCTTGCCAACTCTGTGAAAAGGGCAATAATCTCTGGCTTATGGTCTACATCGGTGAGGGTGTAGATCTCTTCAAACTGGTCGAGGATAATGACCGGTTGGCAAGAGACTCCATCCTTTGTGAAGGTGTTGCGGTGAAAGAAGTCCCAGAGGCCAAGGTCAGGAACATTCTCTGGCAATTCGTCCTTGCAATCAGCAAGTTCGCGAACTCTGTTCTCTATCTGTTCAACATAACTTACCTCCGTGTTGTGTACAAGGCGAAGAGGCACAGGGATATATTGCTCGCTACGAAGCATAGGAGAGATACCGGCACTCAGCAAAGAAGACTTGCCGATGCCAGACTTACCATATACGATGGTGGCGATATTGTCCTTAATGATTTCGGATAGAACGGAACATTCTTGCGTTCTACCGTACAGAGGAGTTCCTTCTGTGTATGGCGCCAATCCAAGCCATGGATTGCTGCCACTCCATTTGTCATTAGCCATTCTTCCTCCTTTCTATCTCCTTGATAAGATAATCTGCCATTTCAGCAGCTTTTTCTTGCATATTTGCTTTTGTATATGAGAATGCATCGTGACGCTTCAAATCCTTTGGTATAGCGGCAACAGGATGATCCATATTGAAGCCTTCTTCGAAGAATGGGAAGCAATATGGAATGCCACCAACGAGTTGTAGGTGCTCTACAGCATAGTTCCACTCCAGACGATAAGGATGTTCGTCACCTGCTTGCTGAAGGATGGTATTGGTGAACACAGGCACAAAGAAAGTGGAGTGCTTGATGGCATTCTCTATCTGTTCCATGAAGTCGCGTCCCTTATGCAGGCTTTCTTTGTCATACCACACGTTGAGACCTTTTTCCTTCAGTATGCGATACAATTCCTTGACAATCTCGGCATCACCTCGGGAATAGGAGATAAATACATCCGTTCCTTCAATCGGTACAAAATTGGAGTTGATATTCGTTTTCATCTTGCTTTCTGCCAAAGCAACTCCCTCGTATATGCGATTAACAAACTTCTCCATTTCAGGTTCAACCTGTGCAAATGCCTTTGCTCGAGTGAGGAAGTCGATGAGGCTCTGGTCGTTGCGACTATGTGTGAGCATACCACCCATATCCTGACCAATCGAGTCATTCTTCATGGCATACCAGAAGAAACGGAACAACCAATCCTGATAGTTGTAACCAACAACAAGCAGATAGCGCTTTGCCAATACATTCGACAATACAGATGGCTTTGCCTTGCTGCTACTGTCGTTAGGCAGCATCCATGAACGTGAGAAACGGAGCAAGTCGGTATCTGTCACCACAAATGAGTTAGGGGCTTCATTCGGTTTGCCAAACATATAATATAATGTAGGCGCATGTGTTTCGGCACTATTCAGTATATCCTCATTTTTTTGTGGATTATTGCAGAAGCACATCACACGAAGCTTATCACCATGAATCTCGCGCATGATGTTCTCTACAATAGGATCAAAGACGGTAGTGATGACAAATGGGAAATAAGGAATCTCCAGGAAACGCTTGAGCAAGGCATTGTCTTCAGCCTTGTAGAACTTTGAAATCAACCCGCTAAGGTTCTTATTCAGGAACTTATATATGTTTTCATTTCTGAACCTTGATATCTGGAACTTCTCGCTATACACGAGTTGCGAGAATGACGTGAACTCCCCATCCTTCGCACCACATGCATTACCTATCTTATCTATGATGAACTGTATGGAGCTTTTGCCTCCCACGTGCACGCACTCAGGACCAATGACAGGTATCACGTTCCCCTTGACAATCTGTTCAAAGAGCACGTTCCACTGTTCCTGTTCTTTTTCATCAATGGTTGTGGATTCCCACAGAAATTCGTCTTCCATAATGAGTTGCTATTATTTTTTATCGAGGATTCGATTCTTCGACATTTCGAGGTTTCGATATTTCGATCTATCGTTATTTTTAGTTGCTTATAACTACAAAACTGGTATCCTTGCCTCCTTTATTAATGACTTCTATCTCTACAGTATTTCGTTTGTCCATAGGCAGAGTGAAGCGGGTCTTGTAGCGACGAGCGCCATCTTTTGCACTCTTGTTGTCGTTATACCATTCATCAAGGCCTGACGGGTTTGTTGCATGAACCTTAACATACACTTTTCCACCAGGTTCGGTAATGATACCGAGTTCCTGCACACCGCGTGAAGTGAAGGAATGCTTTGTGCTCTTACCTGCCTTTACAAAGCAAGTCTTCGTGAGAATTGAGCCGTTTGTAGTTTGTCCACGATGGGTGGTTGACCTGTTGATGTTATCGGCATTCTCATATGGGTTGCCTCCTGCTGCCAAACTATCAACGAAGATATCATTGAAAACGAAGTGACCGTTAAGGGATTGAATGGTGTCATCCTTGCAACGAAGTGAGGTAAAGGATGTTGCCTTGCTGTCCTTAAGCGCTTTGGCTGCCTCTGCAAGGGCTGTAGTATCATTGGTTTCAAGCGATTCTTGCATTGATACGCAAGCATCGAATACTGCATCAATACTCATGCTATCTGTTGTCTCTTCCATAACCTCTTGTGCATAAACACAAGCAACTGAAATTACTGAGAATAGAAAGAATAATATACGTTTCATATCTTATTGTTTTAATCTTATGGCAAGACGAAGTCCTACCTTGTTATTACTACGATCATTTTCATCGATGGATGCGCGGGACGCGATGGTAACATCTTCTGCAGGGGATGCGAAATGCCCACCTCTAACGACCTTTTGCGTAAGTGCCTTACCTTCTGTGGCATCCTTATCAAAGGTGTCAAAACAGAATTCAGCAACATTTCCACTCATATTATAAAGTCCATATTCGTTGGGGTTTATGTAACCGCCATCACTTTTGTGAATTTCCCCACCAGAGTTCTTTTTGTACCATGCCACTTCATCGGGATTGTTGCTGCCAGAATAAATCGTATTATATAATTTTTCTCCACCTCGTGCTGCGAAATTCCAATCTTCTTCTGTTGGGATTTCAAACTCAATATTTGTTAAAGTACATAGGTGTTCTACGAAATTTACGCAATCTCCAAAAGAAACACAGGTGATAGGCATCAAAGTACACTCTGACTCAAACGGTAATTTCATAATTGCGCACCATTGCCCGACTGTAACTTCGAATATGCCCATTTGTAATGTGTCAGGACGAATATCTTGCATATTGTTTAGGATATCATTAATTGCTTCCATTTGGGCAATGGTAATAGTATCATTCAAGTAAAAGTTGAGTTCGTACCTACTAAACTTCTTCTCAAGGTGTTGCATCATGCTTCTCCGTTGATTTTCTGCCTGCTCTTCAATATAGGTCTTTGCATAAATAGCCGCAATCAGAACAGAAAAAATAAATAACATTGCTGCAATTATCCAAAACCTTATCTGTACTTTAGGGCGCACGAACGGACGTAGGCGATGCTTTACCAGATAGTCAAAGGACGGTTTCATCATCTGACCCATGAACACCTCGGTACGCTGGATGCGATTAACAATATCCTTTATATCTAAGGGTAAACCATCTTCCTGATTTTTAGGAATCTCCTTAAATTGAGCATCAGGGACAACGGGAACAAATTCCTTCTTCTGAGCGATAGCCAATTGTATCTCCTTTCTCACCCAATCTTCTTCTTTGTTGCAACGAGACAGATACAATGGTGTGAGTACCATCAAGAATATTTTGGCACTTGCTATTGCTCCAACAATCTTCTCGTCAAAGAGTCCTTTGTCAAGTTCTTCGTAATCAAGAAAGACATTATACCCCCTTGATTTCAGTTCTTTCTCTATAAGGCGAGCATGCTGTTTTCCATCATCACGCCTGTAACTTATAAATATATCGTATTTGTTTGCCATAGGTAATGTTTTTTATCTGTATATACCATTATTTCGTCATTACAACCCTGAACCCCAGATGTTTGCTTGTATAGTTTGTTGGGCGTGAGCGACGTGTGGTCACTCTACAACGTCGAGCCAACGACTCAAAGGCCCCACCACGGTTAACATGTTCCTCTCCCATTGATGGCCCTTGCGGATTTTTTATGGAATCAGATTTATATGTATCCTCCCAATAGTCGCTACACCACTCCCACAAATTGCCACTCATATCATATAGCTTGAGCTCATTAGGCTGTTTCATTTTTACTTCCTTGAGTGTTTTTGGGGCATTGTCCTCATTGTCATAATTAGCTACAAGATCAATGTTATTGCTGCCGGAATATGTATAGCATTTGTCGTGTGCTCCACGAGCAGCCCATTCCCATTCTGCCTCTGTTGGCAAACGGAATTTGCGTCCTGTTATAGCGCTCAGTTTTGCCGTGAACACTTGTGCGTCAGTAAATGAAACACCATAAGCGGGATAGTTGTCGCCAAGTCCTATCTCCTGGCTCCATTCTGGCAAGTTGTTGTTACCCATGACAGCTATCCATTGAGCTTGTGTTACTTCTGTTTCAGACATATAAAATCCATCTAATGTTACCTTGTGAACATTTCCTTCTTCTTCCGCAGCTTCTTCATTATAGTTTCTGCATTTCGCATCGTTGCTTTGGGCTCCCATCCAAAATGTGCCAGGCTTGACATAATACATGGTAAATTGGCTGTTCTCAATTTGAACATCTATTCTACGCTCTATATCCTCTATTTCTGCTATGGACATATCGGTATCATTCTTAAATACATAATATCCTATTCCTATAAGAATTATGGCAATAAGCGTGATGGCGACGATAAATATGTTTCTATTATTTCGACTATTGCCTTTATGTGATACAGTTTCATGAAAAGAGAAGTCTCTGGAGATTTTTACATCAGCATCAATCGAACAATGTTTTTCCAAAGACTTGATAAGTTTCTGTAAAACAGCTTCATGTTTCGACGGATCCGTGTAATCAATAAAGTCAATATTGACAAGGTCAAACATTATCTCCTTATTGTAATTAGAAGAGTCGAGATGGATAGGTATGATATGTTTCTTGAGTGATACAGCCACACCAACTTCTTTGGCAGTCCATGGTGAATGGTGGGAATTTTCAGAAGAAAAGAACAAAACGACACTACTATTCTCTATAGCATTAACTATAACATGCTTAAAACCTTCTCCTGACTCTATTCCGTTCTTGTCAATCCAAACATGGAATCCCGCCTTCTCAATATAATTGACGATGGCGTTAACTTTGTCAGAATCTTTTCTGCTATAACTGATGAAAATATCGTATTTGTTTGCCATTAGTGTTTGATTTTCTCATTAACAGATTGCAAATGTACAAAATAACATCCAAATAATTGCATGATTGTTAGTTTTTTTGTTATTTTCCGTCCAGAATGATGAATGATGCCCAATATTCTGGCTTGTCATATCCATTCTGGCGGAGATGTTGCTGGGCTTTGCGAAGTGATACGTTTGGGGTGCAGCCTGCCATGAGGTTGCGATAGAACTGTATCATGAGTTCGGTGGTGGCTTGGTCATCTACTTGGCGGAGGCTCATGAGGAGGGTTTGGACACCTGCGTTCTTAAAGCCTCGTTGAAGACCGAAGACACCATCATCGCCCATCTTGCCAAGGGCTGTCTCACAAGCGGAGAGAACAGCAATCTGGCAGTTGCGGAGGTTCATCTTTGCCACATCGGCTGCGGTCACGTAACCGTCAGTCTTTGTACCTTCGTTTCCAAGGTTGGCTCCTGCAAAGGCGAGAATGCTTTGCTGCATTGATTCTGCATCCGTAACTTTGTCTTTTGCCAGATAAGCACCATGGGTAGCAATATGGAGAAGATTGAGTTTGCTGTCGCTCAGTGCAAGGAAAGCCTCCTCACTGGCTTTTGTGTCGGCAAACGTCTGGACGTTCTTGATGCCTGATGATTTGAGGGTTTTGCTTATCTCGTCCATTTCCTTGCGTGTACCGTCAAGGTTGCCAAACTGGTTGTCACCATCGGCAGCCGTTTGGGCTGAGCCTCGCATAGAAGCTACGCTTCGCTTTGCATCGGCAGAATAATTGCCCTCTTCCGTGTAGTTGATATCACCGAAAATAGCGGCATGAGTCACTTCTGCCTTTGCCGCATTATAGCAAAGTTCCTTTGTGGAAGAAAGACGAACCATATCCTTCTGCTCGGACAGAGGTTTGCCATCCCACTGCAGATACTCTATACCAATCTGGTTGAATGCGCCATCTGCAGAGAAATATATGCGCTTCTTGTCCTTTATATATTGTGCGAGATTGCCCCAAACAAGGTTTCCGACGACTGGAGTCAAATAAATCAGGGAATCCTTCTGCATAGCCTTCACCTGAGCAAAGTTGCATATATACACGGCAACTGGTTGCGTCATCTCCTTCGTGAGCACGATGGCAGCCATATAGTTTGCATTGTCAAACACTCCCGCCTTGATAGCCGCAAACTCTATAGCGACATCCTCCTTCTGAAGTTTTGCCTGTACATCTTTCCACGAGTAACCGATATAATCGGTGAAGTCTGCAATTTCTGCACAACTGCGATTGAGTTCCAACTGTAACTGCTGGCTCTGCTGCTGCAGTTTTACGATATTATCAAGCTCTTCATCGGTATTTGCCGTCTGACGGAGTTCCGTGATTTTTTCGTTTATTCGTTTCGTCTCCTCATAGGTTGCCTTGAGCTTGGCATCGTTGCTGGCATTAACAATCTTCTCAAACTCAATGGAAGAGTTCAGCAGAATACCTTTTGAAAGCAGCATGCAGTCGTATGCCAAGGCTGAGAGTTCCGGCATAAGGGCATCGTTGCCAACAGGAAGGCTTGCCAGCATTTCCATAAGTTCCTGGATGTTCTTTCGTTCATCTGCCCAAGTGGTCATACGTTCAGCTTCGTTCTGCATGCGGAACTCATCACGTATGGCCTCACGTACAGCCTCCATGTATTGCTTGAAGTAAGACACGCTCTGCTGATATTCCTCCT